>CAYFZR010000038.1:0-32096 GCA_964347835.1 uncultured archaeon
AGAGGTAGAGGAAGTTACCACCTTAACATCACCGTTCTTCAACTTATCTTCTATCTCTATCCTGCCGTGCTTACCCATTGAACCATGGTGACATCCAGAGTTTTCCTCGTTGTAAAACTCTGGGTAACGTGTTCTAAGATTATAAAGCACCCTTTCTGCTCCGTTTCTTGTATTGGTAAAAATCAGAGTATTTTTATGCTCTTTTACCAACCTGTGTATCATTTCATAAAGATTATCGCCTAATTCCTCCGATGATGTGTAGATTAGATCTGGGACGGGACATAAAAGTCTTATATCGAATTTTCTCGCGAATCTGGTATCCACAACCTTTACTTGCCTATCTTTCCCCACCAAAAACCTTCCTACCTCTTTCAAGGGCTCTATGGTAGCGGAGCATCCAATTCTAACAAAATCCTTTGCAATCTCTTCTAAGCGTTCTAAACCAACGGAAAGATGTACTCCTCTTTTAGAGCCTGCTAGAGAATGTATTTCATCTACAATTACCCATCTAACCGTCTTTAACTTTTCCTTGAATCTTGGAGAATTCAAAAGAATGCCTAAAGTCTCAGGAGTAGTATTCAGAATGTGGGGCGTTTTCTTCAGCATTTTAGATCTTTCGCTGGTAGGTATGTCTCCATGACGGATAGCATGTCTTATTTCGCCTACTTCTATGCCTTTTTCCGTGGCAATTTCTCGTATCTCAGACAAGGGATCCTCCAAGTTCTTATGGATATCGTTTACAAGAGATCTTAAAGGGGAAATGTAAAGGCAGTAAACGCTGTTTGATAGACCTTCGTTTTTTGAGAGTACAAACAATTTATTTATAATCGATATAAACGCTGAAAGAGTCTTTCCAGAGCCTGTAGGAGAGCAAATCAATACATTTTCATCCTCGTGGATTAATGGAACCGCAATTTTTTGCGGAGGGGTAAAAAGTTCTTTACTGGATGAAAAAGTCTTTATCCACCATTCTCTAATTGTATCATCAAATAAATTTAATATTTCTTCGTCATTCAACTTTACGTTGGTAATAATCTCTTCTTTCATGTTTACCTCCATTTACTATTTCTGGAAAATTTTCACACCAAAGTTTTCGTTTTGCAAAATAGTGAAGATCATTTAAATATTTTCCAACTTTCATTTATTAAGTATGAGGGATGATAGGGTTACGGTGAGGATGCCAAGAAGGCACATAGAAGAGATCGATACCCTTGTGAGGAACGGTAAATTTTCTTCGAGGAGCGAAGTAATTAGAGAGGCTATTAAGAGTTTTGTGGCTCTTTGATTTGCAGCGTGGTTCGTTGCACCCACAATTTTATAAAAAATTATTTTATTACTGAACCCTATCATTCTTATATTCTCGATGCAATTCTAAAGGCCGAGGTTAATATGAAATTAAGGAGGGATGATCATGCCAGAGGAGAAATTCATAGATAAAACATTTTTTACTAAAGTTAGAAAAATAGAAAAAAAGAGTCCTGATCACAAAATTGGCCTAATTATTCAGTTTAAGACCAAAGTTAGTGAAGAAAAGTTAGAAAAATTAAGAGAACAAGGTTGTGAGATTATAGCGGTACATAAACTTACGAATATGGTAAGTGTGAAAGTACCTGTTTCGATGGTAATGATTTTAGCGGAAGAGAAAGAAGTAGAGGAAGTTCATGAAGATCTTACCGTCTATACTATGTTAAATGATAGTGTTTCATTAATTAATGCAAATAAGATGTGGGCAGAAGGGTTCGATGGTAAAGATGTATTGGTAGCTGTCATTGATACGGGAATCGATGAAGACCATCCTGATCTTAAAAACCGTGTGATTAAAGAGGTAGATTTTACTGGAGAAGGCCCATTCGATGGACATGGGCATGGAACACACGTGGCAGGAATCATCGGTGGAAATGGTACTGCTAGTGAAAAAGTGTACGTGGGAGTTGCACCTGGCGTCAAATTTCTGGCTGCTAAAGCGTTGAACTCTCATGGACAGGGGACTCTTACTACTATAATCCAAGGAATCGAGTGGGCTGTCGAAAATAATGCACAAGTAATCAATTTAAGTCTAGGAACTCCTCAAAACGGAGATGGAACCGATCCATTATCAAGGACTTGCGATGCAGCTGTTGAAGAAGGGATTGTTGTCTGTGTAGCAGCTGGTAACAGCGGGCCTGAAAAAGGTACTGTTGGTATTCCTGCAGTTGCTAGAAAAGTTATTACGATAGGGGCAACCGACAAAGATGATAAAATTGCCTATTTCAGCAGTCGAGGTCCTACCTTGGATGGTAGGCATAAGCCTGATATCTGTATGCCCGGTGTAAACATAGCCTCAGCCAGGGCAGCAGGCACGAGTATGGGACTGCCCATAGATGAAGACTACACGAGGGCTTCTGGAACTTCGATGGCGACTCCTCATGCCTCTGGTATAGCTGCCCTGTTAATCGAAGCTTATCCGAATATAACGCCCGATGAAGTCAAATCTAGGATGATGGATACTGCAAAGGACATCGGAGAGGACATAGATACCCAGGGTAGTGGTAGAGCAGATGCCTACGATGCTTACAAATTAGAACCAAAATTGATTTTGGAAAAACAAGTAGATAAGGAAACGGTAGTTTTAGGCAATGATCTTAATATCGCTGTAACGACTGAAAATCGGGGAAGAACAGATGCTATAAATGCTGAATTAGTAGATACGTATCCTGAATCTTTTGAACTAGTAGAAGGCTCAGTAAATTGGAGCTATGAAAAATTAGCTCCTGCAGATATTAAGTCTTACTCATATAAATTAAGACCAACCATAATAGGAGACTTCAAGTTAGAACCTTGCAAGGTAACCTATCATGACAAGAATGGTAACGAATATAACACTCAAAGCAACGATCTGAATATAAACGTTGTAAAAAAACCGTGTATACTAGCTACGGCATCGTTTAACGACCAAACAGAATTACAGCCCCTTAGAAACTTCAGAGATGATGTTTTGGAGAAAAATATATTGGGCAGGCTATTCATTGATTTTTATTACGATTTGGGTTGTCTTTTAGTACCTTTTGTAGAGCGCTCGAATACATTAAAAAGAACAATTGAGTGGACGGTACGTAATTTCGTTTTAAGATTCCTAAAGTGTTGGTGAGTCTGAATGACTATGTGTCAGAATCTGGATAACCCCCTTCTCTAAAAATTAAAACCGCCGTGCTTCTTGAAATGCTCTGCAAGACCGCCGTCCTTGAGTATTTTAAGCATGAATTCGGGTAATCTTTTTGATTTAATCTCTCTCTTCTTAGTCTTGTTTATTATCCTGTTTTCTTCTAAATTTACTGTGATTATGTCTCCATCGCTTATTTCATCGACGGATTCACATTCTACCAGAGGAAGTCCTACGTTTATCCCGTTTCTGTAGAATATCCTCGCAAAACTCTCTGCTATTACGCATGAAATGTTAGCATGTTTTATTACCAAGGGTGCCTGCTCTCTACTTGAGCCACAACCAAAATTCTTTCCTCCTACGATTATGTCTCCGGGGGTGATTTTCTCGATGAATTTAGGATCTATATCTTCCATCAAATGTTTTGCGAGTTCTTTCATGTCTAAAGTAGAGAACTTATACTTTCCAGATATGATGTAGTCGGTGTTTATATTGTCTCCGAATTTATGAACTTTTCCTTCAAAAATCATTTTATCGCCTCTCTTGGATCTCTTATCTCTCCATGAAGCGCTGAGACTGCTACTGTCGCAGGAGAGGCGAGATATATAAAGGCGTTGGGGTTACCCATTCGTCCCTTGAAGTTTCTATTTGCCGTAGATATAACATTCTCCCCATCGCTTGGAATTCCTAAATGCGTTCCCACACAGGGTCCGCAACCCGGTGGCGCCAAACACGCGCCGGCCTTTATTAAATCTTGGATCACGCCCGTCTCCATTCCGCTTATCAATACATCTTTCGAGGCTGGGGCAACGATCATCCTTACGTTTTCATCTATTCTCTTTCCTTTCAAAATTCTTGCGGCTATACTCAGATCCTCCAGTCTTCCGTTGGTACAGGTTCCCAAGAATGCTTGATTTACCTCGGTACCTTCTATGTCTTCTACAGGTCTAACGTTATCCACGGTGTGCGGGCAAGCTATCATAGGAGACAGATTAGAAGCGTTAAAATCTATTATTTCATTAAAATTAGCGTCTTCATCACTATTTATAACTTCAAACTCCTTGAAAGTTCTTTTTTTTAACCATTCTATCGTTTTTTCGTCCGCCTTTATCATTCCTGTCTTCGCACCCATCTCAACAGCCATGTTACAAATGGTCATCCTAGCATCTACGCTTAAAGAAAAAATCGTATCTCCCTCGAATTCAACTGCTTTGTATGTAGCACCATCACTTCCCATTTCACCAATCAAATACAAAATAAGATCCTTAGAATAAACTCCCGCTTGCAACTTTCCTTCTATAATAAACTTGATGGTTTCTGGTACCTTGAGCCATAATTTTCCTGATATGAGCACTGTAGCCATATCAGTACTTCCAATACCTGCAGAAAATGCTCCTAAGGCTCCGTAAGTGCACGTATGAGAATCTGCACCAACAACGAGGGAGCCGGGAAGTACATGACCCCTCTCTAATACTACCTGATGGCATATTCCGAAACCAACATCATAGAGGTTAACTCTGTTTTTTTTTGCGAAGTCTCTCATCATTTTATGCAGAGAGGAAATTCTTTCGCTCGGGCTTGGCGCGTTATGATCGATAACAAAGGCAATCCTTTCTCCATTCCATACTTCTTTTCCATTCATTTCCTTGAAGGAATCTATTGCTAAAGGAGTAGTACCGTCCTGACCCATGACAAAGTCTATATCTGCGAGAACGATATCTCCGGCGTTAGCATCCTTTCCAGAATGTCTGCCTAATATCTTCTCAGCCATAGTCTTACTAATGCCTAAACCTCCTTAGTGCTTGCTTTCCCAGTACCGCATATATCAATATAGCCTTTTGTGTATGAAGCCTGTTTTCTGCCTGATCGAATATAACGGAGTGTTTACCATCGATTATATCATCAGTAACCTCAATACCCCTCTGAGCAGGAAGACAGTGCATAAATATATGATCCTCCTTTGCAAGTTTTGCGAGTTCTTCGTTAACTTGGTATTGCTTAAACGCGGTGATTCTATTCTCGTATTCGTCCTCGTGTCCCATGCTTACCCAAACATCAGTATAAACTATGTCTGCGTTTTTTATTGCTTCCTTTGGATTTTTTATATACTCTATTTTTCCTCCAGTTTCTTTTGATATTTTTTTAGCAATATTAAAGATCTCTGCTCTGGGCATGTATCTCTCAGGAGACGAAATCACCATATTCATACCCATAATTGAAGATCCAAGCATTAAAGAGTTACAAACATTATTTACGTCGCCAATCCAGACGAATTTACCGTCAAAGCCTTTATATTCCTCTATTGTAAATAGATCTGCCAATGCTTGGCACGGATGCTCTTTTTCGGTAAGACCGTTGATAACAGGAGCGCTTGAATGCTTTGCAAATAATTCCAAATCTTCATGTTTTTTTGTCCTAATCATTATTGCATCAACGTATCTGCTTAAAGTACGTGCAGTATCCTCCATGGACTCTCCTCTTGCAAGTTGTAAATCCTCTGGAGAGAGATTCAGTGCATGGCCGCCTAATTGAGTCATAGCTACCTCAAAAGAGACTCTTGTGCGAGTTGAAGGTTTTTCAAATATCATTCCCAGACTTTTTCCCTTCAATACTTCTTGAAATTTGTTTTCTTTCAAAAATTTTGAGGAACTTAACAAGTCAAATAAAATATCCTTGTAATCTAAGACGGATAAGATGTTTCTCAAAAGTTACACCTCTAAAACGTCCATGGGCTCAGTACCCTTTAATAACAGGAATACCCCATCCGGAAGGTTTAGAACTATTTCAATTAACTCATTCTCCATCTTATAAAAATCCCTCAGAATAGGTGCTTCAAACTTTGTAAGCCTTCCTATGAGATGATATCTAAATTGATCCAGAATTATCTTTGGAATACCCTCAAGGTTTTCTATGACTAAGAAAAAGAAAATATCTCTCCTTCTCAATTCTTTAAATATAGTATAATCAAAACTAATGAATGGAGAAATCTCTGAGAGTACCTCACCCCTATCAAAAAAAACAACTAAATTTGAATCAGGAATTCGATTTACCAGTGCAAAAAGCGTGGCTCTCTGTCCACTACCCGGTACTTCGGTAGCGTCTATCACAATATCTCCTTTTATTTTTTCTAATCCTTTTTCTTCACCCACTACACATGATAGATGCTCGGTGGCTCCGCCTACTAACCTTATGACTATTTTCTCTATTGCAGATCCACCCTCATTTTCAAGAATTTCTTCGGCTATCTCTTGAAGATCTTCTGCCTTCTTTTTTCCTTTTTCTTTTAGAATCTTAAGTATCCTTTCTAAGATTTTTAACTCTTCAAATGAAGGATGATAGCCTGCTGCAGCATGATATAAAGACTCAAATTCGCTCAAATCAAAATCATCAAGGGGAATGATAATGGAGTCTTCTCTGACATCCCGCCAAGAAATCCTTAAATTACTGGGTAAGTCCTTTATCAAGTCGCGCTTGCATATGAACGCTATCCTGTCATAACCTACTTCCCTTATCTTATTGTAGATTTTAAGGATGGATTTGTAATCTACCTTGCCTATCAAAAGTATATTCCTCTCTACCATTTCCTTCGAAATAGAAAGCTTTGAGATTGTTATCTCAACCACCTTTTCCTAAGAAGGCAAGATTTGCCAGCAATGCCTCAAGTTGTATCCTCTCGTTGCTGCCCTCAACCAGTCTAAATTCAAACTCTCCAGTCTTATCCAATATCTGAATTTTTGTGGTATCTGGAATATCTAAGTTAAACAATTCCTTGTGGATTTGTTTTATAACATCTATGCCAGATACTCCATAATCCGTAAGTAGATTCTCTAATTTGTCTTTAGCCTCAATAAAATTGCCCTGCAAGGCGAGATTAATCATATCTCTTATATCGCTTGGTCTCGCTGTACCTGCTATTTCGTAGACTTTTTCAGGATCTACTGTCTCTCCGAGCGAAGATATGGCTTGAAGTATGTTTATTGCCATCCTCATATCTCCTTCTGATATGTAAATGTTAGCGTCTATGGCACCATCATCGAGGCTCACACCCTCTTTTTTGGCTATGTATTTAAGTCTTTTTGTTATATCTTTGGAATTTAAGGGTTTGAACCTAAATAAGGCACACCTAGATTGGATAGGAGGGATAATTTTGCTGGAATAGTTACAAGAAAGAATAAATCTACACGTAGCCGTATATCTCTCCATTGTTCTCCTCAAAGCATTTTGGGCATCTGGTGTTAGCGCATCACTCTCATCCAAAAAAATTATTTTGAAACTGTGCTCTCCGAAGGGCATAGTTCTGGCAAAGTCTTTGATTTTATTCCTAACGACGTCTATGCCGCGCTCATCACTTGCATTTAATTCTAAAAAATTTCCATGCCAGTCTTCTCCAAAAAGTTCTCTTGCAAGGACTAAAGCACAGGTAGTCTTTCCTACTCCAGCACCACCGGCAAAGAGCAAATGAGGAAGATTTCTGAGTTTTACATAGGTTTCCAGTCTCTTCACAATCGCGTCTTGGCCTACAATCTCATTGAGTTTCTTCGGTCTGTATTTTTCTGTCCAAGGTATTTCCATGTCCAACACTAAAGACATAAATATATACTCAATATTTTAAAGTTCCTATATGAGTCCCAGATTATTACTTATCATAATTTTGCTCCTACTTACTCCTGCCATCGGAAAGCAGGGATTAATACTAGACGTAAAGGGAGTAATAGATCCCACTGTAGCGGAGTACGTCCATCTTTCTTTTGAAGAGGAGAGTTATATCATTATAATGAGACTAGATACGCCTGGAGGATTGGGCGATTCTATGATGGAAATTGTAAAAGATATAGAATCCTCTGATGTGCCTGTCGTAGTATACGTTTATCCTTCGGGCGCGAGGGCAGCATCAGCGGGAACATTTATTCTAATGTCAAGCCATATAGCCGCTATGTCTCCAGGCACTACAATAGGAGCAGCTCACCCCGTAGAAATTACAGGTCAGGGAGAAGTATCTGAAAAAATAACGGAACACTTTGCATCTTATATGAAGGCTCTTGCGGAGAGACACAACAGAAACGTCACGTGGGCAGAGTCTGCCGTTAGGGAATCAATATCAGCGACTCCAACAGAAGCGTTAGAACTCAATGTAATAGAATTAATAGCCGAGAATACAACGCTTCTGTTGGAGAAGATAGACAACATGAATGTGACCATAAAAAGTAGAAATATTACCCTAAGTACCAAAGATCTGGAGCTAACGTACAAAGAGATGAGTTGGCGACAGCAAATCCTGCACACTCTCTCAAATCCAAACGTGGCATATATACTCTTCATGATAGGAATCTACGGCATAATACTAGAGCTCTCAAACCCTGGGGCGACTCTACCGGGAATTCTTGGCGGTTTATGCATAATTCTTGCATTATGGTCCTTTAATGTTTTAAGCATGAACAAGGCTGGAATAGCGTTAATACTTTTTGCATTGGTTTTATTTATCGCAGAAGTCTTGACGCCTACCTACGGTGCTTTAACTGTTGGAGGCATAGTATCTCTAATATTGGGCTCTTTGTTGCTACCTAACGTAGAAAAAGAACCCTATATCAAAATATCCCTCGATTTGATAATTGCGAGCGTAATTGTAACAGCAGGCTTCTTTTTATTGGTTTTAGGCGCGGTACTAAAAGCCTATAGAAAGAAACCCACCACCGGAAGAGAAGGTATGATAGGACTTGAAGGAGTCACAATAACTCCTCTAAATCCGAATGGAGAAGTGAAGATCCATGGAGAAATATGGATGGCCATTTCTTTAGAAGGAGATATTGAAAAAGATGTCCCAGTGATCGTGGAAGATATCAAAGGACTTAAATTATACGTAAGAAGGCAAACATCTTTAAATGATTGAAGTCAAATTAATCCATGGTAGAATGTCGAATATGCGGTAAAGACGCCACTATTTCTCGTTCCCTCGGTATATGTGCCGATTGTATCTATTCAAACGAAGAGGCTATTCCTTACATAATAGAGAGCCACCAAAATGTGAGAATACCTTATAATCTTCCAATAATGCCTCCAAGAGAGAAAGGAATATCATGTAATTTATGTTCTAACCGATGTAGAATCAGTGAAGGGAAAAGAGGATATTGCGGACTGAGATGGAATAAAAATGGTAGGTTTCACTCGGAAGTAAGCGGAAATAGGGCTCTTTTGCATGCTTATTTAGATCCTCATATAACGAATTGTTGCGCAGCATGGTTCTGTCCAGCCACGGGAAATGGTTATCCAAACTACAGTTACAAAAAGTCAGGGGAACTAGGCTACTATAACTATGCGGTCTTCTTCTATGGCTGTAATTTTAATTGCTTGTTCTGCCAAAATTATTCCCATAAAGATTTGAATAACTCTCAAATGGTCGATATATCTGATTTTATCAACAAAATTAAAAATAACGGTAAAATAAGTTGTGTTTGTTATTTTGGGGGTTCTCCTGAGCCACAATTACCCTTCGTAATTAGGGCATCAAAGAGGCTTTTGGAAGAGACTGATAGGTTATTGAGAATATGTTTGGAATGGAACGGGTGTGGAAACCAAAATTATGTAAAAAAATTAGCCAAAATTTCCTTAGAGAGCGGAGGTATTATTAAATTTGATCTAAAGGCCTTTTCTTCTACCTTAAGCCTCGCTCTATCCGGTGTCTCAAACGATAAGGCGTACAAAAACTTCGAGATGATATACCATAACTTCTATCAAGAACGGAAAGAAGTACCTCTGCTAACCGCTACAACCTTACTCGTACCCGGATACGTGGATGAAAAGGAAGTAGAAGGTATTGCAAGATTCATATCGGATTTAGATCAGAATATACCCTACAGTCTTCTTGTTTTCCACCCGCAATTTCATATGAAGGATCTTTCGGTAACTCCCTTTTCCCAAGTTAAAAAATGTTTGGAGGTTTCTAAGAAGTATTTGAATAACGTGCACGTAGGAAATCTTCACCTTTTAGGATCATATAAGTCTCTTTTCTGATAGCTCTTTGTATCTCCTTTCTATTACCTCGTCCATATAGTTTATATCCTCATCAGAGAGATGTCTAAACCTTCCCTGAGCCCTTAAATAGTCTTTAACTGGTCTTCTAGATCTCACATGATAAGTAAGATTCATCTCACCGTTTACTACTTCGTATAAGACCCACATACCTGTCTGAACAGCCGTTTTGGCGATAGTAACTGTTTGATGCGGCTCGAACCTCCATCCAGTCGGACATGGACATTGAATGTGTATGAAACTCGGGCCTTTTGTTTCAACTGCCTTCTTTACCTTAGAAAGGAGATCCATTGGTTGGGCAATACCGGCTGTGGCAACGTAAGGTATGTGATGAGCAGCGACTATTGTAGCAAGGTCTTTTTTCCACTCTTCCTTACCTATTTTCAATTTTCCTGGCGGGCTTGTAGTCGTCCAAGCCCCAAAAGGAGTGCCGCCAGATCTTTGAATGCCTGTGTTCATGTACGCCTCGTTGTCCAAACATATGTATGTGAAATCGTCTCCTCTTTCTAAAGCACCAGAAAGAGCCTGTATTCCGATGTCAAAGGTGCCTCCGTCCCCCGCGAAGGCTACAATGTTTGGTTTCTCTCCTTTCCATTTTCCCTTTCTCATTAAGACATCAATACCCCTTGTAACACCTGAGGATACTGCCGCGGCGCACTCGAAAGCAGCATGAATCCACGGAACTTCCCAAGCAGTTTCAGGGAAGGGTGTGGATACAATTTCTAAGCAACTTGTAGCGCAAGGAATTATAGAATTTTTTCCGATGATCTTCATGGCTAACCTCACAGCAATAGTTACTCCGCACCCTTGACAAGCCCTATGTCCTTTCGCGAAGTATTCTTCCAGAGGAATTTCAGACATTTTCATTCTATCAACCCCAAGAAGTGTATTCCCTTTTCTAAAGTCAAAGCCTTTTCAAATATATCTGGTCTAATATCTCTTCCACCCAAACCTGCTATCACGTTGATAACGTCTATTCCTGTTTCGTAAAGTGCATTTTTTACTTCACCGTATAGAACAGCACCTTGAGCCCCTGGAGCCACGTCTCTATCTAATACTATCACTTTTTCAGCATTTTTTAGGGCATTCGTTAATTCCTCATTTGGAAATGGTCTAAATACGGTTAACTTCAATAGTCCAAGATCATCCTTTCCTTGAATTAAGCCCTTTATCGTTGTGCACGAAGAACCCATTGCCAAGAAGAATGTCTTTGCCTCTGGATTTACAACTTCGAAGAAGTTGTATTTTCTCTCAAATATTTTTAGAAACTCTTCTGTAAATTCTGGAATCAATCTCTTTGAGTTCCGCATCCCTTCTTCCTGTTGCCTTCTGAATTCAAAGTAGTGGGATGGAAATGCATAAGCACCCATGGTAGTAGGTACTTCGGGATTTAGTGTATATATAGGATCTCTTGGTAGTAAAAAACTATCAATCCGTTCTTTTTCAGGTACAAATACCCTATCTACAGTGTGTGTAAGTATGAATCCATCCAAACAAACCATAGCAGGTAACTGTACCTGATGGTGCTCAGCGGTTCTGAACGCTATAAATATAAGATCAAAGGCCTCTTGAGAGTCTTCGGCATAAAATTGCATCCATCCAGAATCTCTTTCTGCTAGAGTATCATTGTGGTCGCACCAAATGCTAAGGGGGGCTGAAAGCGCTCTATTTCCGACACCCATAACTATGGGAAGTCTCATCCCTGAGGCAACGAACAACATTTCATGCATCAAAGCAAGACCTTGAGAAGCCGTGCCTGTGAATACTCTTGCGCCAGTAGAAGAAGCCCCTATACAAGCACTCATCGCACTATGCTCAGATTCTACAGGTATAAATTCCGCGTCGATCTCTCCATCCGCTACCATTTCTGAAATCTTTTCCACCATCTGTGTAGATGGAGTAATGGGGTAGGCTGCAATAACGTCTACATCGCAGAGCTTAACTGCCTCTGCTACGGCATAATTACCTGTTAATGACTTAATCACCTTTATATTCCTCCGCAACAGTTTCTATTGCACCAACTCGACATTCTGCAGCGCAAATTTGACATCCCTTGCAGTATTCGTAGTCTATTTCATAAGTTCCCTTTTCAGTCCTATTTATAGCAGAATCAGGACAATAAAGCCAGCATATGCCACAGTCTGTGCATTTGTCGTACATAATTACGGGGCGCATTGTCCTCCAAGAACCTGTCTTATTTACTAGAGATGTTGCTCCTCCAGTTATTATAGCGCCTATAGGCATTTTTCTCCAACTCATACAATTTCAGTCTCCTCATAGGCTTTTCTTATTAAATTACAATTCTTTTCGCCAAGTTTTCCAGGAAATTGGTCCTTAATGACCTTTCCTAAAGATTTTGAATTTACCAAACGATTAACTTTTAGTAAAGCACCTAACATGGCAGTGTTAGTTATTGGTTTTCCTAGTATTTCGTTGGCTAGTTCAGTTGCATTCACCCATCCGATTCCTTTTTCCTTTGGTCTGATAGGAAGGTTTAGTATGGGCATCCCACCCTCTATTAATCCTTTTTTATAATCTACAACGCTCAACAAGGTGGGATCTAGTACTATTACGTAGTCTGGTTCCAGAACATCATATCTAGCGAGTATAGGATCGTTTGAAATGCGTACATAGCTTTCTACTGGAGCGCCTCTCCTCTCCGGTCCGAAACTGGGAACTGCTTGTGCATACTTACCCTCATCAATAGCCGCAGAAACCAGAAGAGAAGCCGCAGTTACTGCTCCTTGCCCTCCTCTGCCGTGAAACCTTAACTGAATCATGGCATTTATCACCCTATTATATTTGATATTTAAATCTGGATTATACTATTTATAGTATTGCGTATTCTCTTATTTCATGAAGGAAGAAGAAAGGCTCAGGATGGAGTTAGATCAAATAACGACTTACTATGAACTTGGCAAGATTTCTGATGCGGAATATGAAATAAAGAGAAGAGAGATCTTGGGAAAACTCGGAATACAAGACGATTCTTATGAAAGGCCCAGAATTATTTTTAAGGAGAGAAGAAATTGGCCGAGAATACTTTCTTTCTTCTTCTTAGGTATGGTAATCGTTTTTTGTATAGCATCGATCTCTTTCATTATTTACTTAAATCCCAAAATAGGCGATGTGAAAAATCCCTCTGACTATGCGAGCGTTCCAGCGGATTGGAGTGTAAGGATAGCAAAGACGGGTGTTTACGGCATTAGGATTCTTAAAATTACAAACCACAATAGTTCCATAACAGAGGTTTCTATGAACATTACCAACAACACAAAAATTTTCAAGGATAGAATCGTTGGATATTTGGGCGTAAATGAAGAGTTTAATTCTACCTTAGTTTTGAAAGATGGAAAAAACGCGACTTTATCTAAGGTTATTCTTGAAAACGAAAGGAAAGGTTACTTTTTGTCCTGGACTTGCGAAAAAAAGATTCACTACGCCGTTGGCTATCCAAGGAGCGAAAAAATAGTTGAGATAATGAAGAGTATTAAATGCTGAACTTTAGTACCGATAAAATCTCCTGTAATACATGAAAGTGTAGAGGGCGTGGAGTAACAATACAGTTGCATAGTAAAAAAAGGCCCAAAATGGACTTTTATCTACTAAATAATACACTGGTAAGAGCAAAATTATGCCAAAATAGAGGTAAATTGCTAATATTAAAATCATCTCTCTCAGATATATATTCATGCTCTATTTCACCTACTTCTGAGGTTAATCAGTAATAGATAAGATTTTATTCCACGAAAGTTATATAAAAGAGGATTGATTTCTTTGGATTCGCGGGGGCATGGTGTAGCCTGGCTATCATCACGGACTCCAGAGATCAAAATCCTCTGGAATGCTGAGAGTTTACTCGATGATCGGAGATATCCGTGGACCGGGGTTCAAATCCCTGTGCCCCCACTAAAACTTACGTTTTTCTGAAGATTCTGTCAAGGTCTCGCTTTTATTTTATGACTCCTTTTTAAAGGATTTCTAATCTCAAAAACGGATCTATGGTTGACCTAATGGGTGGAGTATTTTCTAGCAAAAATACATTTTTTGATCAAATACCAACAACAATGAGCTTGCCGTAAACGTTACCAGTATATGACCCAAAAGTTTGCATAACCTCCTATAGGTCCGTACGGAATCAAAATGACCGTGTATGTACCCTTGGACAAATGACCTACGTGGAAATATGCATAGGCATCAGGTCTAGGTAAATGTTTTTGTTCTTCGTAAATAGTTGAATTTCCATTCTGCACTCTTACGTAAAGCTTAGATAATTCTTGGCTATGTATTTTAATGAAATAATCTTGTGATACAGGAATCGTGATGTCCCTTGTTACAGCATTAGCAAGCGGTTCTATTTCAGTCCTTTGTACAATCCTGTTTTCAAAGTAAACGACTTTCCAAGAAAAGCAATTTGCTTGTGCGGAGGTTATAAAACCTAATAGAAGTAGTAGAGCCAAGAGAGATATTAAGCTTTTATGTTTCAAGTTTACCACCCCCAAATAGTTTTTGTAGATTCTTAGTTATAAAATTTAGGGTTTAAGAGGTCCTTTTTTCAAAAATTCTTACATTTTTTGTTTTTATTTTAGAATTTATTACAGTAATCCTTGTTTTTTTCTTATACAAGTATTTTTATGGAATTTTTAGTAGATTTCGGTGATATTTCATAACACGGTAAACTTAGCATACATAAAGAATTATGGGCCAAACCCAGGAAATTGATGCAGTGACTATAACTCTGACAGAAAGCCCAATTTTCGTCGAACCTCTCCTTTGAAAATATCGCGGGACTTCGATTTACCGTAACAAAGTGAGTGAATTTTTAACCTTCCCTACTTTTTTTCATAACGTTGGCTCGTAAGGTATAAATAATAGAAATTTTTACGTTGGCAACACTGAAAGAAGAGGTGAAGTAATGCCAGTTAAGATAGAGATATTCAGGTCTTCTAACTGCCCCTACTGTGATCCGACCATCGAATTTGTAAAGAGTGTTGTCAAAGAGTTGGGAAACGAGACGGAGGTTGAAGTTGTGGACGTCTCAGAACAACCCTCTAAGGTTTCGACATACGGTATATACGCGGTTCCAACCGTAGCAATAAACGGAAGCGTAGAATTTGTTGGGAGACCTGATAAGAAAAGCCTAATTGATGCAATCAATAGTAAAATCTGACTTTCTAGATCTTGCTTTTCTATCATACAAAAAAAAGCAGTTGAAGAAAAACTTATTTTATATAAAATTCAATCCAGAAAAGATTTGGCGGAGGTGAGAAATTTTTGGCTTTAGAGGGATTGAAGGTTTTGGATTTGACTCGTGTTTTAGCAGGTCCTTATGCTACTATGATTCTCTGCGATTTAGGAGCCGAGGTAATAAAGGTAGAGGAGCCTAAAAAAGGAGATGAGGCTCGAGGTGTGGGACCTTTTGTGGATGGGGTGAGTGCCTACTTTTTAAGCCTTAACCGGGGAAAAAAGAGCATTACTTTAAACTTAAAGGAAAATAGAGGTAAAGAACTCCTTCTAATGCTGTGTCAAAAGGCAGACGTACTGGTGGAAAACTTCCGACCCGGTACTATGACTCGTTTAGGACTGGATTACAACGTCTTAAAAGGGGTTAATCCTCATTTGATATATGCAGCATGCTCAGGTTTCGGACAGACAGGTCCATACGCTAATAAGGGGGCTTATGACATGATCATCCAAGGGATGGGGGGTATTATCAGCATTACTGGCGAAGAAGGCTTGCCACCGGTAAGGGTTGGCGTATCCATAGGAGACATCGCGGCTGCTTTCTTTATAACCATAGGTATTTTGTCTGCATTATATTACAGAGAAAAGACTGGAAAGGGGCAGTTGGTAGATGTAGGGATGCTAGACTGTCAAGTTAGCATTCTTGAAAACGCAATAATCCGTTACTTGACTACTGGAGAGATTCCTAAGCCTTTAGGATCAAGACATCCTTCTATCGCGCCTTTTGAGGCTTTTCCTGCTAAGGATGGTTACGTGATTTTTGCAGTAGGAACTGCTCACTGGGAAAGATTTTGTATCGAACTAGGAAGAGAAGATCTCATTGAAGATCCAAGGTTTAAAACTAACGCCTTGAGATCAGAGAATGTCTCGATATTACAGCCTATAATCTCTGAAATTTCAAGAACTAAAACTGTAGAAGAGTGGATTGAGAAGATGGAGAAATCTGGAGTGCCATGTGGACCTATTAATACAATCGACAAAGTTGCAAATCATCCTCAAGTAAGGGAAAGAGAAATGATAATTGAGATTAATCAACCAGGAGTTGGCTTTGTTAAGATGGCTGGAAATCCGATAAAGCTATCACCCTCATCAAAAAATATATATCGTCCTGCTCCCAACTTGGGGGAGCATACTGAAGAAGTTCTTGAATCTTGGCTTGGATTTGAGAAAGAGAGTATTGAAAACCTTAAAAACCATGGCATAATTTAATAAGGAGAAATTGGATGGTTATCCCGTTTA
This sequence comes from uncultured archaeon, assembly GCA_964347835.1. Lineage (GTDB taxonomy): Archaea > CAYFZR01 > CAYFZR01 > CAYFZR01 > CAYFZR01 > CAYFZR01. Next base: position 16,649 of record CAYFZR010000038.1, read on the forward strand.
CTAGCCTTATATTCGCAACCTTAATAATAGCCGTCGTACATGCAATAATGCCCGATCATTGGCTCCCTTTTGTTTTGGTCGGGAAAGCACAGAAATGGTCTAATAAAAAAACGATTTCAATCGCCGTATTAGCGGGTTTGGGACACGTTTCTGTAACAACGATACTTGGATTAATCGTTGCAGGGATAGGAATAGAAATTTCAAAGGTGACTGAAAGATCGGTGGAGCCTCTTGCAGGCATCATCCTTGTTTTTTTAGGAACAGCATACATCTATTTATTTTTTAAAAAAAATCACCACTCTCATGAAGTCAATCTATCAGATAAGGCAGCAGTAATGTCTCTAATTACAATTCTAACCTTTTCTCCATGTTTGGCAGTATTACCCGTCTTTTTTGCCGCCAGTTCCTTTGGATGGAAAATAATTGTCCCCTTAGCAATAATACTTTGGTTAGGAACCGTTGGTGGAATGTCGATCATGGTAGCGACCGCTTCCTTTGGTTTGAAGAAAGTTGAACATCCTAGCCTAGAAAGATACGAGAAATTAATATTAGGTACAATATTGATGTTTTTAGGAATTATAGTTATGATTTTGGGTTGATAATTATCAAACCCAGACCCAATTAAGTTTTATATAACCAAACTTACTTATTCACCATGAACTGGAGTTTTATTGCCCTGATTATAGGATTGCTCTATGGATACTTTAATCCCGGCAAAGAAGATAAAATGGGTCTCTTGAAAAAAGGATTCCGAATAGGTCTTATTCTGGGTATCGTGCTTGCAGTTATAAATTTACTAATAGGCGGTCTTATTCTTGCTACTGCAGGCTTGGTTGCTACGATATTTGGAATAGTTTACCTCACAATATTTTTCATAATAGGCACCTTCATAGGAGACTGGCTTGAGGAAAAATTTAAGAGGTAAAATTTTAGGCTTTAAGAGAATAAACTAAAATTATTAGGGAAAACAATGAAAACCCGAATCTAAAACCTACATCTGCTGGATTAAACACCGAAAAAAGATCGAAACGGTACTCCAAAACCCAGAAAATCAATCCAAAAGGGATTCCGCCTGTTAAGGCTTTTTTAAGAGCGTCACCATTTTTTACGGTATGGCTCCCAAAAAATCCATTATAGGAGATGAAAAAGATCATTATGGTGGAATAGTAAAGGAAAATGGTTGGTATAAACGTATCTATTAGTGTTATGATAATTGATCCAAACAACGCCCCTAATATCGCGCGTTTAATTATATCCACAAACTCACCTTAAAAGTACCTCTTTCCCAACTACATTTTATAACCTTGGTTTGGAGATTGTTAGAATCTTAATCATGTATCCGGATAATCTTCAAAGAAGTCTTGGAAAATCCCCGGACACATTGACTCAAAATCCTCCCTTATGGTGGGAAACATGTCGGTAAACTTCCCTAAATCTAAAATAACAACCGCATATCGAATACTATCATTTTCATCCAGACGAGACGCCCCTGCAAAGGTAACATCTAAAAGATACCTGATTCCCCTAAGTATTCTTTCGAAGATATCACCATTTAGGTCATCTCTTTTTTCAGCATAATCTAAAATCTTATCCAGCGCATATTCGCTTAAAACAAAGTCCTTTCCCATATCTTTTAAAATTTTCTTTTTGACCAATCTTTCAATTATTTCCTCCGCATCATCAAACGTTAAGATATCTATAATATCTTCGTCATCCTCCAAATCAACATCCTCATAAAATTCGTCTATTAGAAACTTCATATTTCTCAAATCCATTGTATACCTTTTTATTTTTTACCTTTTTTATTATGAAATTTAGATATCCTTGCCCAAACTGAATTGAGAACTAAAAAATCTAAAACCACCTTCTCTCACCGCCAGAAATTTCTCCTAATATCTCAGCGCCGGTTTCTGTTCCTCTGGCAATTAGACTGTCTTCAGATTGAATTAATACGTCTTTGTCTGGCCCATATATCCACTCTTTTCCCCTTCTTATCGCTATTACATACATCCCTGTCTCTGTTGCGAGTCTTAACTCACCTAGACTTTTCCCTACCAATATAGAGTCCTCCTTTACTTCAAAAATCTTTATTATTTCTCCTGCCTCGCTTAGAGCCTCTTCTATTAGTGGATGGTTTGCAAACCCTCTCAAAACAACATCTGCTATATCCTTTGCGGCGTTTGATATAGCCTCTGCTGATGCGGCTACATGTAATATACCGCTCAACTGCTCGGCCTCTTCTGGAGTTCTCGCTGCTAACATGGCCATTATTCTTATTTCATATTTTAATGAATCCATTCTCTCTTCTAATCGCTCCACTTCACTAGCGATTTCTTTATTATTTAAAAGTAAGGCGGAATAGGCTAGGTCTATCATCAGTTCAGATACATCTTTCATCTCTACGAGGAGTTCTTTGACAGTTTTTGATGTGGTCACGGATTCTACCCGACTTTTTTACGGTGCTAACATTTAAATAGTTGTGGGTTTCGGATACAATAGTCAACAAAGATCATTTAGGAAACGGTGAGGCGATATGAATGATAAGTGCGAAGAAATATCTAAAAGAGAGCCTCCCAATTATCTTGTTAGGCCTTACATTAGAATTGGTAGCGGGAAACAGTCTAAGTCACATGGAGAAAGAGATAGTCTCGGTTCCCGGTCTGCTGGTCTTATTACCACCAGTAATGTGTATCAGGGGCAATATATATGGTTCTTTAGGATCACGTCTCACCACTTCTCTGCATTTAGGTCTCATTGATCCTAGCATTTGGAGAGGTAAAATACTGAAAGTTAACATATATGCATCTATCTCGCAAACAATTTTCATGTCTATCTTGGTTGGTATATTCGCGCACTACACATGCTTACTTCTAAATCTTCCGAGCGCAGGAGTCTTGAGTCTTGTCGTAATTTCTTTTGTTGCTGGCGTTATCTCTGGTTTCTTTCTCACTTTTTTAGCGATTATAATATCTTTCTTTGGATATTCGCATGGATTAAATCCAGATAATTTTATTGCACCTTTATTAGCAACAATAGGTGACATCATAACAGTATTTTCATTATTTCCCGCGATTTGGCTGGTAGGGGGACTTTAAAAATGGTTTATACCGTAATGAGAGTTCTTAAAGAGAGCATGCCCTTTCTTATATTGTCAATATTTCTTGCCTTAGCATCTGGGGGAATTTTAGAGAGCAATAAAGAAGTAATTCTCAATACTATACCGGGCATCATAATCCTAGTTCCTCCGATGATAAATCTTGCAGGAAGTATTGGAGGCGTCTTAGGCTCCAGAATATCTTCATTTATGCATTTAGGTCTCAATATAAGGAATTTAACAATAAAAGATTCTGTGGTGACTCTCTTTATTGGCTTGGTTTCGTCAGTTACCTTAGGTTTTTTGGGATATCTGGTATATGCCTTAAGAGATTCAGGGGTCACCGTTAAAATTTTTATCAAGATCACGGTTATAGCAGGTTTTATAACGGTGAGCATTATGATAATTCTTACCATTCTGGTAATATTTTTGTCGTATTTAAAAGGATATGATCCAGATAACGTCGTCATTCCAATCGTAGCGTCAATCGGAGATATTGTTGGAATTGCTTCTCTTCTCATCGCTATCGGTTTAGTATACTAATCATGAATGTAAATTAAGTGCATAATAAAATAATTGAATTAAAATAAAGAAGAACGAAATAACTAAAGGTGTGTAATGACCTTGTCCCACTATCTTATGTCTCATTACCTTATATCTCATTACATTATATTGATATTAGCAATCACAATAGATGTTCTATTCAAAGAATTGCCTCGTAAGATCCATCCGGTAGTGTGGATGGGTAGAGAAATTGAGATATTATCAAAAAAATTAATTTATCTTGGATCTAAAGGTGGAATTTTATTAATCCTTACCTCAACATCCACTTTTTTACTTTTAACTTTGATCTTGTCTCTTTTAAAAGATATTAACGTTTATTTCTACATAATATTAGTTTCCATTTGGCTTTCAAGCATGTTTTCTTTCAAGATGTTACTACAAGAAGCATCAAATGTATCAAAATTATTAGAAGATAGTAAGATCGATGAGGCCAGAATTAAGGTCTCGAATCTTGTGAGCAGGGATGTAGAAGGTTTCGACGAGTCCTTGATATCTTCCGCATCAATAGAAACTCTTTCTGAAAACTTCTGCGATTCAATCGTTGCGCCAATTTTTTACTTTTTGTTTTTCGGATTGTATGGAGCGGTATTTTATCGAGTTGTAAATACATTAGATGCAATGGTAGGGTATGAGGAATACGGTGCGTTTGGCTATCAAGCGGCAAGGTTAGATGATTTTTTAAACTATATTCCCGCTAGATTTTGTGTTCCATTTATGTTCATGGCATCCTTGTTTCTGAAATTAGATTTTAAAAATATAAAGGAGATTAGGAGGTATGCGCAATTAACAAAGAGCCCAAATTCTGGGTATCCCATGGCAAGCGCATCTTGCTTTTTAAATGTATCTCTTATTAAGCCTAACGTATACAAGATTGGCGATTACAGGATGCCAACATATATAGATATTAAAAGTGCTGTTAGATTAATTACAATCTCAAGCATTATATTCTTTACTGTATCGGAGGCAATTCTATGGCTATTGGGATCATAGGAGGCTCTGGCATAGGAAATATATTGAAAGACTCTAGAAAAATAGAAATATATACTCCATACGGAAGCTTAACACTTTTGGAAGGAAAAATATCAGATAGACTTTCTTATCTCATATTTAGGCATGGAGAGGCACAAAGTGTTCCGCCTCACAAGATAAATTACAGAGCTAACTTATGGGGTTTGAAAGAAGTAGGCGCAGATAGGGTGATTGCATTAAACGCAGTAGGATCTCTGAACGAATATATGAAACCTGGAGACTTTGTATTGGTAGATGATTTCTTTGACTTTACCCGTTCAAGGTTATCTACCTTCTACGAAAATCAAGCAGTGCACACAGACATGACAGAACCCTACTGTCCGGAGATGAGAAACGTTATACTAAAAAAATGCGATAAAATACATCCGCGTGGCGTTTATCTTTGTACTGAAGGTCCAAGATTTGAAACAGCCCAAGAAATAAAGATATTTAAGTCACTTGGTTGTGATATCGTAGGAATGACAGGCGTGCCAGAGGTAGTTTTAGCAAGAGAACTCGGTCTGTGTTATGTGAGTATTTGCACAGTAACAAATCTAGCAGCCGGCATTTCAAAGGAGATGTTAACTGCGAAAGAAGTACTAGACATAATGGAGAAAAAGATAGGGGAAATAAAGAGTATTTTAGAGAAGATTGTTCCGATTATACCAGCTGATAAAAAATGCAAATGCTCCCTTATACATGGTTAAAAACTAGAGGATAAATGAAAATAGTTTTATATTGATTTGTGTCAATAGGAGTGGGAGGTAACTAAGACTTACAAACGGAAGGAGAAGAGGAAAAAAAGTGAGTGGTGTATCTTATGCACTTAATATTTTTAGGGGCACCCGGCGCGGGAAAAGGCACTCAAGCCAAGACGGTAGCGGAGAGTTTTAGCATACCACACATCGCTACGGGAGACATTTTAAGAGAGGCAGTCAAAAATGAAACTCCTTTAGGAAAGGAAGCGACGAAATACATGAAAGAAGGGAAACTTGTACCTGATGAAATTGTAATAGGCATCATCGAAGACAGATTAAAGGAAGATGATTGCAAAAAAGGATTCGTGTTAGATGGATTTCCACGCACAATAGCACAGGCTGAGGCTTTGGATAAGGTTCTGGATAGGTTAGATACCAATCTAGACTTAGTGATCGACCTAATAGTAGATAAGGAAGAGTTGGTTAGGAGAATCAGTCAGAGAAGAATATGCAAATCTTGTGAAAAGCCCTATCACCTTACCTTTAAGCCTCCCATGGTGGAGGACGTTTGTGATGAGTGCGGTGGAGAACTTTATCAAAGATCGGATGATACAGAAGAGACGGTGAGAACGAGGATAAGTGTATACGAGGAACAAACATTTCCCTTGATTGAGTATTACAATAAAAAAGGCATTTTGAAAGGGGTGGACGGGAATAAAACCATAGATGAAATATCTGATAGCATAAATGAACTTCTAACGGATCTTAAATGAAATAAGGTGATAAAAAGTGAGTAACGTTGAAAATGTTGATCCAGATATAGCAAGAGCAATTAAAAAGGATATAGAGAGGCAGATATATCAATTAAACCTTATAGCATCGGAGAACTATGCTAGCGAGGCGGTACTAGAGGCGCAAGGCTGTGTAATGACCAACAAATATGCTGAAGGCTATCCAAAAAGGAGATATTATGGGGGATGCGAGTGGGTAGATGAGGCAGAGGAACTCGCAATAGAGAGGGCTAAAAAGATTTTTAATGCTGAGCATGTAAATGTACAAGCTCATTCTGGTTCTCAAGCAAATATGGTAGTCTATTTTTCGGTTTTAAACGTTGGAGACACAATAATGGGAATGAGGCTCTCTGATGGCGGTCATTTAACACATGGAAGTCCAGTCAACTTCTCAGGAAAGTACTTCAAGATTGTACATTACGGAGTATCAAAAGAAACTCAAACCATAGACTACGATGAAGTTAGAAGACTCGCAAAGGAGCATAAGCCAAATATGATTGTTACGGGTGCGAGCGCTTATCCAAGGGAGATAGATTTCTCCATATTCAGAGAGGTAGCAGATGAAATCGGTGCGTATCACATGGCGGATATTGCGCATATTGCAGGCTTAATTGTAGCAGGATTACACCAGAGTCCTGTTCCTCATGCTGATTTCGTCACAACAACAACCCACAAAACTCTAAGAGGACCTAGGGGCGGCATGATCCTTTGCAAAGAAGAATTTGCCCAAGATATTGACAGGACGTTATTTCCAGGCATTCAGGGAGGTCCTTTGGAGCATGTGATTGCTGCTAAAGCAGTCGCTTTTAAAGAGGCGATGACAGATGAATTTAAGGAGTATCAAAGACAAATCGTTAAAAATGCTAAGGCCCTTGCAAGTGCCCTGACAGGTCACGATTATTCATTGGTTTCCGGAGGAACCGATAATCATCTCATTCTAATTGATCTGACGGATAAAAATATGACAGGAAAAGATGCAGAGGATTCTTTAGGCGATGCGGGCATAATCGTCAATAAAAACGCAATACCTTTTGATACAAGACCTCCAAGGATAACAAGCGGAATAAGAATTGGCACACCAGCCATAACAACAAGAAGAATGAAAGAAGAAGAAATGCTTGAAATCACTGAGCTCATCAAAAGAGTATTGGACAACAAAGATGATGAGAAGATAAAAGATGAGGTAAAGAGAGAAGTCATGGAACTATGTAGTAAGTTCCCTATATACGAGGCGTTGCTCCGAAGATACAAAGAAGTCTAAGAGGGCCCTCCATGCAGAAAATTATTGATGGAGTTAAATTCGCCAACGAGATACAAGAAGAGGTATCTTTGGATGTAGAGTATATAAGAGAGAAATACGGTGTCTGGCCTGGTCTAGCGGTTATCTTGGTGGGAGAGCATCCTCCATCCAAGATTTTTGTGAAGATGAAGGAAAAAGCCTGCGAAGAGGCAGGCATGTACAAGGAAGTCTACAGACTTCCAGAGAGTACATCAGAGGAGGATTTGATATCCCTCATCAAAAGGCTGAACGAAAATAAGAATATTCATGGAATTATAGTTCAACTCCCTTTACCAGAACAAATGAATCCAAATAATGTAATGTCAACTATTTCTCCTGAAAAAGACGTAGACGGATTAAACCCATTAAACGTTGGAAATCTCTTTTTGGGGGACGAAAAACTGATTCCCTGTGCTCCCAAAGGTATACTTTACCTCCTTGAGAAACTAAACATCGATGTAGAGGGAAAACAGGTCGTAGTAGTTGGACACAGTAATCTCGTCGGAAAACCCATGGCAATGATGCTCCTGAATAGGAACGCTACCGTTACAGTATGCCATATTATGACCCAAGATCTTACGAAACACACAATAGAAGCAGATATACTAATCGTTGGTGCGGGTAAGAAGGGATTGATAACGAAGGATATGGTAAAAGAAGGCGCGGTTATTTTTGATGTGGGGATAAATAGGATAGATAAAAAGGTTTATGGAGACGTCGACTTTGATGATGTATTGGGAAAGGCTTCTTTTATAACACCAGTCCCTGGTGGAGTAGGTCCCATGACCGTGGCAATGGTTTTAAGGAATACTATAATAGCCGCAAAAAACATTTTAAATGAGAAAAAATGAAAAAAATTGGAGTTCTCGCGTCAGGAAGAGGTACCAACTTACAGTCAATTATAGATTCTGTAGAAAATAAAGAAATCGAAAATGCTGAAGTTTCTGTCGTAATAAGTGACAATAAAGATGCCTTAGCATTGAAGAGAGCAAAGAAACATGAAATTCCTGCTATATTTATAGATCCAACTACATTTAGGACAAAAGAGGAATTCGACGAGGAAATAGTAAGAGTTCTAAAAGAATACAATTGTGATTTAGTATTATTGGCAGGATACATGCGCATTTTATCACCTAAGGTAGTAAACGCATTTAAGTGGAAGATAATGAACATTCACCCCGCTTTACTTCCTTCGTTTCCCGGGGTAAACGCGCAGAAACAGGCTCTTGAATATGGTGTGAAGGTAAGCGGATGCACAGTGCATTTTGTAGATGAAGGAGTTGATACAGGACCAATAATTCTACAAAAGGCAGTTACGGTTGAAGTAAACGATACGCCAAATTTGCTCGCTGATAGAATACTCAAAGAAGAAAATAGACTATACCCCCTCGCAGTTAAACTCTTCTTAGAAGGTAGATTAGAAATCGAAGGACGAAAAGTAAAGATTAGGTGGTAAAATGCTTATTGATACAGAGATCTGTGGTATTAAGGTAGGAGATCTGCATCCAGTTAGGGTAGTGGGGGTTATTAATCTAAGTCCTGAATCATTTTATGAAGGTTCTATAGTTAAAAACGATGAAGATGCCCTAAATAGAGCAATATACATGATAGAAAACGGAGCAGAAATTTTGGATTTAGGCGCAGCGTCTACTGCTCCAGGTAGAAAGGAAATATCTATTAAAAAAGAAGAGGAGAGATTGTTTCCCGCTTTAAAAAAAATAGTTGATGAGACAAATGTACCTATATCTGTAGATACCCAAAGTAGTGAGATTGCTGAAAAAGCCTTGGATATTGGAGCCAACATAATAAATGATGTCAGCGGCCTTAAAAAAGACGAAAGAATGCTCAATGTAGTTTTAAATTATAAATGTCCTTTGATAATAATGGCTTCTAAAAAAAGACCAGGAGATCTACTTACATTATCAGAAATTAAAGGTTCTTTGAAAGACGCTATTAATTCGATTGAATCTAAGGGAGTGAACCCAAAAGACATTATCATAGATCCGGGTATTGGAAGATGGATTCCAGAAAAGACTTATGATTACAACTTGAAAATTATTAAAGGCATAAGTTCTCTTAAATTGTTAAAGAAACCAATTCTGGTAGCAATTTCTCGAAAATCTTTTATAGATGAAATATTAAATGTAGGCCCTCCCGAAGAAAGACTCTATGGTTCTCTAAGCGCAACTGCCGTAGCAGTTTATGAGGGGGCCCACATATTAAGGACTCACGATGTTAGAGAAACAATACATGCGATTAAAATTGCCGAGTTCTTGAGAACGAATCCCATAGAAATAGAGAATAAAGGGAAAAAGGCAACTTTGCTGAATTGGATCTTCAAAAAAGAAGATATTGCTGATTTAATGAGAGGGATAGAAGTTGGTGAGACCGGTATAAGGATTATGAATGACAAGGCATCTTTCAGAATTATATTGATAGAGAATGTCACCTTTAAAGAGGCTTTGATCATAAAACAAGAAATTTTAGCAAGAGGGGGAGATGCAGCAATCCCTGAAGCCGCATTAAAGGGAAGCGATAACTTGAGTGTTCTCATATTTGGTACTTCAGCGCAGATTAATAGTCTAAAAAGAAAACTCAACAAACAGGCTTTTGATCTTCCAATTATTGCTTCATTATTGCAAGAATTAGAGGAAATCGAATGAGCGAAATTATAATTTTCCCCATCAAAACTGATTTGATTAGAATCGAAGACGATCTCGTTGAGACGATAATGGAAACATTGAATGAAGAAAAAATCGAAATAGAAGATGGAGACGTTCTCGTTATAGCCGAGACCGCGGTATCGCTAACTCAATCCAGGATAGTTAGATTAGAAGAAGTTTTACCGTCAAAAAAAGCAAAAAAATTAGCTAAAAGATATGAAATGGATCCTAAGGTAGTTGAAGTCATATTAAACGAAGCAGATGAAGTTTATGGTGGGGTGAAATACTGCTTACTTACAAAGAAAAATGGTTTTTTAGTTGCTAACGCAGGTGTAGACTCTTCTAATGCGCCTTTAGGACATATAATACTCTTTCCAGTTAATATACAGCAAACAGTTGATAAAATAAGGAAGAAGATTGAGAACAAGACTGGAAAAAAGATAGGAGTAATAATAGGAGACAGTAGGACTCAACCTTTGAAAAAAGGAGTTGTTGGAGGGGCATTGGCTGTTTCAGGTATAGAACCTGTTGAGGATAATAGAGGAAAAAAAGATCTATACGGTAGAGAATTAAAGATCACATTCAGGGCTATAGCAGATGACTTAACGAGTGCAGCTCAACTCTTGATGGGCGAATCCGATGAACGCATTCCAGCGGTTCTTATAAGAGGCGCCAACATAAAACTCACTGATAATCCTGAGAATGATATGTTTATGTCACCGGAAGAATGCCTCTTCTTTGAGGTTTTTGGAAAAAAAAGTGGGTTTTAGACGAACATATTCTTCGGGGGCTCGGTTTTCGATGTGTCAAACACTTTTAAGGCATATTCTAAGTGTTGGCTTCCTATTTGTTTATTTCCGTCTATTATTGCCTTGTGCAAAGCAGTTTTGAAAAATTTTTCCTTTATGTCCCTGCCTGACATCCCTTGAGTCTTAAAAACATAAGATTCCAATCCGACGGAGAATCCAATAGGAATCTTCTTCGCATAATAATTCAGTAGTTCCTTCCTTTCAGAATCATTTGGTAGGGAAAACTCTATTTCCTCTTCGAATCTGCTCCTCATGGCGTTATCCAAAGATGCTATATTGTTCGTAGCTGCTATTGTGATTACACCCCTATTACTCGGGATTCCATCCATTTCAGCCAGTAGGGCATTTACAATCTCCAACACATCTCCTCTTAAAGATTGAAAACGTCTGTCCAGTCCTATTGCATCAAGCTCATCTATGAATATTATGGATGGTGCTTTCATCGCTGCGCTTTTGAATAGCTCTTGAATTCTGCTTGCGCCATCTCCCACGTGCTCGCCTATAAGATCCGTCGCCTTTACTAAAAATAGTGGTACTTTTGTCTCGAAGGCCAAGGCCTTGGCAGTCATTGTCTTTCCGGTTCCAGGGGGTCCAAAAAACAATATGTTTTTCGGAGCCCATTCACCAAATTGATCAGGGTTCTCTAGATATTTTTCTAGTATTTCACACTTTTTTTTCGCTCTTTCTTGACCAATTATGTCCTCAAATCGTGTTTCTTCAAAAATCTCTCTGTATACTGGTACATCACCAAACTCTAATTCTATAACTGTCTCATCGGTTATCATACAGTGTTTTGATGGAACAGTTTCGATAACCTCAAAGGCAAAATCAGGATACATCCTCTGATCAAACAGAAATTCTCCCTCCTTAACACTGTATCCTAACCACTGCTCCTTCGCGTACATCTCAAATAACTTTATATCATCCGTGGCTAGTCTATGTCTATCATGACAGTCACAACGGAGAGGATACCCTACGGGTTTTAGTTTAATGTACAGAGCCGAGGGAGAGGAAACACGCTTTTTGCGCTTAGACCTAAGTTTTTGAGATTTTGATTTTATCCAAAAATCTAATCGGGTTTGCATGTTGCTCATTACCCCCAAACCTAGATTAAGGTATCTAATATATATCCTTTAGGTGCAATCAAATTTGTGAGGGTTGTAAAAATGAGGACTTTCATCGGTATAGACGTACCCGGATTTATAACAGACAACTTACAAGAAATTCAGAGGGAGATTAAATCTATATCAAATGCCAAGTTAGTTGATCCTGAAAATATGCACATTACTCTAAAATTCCTCGGCGAAATTCAAGAATCACAAGTATCTGAAATAGGAAAAGAATTAGAAAAAATTGGAAGTGAATTCGGGTCCTTCAAAGTTAGATTTAAGGGAATGGGATGTTTTCCAAGTTTAAAATATATTAGAGTAGTATGGATAGGCATCGAAGAAGGTACAAAAGAAGTCCTAGGCATTCAGAGTAGGATAGATGATGAACTGAAGAGTTACGGTTTCAAAAAAGAAAAAAAATACCATCCTCATTTTACCATAGCCAGAATAAAAGACTTCAAGGGTAAAAAAGAATTGGTCTCGCTTATAGAGAATAAAAAAGGAATTGAAGTCGGTGAGTTCCAAGTAAAAGAGATAAACTTTAAGAAGAGCACCCTGACTAGAAAGGGGCCGGTTTATGAAGATCTTTTGAACATTTCACTGGGATAATTATGTACAAAGACATTCTAAAAAAGATAAAACCAACCGAAAAAGAAACAAACGAAATGAAAAGATTAACTGAAGACATTATATTCTATCTAGAGGATTTAACCAAAGATATAGACTCACGCATCAAAATAGAACATGTTGGGTCTACGACGAGGAACACATTCTTAAAAGATAAGAAAGACATCGATATATTCCTTCTTTTACCGTTGAAGTATTCTAAGAATGAAATGAAAGATATTGTTAACCATATTTCTGAGAATTTATTAAAGGACGGTATGATTGAGAGATATGATCTTAACTATGCTGAGCATCCGTATACTACACTGCATCGTGGAGGTTATGCCATAGATCTGGTACCTTGTTATTCCATAAAGAGGATAGAGGACATGATATCTTCTGTGGACAGGACTCCCTTCCATAACGAATATATCAAATCAAGACTGACTGATGAACAAAAAGATGAAATCCTTTTGTTGAAAGCATTTCTTAGAAGTATTGGCATATATGGAGCCGAGGCTAAGGTAAATGGTTTTTCGGGATATTTATGCGAACTACTCATAATTAACTATGGAGATTTTGAATCTACCATCAGTAATGTTAGCGAATGGAAATTACCAGTAATTATAGACATTGAGGATCACGGCATTATCGAAGATGAAAAATTTGTGGTCGTAGATCCAGTTGATCCTAAGAGAAATGTCGCGTCTGCAGTCTCTTTAGAAAGTCTTTCAAAATTCATATCTGCTTGCAAGATATTCCAGAGATACCCGGATGAGAGATTTTTCATTCCTCATAAAAAGAGAGGAGATAGAGATATTTCAAGAAGAGATTCGGATTTCGTCTTCTTATTGTTTGATATACCAAAAATCTCAATGGACATACTGTATCCGCAGTTAAAGAAGGCGAAAGAAAGGATCGTAGATCACCTTATAGAAGAGGATTTTGATTTGATTAGATCTGATTTATGGACTGACGAAAAGAAAGTTGGCATAATAACTATGGAGTTCCAAAATCTAGAATTAAGTTCCGTTAAAAAACAAATAGGACCTAGAGTATTCGATGATTTTGAATTTCAAGCAAATTTCATCAAAAAACATATTGATGAAGAATCAACCTTTTCAGGTCCTTGGATAGAGGGAGAAAGGTGGATGGTTGAGAAGAAAAGAACGAGAAGAGATGCAATAGAATCAATAAAAAACGCCCTAAAAAAAGATCTTGGAAAACAACTTTCTCCCTACATAAGAGAATCCAAAATATTGTTGAACGATGAGATATTTTATGCCGAGGTTGATCTAGAATTCCTAGAAGATTATCTTCTAAAAACTTATCACTGGTTGGATGTATTTAGATCAAATGAATGATTATGATATTATCTCTTTGTTGATAAACTTGAGGGTCCTTTCATCCCTGGGATTTTTAAAAATATCCTTTGAACTGCCTATCTCAACTATGGTTCCATCAAGGATGTGTGCTACCCTATCAGATATTTTTTTTACTTGGTACAGGTCATGGGTCGCTAAAACAACTGTTGTTTCGTCTTTGATATCATTAATAACCTTTTCTATAATAGCAGCGTTGCCTGGATCAAGATTTAGCGTGGGCTCGTCTAAAAGCATGAGTTCAGGGTCTAAAACAAGGGCTCTCGCAAGAGAAACTCTTTGTTGCTCGCCTCCAGATATTCTTTTTGCTGGTTTGTTCTCATAACCATCTAATTTTAATTTTTTTAACGCATCACTAACCTTCATTTCGGTTTCTTTCCTTGAATAACCTCTCAAATTAAGACCATATGTTATATTCTTGTAGACTGTAGTGTCAAACAAAACGCACCTCTGAAAGACCATGGTACAATTTCTCCTAACATGATGTCTATAATTGTTTTCAACCCTTCTATTATTGTAATAAAATTCCCCCGAGGTTGGCTTATCGATTCCGGCGATTATCCTAAGTAGAGTAGTTTTTCCAGCACCATTTACACCCATTACTGAAAAAATTTCTCCTTTTTTTATCTCTAAACTTATGTCTTTTAGGGCAGTTATATCGCCGTATTTTTTAAAGATATTTCTCAATTCAACGAGATTTTTCAAGGCTGCCCCCTCTGAATAAGATTTATTGTAAGGCTCAAGCTAAAAACCACAAAGAGAAGTATCATTGCGAGAGCTATTCCGAGAACTATCTCTCCCCTCGTAGTTTCAAGCGCTATCGCTGTCGTTAAGACCCTTGTTATTCCTCTGATATTCCCCCCAACCATGAGTGCTATGCCCAATTCCGCGATGGCTCTGTTAAAACTCGCTATTATAGACAATACTACACCGCTAAGCGCCTCTCTAAGAACAGTTATGGATGCATAAATCTCTGATGCTCCCAAAGTCATCGCAAGTTCCATTATCTCTGGCTCGATGGATTCTATTGCGCTTATCGTAAAACTGACCATTATAGGAGTTATGAGAATCGCCTGACCGACTATTATCCCTCTGGAACTGTACAAAAGATGGAGAAAACCTAGAGGCCCTGTTTTAGAGAAAAAAAGGTAAAGGATAAGACCCAAGGCTACAGTGGGCATTCCGAGCATTGCGTTGAAAAAACCTTTGGTAATACGCTTACCTCTAAATGTCTTTACTCCTATAAACATGCCTACGGGAAGGCTCCAGAGAGAAGCAAGCAAAGTAGCCATTCCGGAAACATATACAGATCTAAGGGCGATTCCCAATACAATGGGATCTCTGGAAATTATGAGTTCTAATGCACTTCTTAAACCCTCTAGGATCTCGACTACCATTTTTATCCCCTTTTTGAACTTTTTTTAAACGTTCATTGCGGATTGCCG
>CAYFZR010000039.1:0-26330 GCA_964347835.1 uncultured archaeon
CTCGATAGATGCTGATCATCTCATCCATCTTGCCAGGCTGAATCTGGACAGTCACCACTCTTGCGTGCATAATTCCACCCCCTTTTAATTGGGTATTTTTATCGTGAGCTTCTCTTTGGTGCTAAATTATAAAAAATAAAAAAAATTGTGCTTCACTTACGCTCGATGATATGCTCACAGTATGGATCGCCTCGGGTCATATTCTTAGTGAGTTTAAAAGTAAAAGCGGGGTTTAACGCTTCAATTGCTCCATTACCATATCCTGTATGCCCTGAATTACAATAAGGATAGTCTAAACCAAGTTCTTTCCATCTTTCGTGCCAAGGACACTTAGTAAATCTCACCACAACCATATCTTCGGTGGCTTCTACAGTTTCAGATTCAAATTCTGGACCCATGGCAATTAAAGCCGAAAGCCTCATTGCTTCTTCTATAGACTTAGCATTATCAACAGGCAATCCAAAGGCATCTACAATTTCCTTTATTCCTTTTCCAGCCTCAAACCAAATTTTTTCAAAGGCATCAAGAAATTTTTCTTCACCCAAGGCATCTTTCATAACCATGGCATGTGCCATAATAGTTCCCGTCATTGCCTTTGTCGATATTGCCCATCTTGTTTCTCCCGAAATTTTCTCAATCATCCATTTCACCTCCTTATTTTTTTGAGTATTTCTACCATCGCGCCACTCTTTGGCGCTGAATTTAAAAAAATAATTAGTACCAAAATTTCTAGGCTAATCCAGATAAAAACAAGACATTTTATCTGCTCCCTCCCATAAGACAGTTATATTTTGTTGTTGGAATATTAATAATTTTCGATTTTGTGAAAATTACCGATAATTAGTTTTTTTGTAAAAGACAATAAACTTGTTAAATTTAAAGAAAAGAAACACCGAGCATGAGCGTTGCTGCATAAGATAATGTTCTTCTAGAGCTCTTTTTTTATAGCATCCATAAGACTTTCCTTACTAAACCTTCCAACAAAGCGAGATCTTCCGTTTATTGCCACGGTCGGTACTGCGTAGATCCCATATTTCAAAGCCTTAGAAGGTTTTTTAAAAACATCTACTATATCTATCTCCACGTCATTCTTTAACTCTTCAACAACACTTCTTACAAATAGTATTGTGGGATTGGATTTTGGACAATAAGGAGACGTGAATATCTCTATCTTTACAGGCATTTTAGTATCACTAATTATCAAAGAAGAGTTTGATGTTTATTTAATTTATCTAAACATTTTTAGTGGATTTTTAGCAAAAATGTTCGCTGCTCTTGCTTGACTTACTTTGTATTCATTAGAAATCATCTAATCGTAAAAATAGTCAGTTTACTAAAAGAGGATTGATATTATGGACACTGTGCTATATGTAGCCGAATGTGTCTTGTTCTTGGTAAAAGTCCTGCTCACAAAAATCACATCTATATGTAGTTAGAATTTTCTCCTTGAATTGCATTTCACGAGGTAAATTTTTAGGTTTAATTTCTCTCGTCTCTTTTCCACAATTCGGACATAACATCTTTTTATTTCCCATTCTATTTTCAATATGAAATCTTAAATCTTTCATCGTGTAGACATGTATGTAAATTATTTGGAAGAAAATAATACCGTCGGTGAAATAAAATGGGCGCTCTAGAATATGGTGCGAAACAGGCCGTTGAAAATTGTGTGAAGATAAAGCCTGATGAAAGAGTTGTTATCATAACTGACGAAGCAACCTTAGAAATTGCTAAGGCTTTAGAATCAGCCGCTAGAAAAATTACAAATAGAATAATTTTCTATGTCATGGAAGACTTTGGCAGTCGACCGCTTAGTTTTCCTGACGAAATTCGTTATTCTCTAGAAGAGGCGGACGTAAGCTTCTATGCTGCACTGGGCGTGAAAAAAGAGCTTCAAACATTCAGGAAACCCATGCTAAAAATTGTTAAAAAGAATACAAAATTGAGGCATGCCCATATGATTGGCATAACCAGAGAAATAATGGAGCAAGGTATGAGCGTAGACTATGAAGTGGTACAAAAATTTAGCAGATCTGTTTATGAAAGAGTGAAAAACGCAAGAGAAATAAGAATTATAACAGATAAAGGCACAGATATTACTTTAGAGTTTAGTTCAAGGCTTAAATGGAATATAAGTGATGGAAATATCACCGCTGAAGATTGGAGTAACTTGCCCAATGGAGAAGTGTATACTTCTCCTGTTACCGTAAACGGACATTTAATCATTGATGGGGTCTTAGGAGATTTTTTTAGTAGATATGGTCTCCTTGAAGATACGCCTGTAGAGTTAATAATAGAAAATGGAAGGGTAAAAGACGGCAGCATTTACTGCGAGAATAAAGAACTAGAGAATGAACTTTTAGATTATGTTTTTAACACGGATGAAAACAGCAATAGGGTTGGAGAATTTGCTTTTGGCACTAATATTGGTTTAAAAGGTTTAATTGGAAATCTACTTCAGGATGAAAAGTTCCCTGGCATTCACATTGCCTTTGGAAATCCCTTTCCTGAAAAAACTGGCGCGGATTGGGACAGTGACGCTCACGTTGACGCAGTAATAAAAAATCCTACTGTATTAGTAGATGGACACAAAATAATGGATTCAGGAAAATACTTGATTTAGTTCATATTATTTTTTATGTTAATTCTCTCGTTCATCGTATCTTTTTCCCGAGGAAATTCCCAATGAAGGTGCCTATTGTAAAAACGATGCCTACTGCGATTACAAGTTGAGCAAAGGCCGTAACAGGAGTGAGAACGCCGGTGAGAATGGCGAGAACCACACCCAGCACAAGCCCGTATGTGAGTCCTTTCTTCAGTAGATTGGTTCCATCCTCTTCATGAGGATTTAAAAATCCATAAACAATTCCGGCAACAAAAATCAAAACCTCGATTAAACCGAATCTAATCATCTATTTCCTCTCCTTTGAATTCGTTCATATTTTTCTTCATTTTTCATAACTTTTCTCGTCCTTTTATTTGAATTGTTTAGTTAATTTTTTAGTGATGATATACTTTTTAAAAAAATTGTTTATTCTTCAAATTTTTCAATACCGTTCCGACAGAGGCAAAAACTATTTCTTATCTAAAAACCCACCGGATTTATGAGTGCCGCAATTGACCGAAACGGCACTATCTTGCTGGGAGAGAGTGTTGCCTGTGAATCCTATGCCGACAGACCTTTGAGGATAGTAACCCATGCCCATTCGGACCATATGCTCGGGCTGAAGAAAAGTTTGGAGAAGTGCGACACCGTACTTACGACATCAGTCACCAAGGAATTAATAGGAATCCTGAAAAGGAACACTTTTTTTGACAAAATTCATACCGCCGAGTACAGGAACCCTCTGAAATACGAAGAAGAAAAGATAACGTTTTTTCCGGCCGGCCACATCATAGGTTCTGCCCAAGTGCTGGTTGAGGACTCAAAAGGCCAAAAAATCGTCTATACGGGAGATTTCAAACTCCCCGAGGCTGAGATACTCCAAGCTGATGTCTTGGTTATAGAAGCAACCTACGGGAAACCCTCTCACATAAGACCTTTTAAGGAAATAATTGAAATGGAACTGACCTATCTGGTGGAGAGATCGTTAAAGACTGGATCTGTATTCATCTTCGGATACCATGGAAAGGTCCAAAGAACCGTGGGTATCTTGAGGAAAGCCGGGATAAATACTCCAGTGGTTATGCCGGAGAAGGTTTATAGAATAGCCGAGATCTGCGAGGCTCGCGGAATAAAGTTGGGAGAGTACCATTTATCCCATGGCGAGGAAGCTAGAGAGATAATCCAGAGCAAAGAGCCTTATATAGGCGTATACCACATGATGTCTAAGGAAAACGTCGAAAAAGATGCTACAAGGATCTATCTCAGCGGATGGGAGTTCGTCTTACCCATCCGCCAGTTGAGTGACAGGGATTACGTCGTAGCCCTGAGCGATCACTCAGACTTCGAGCAACTAATGGGATATGTTGAAAAGAGCGATCCAGAATTGGTAATCACAGACAAATTTAGGTCGGGTAATGCTCAAGCCCTCGCAGAAGAGGTAACTAAGAGGCTGGGAATACCAGCGATTGCCATGCCCGACCTGAAAAATTAATTTCTACCTATCTTTGATATTTCTCGCTACGCATTACTATTTCTTCTTTTCATGGTTAACTTTAGGAGCTCCACAGTTAGGACAATTCGGTAATCTACATCTAGGATTCTCATATTCCTGACCGCATTTTTTACATATCCAAACAGCCATTTTTGACCCTCACCCTCACAACATTCTCTAGAACTTTTTTTCCTAAATCTATATTAATTTTTTTTATAGATCATTTAAGAATGGACACGTTAAAATTTAAGTAAATTTTTCTACTTCCTGGAACAGAAAAGAAGTAAACAGGGAAAATTTTCAACCTTCTAGTCGGTGTCTCTACAGAATAATCATTTCCAACCTTATTGACGTTTTTCACAGGTTCCATATTCTTATAGAAATACCAAGAACCGTTCGTTTTATAAATCATAGCTATTGGGACCCCATCGACTTCGACGGTTTTTATTGGTTTGATATTTTTGAAGATATACCAAGATTCGTTTGTGAAGACCGATTGCCTAGTCGTAAGTACAACATAATTAGGATAAAACTTATTTTTTAAACGGACTTCATTCTGAAACCCAAAGATCAAATTATTTTCGTCAAAATAACCCCGTCTTTGATAACAAGCCAAAATTCCAGGCCTGATAGAATCGATCATGGAATTTTTCACATTTTTATCCAAAAAATCTAGGATTTCGAGGTAGGCTTCGCCGTAGTATTCGATTTCAAAACCTTTTTCTAAAGCGCCATGGGCCCCACCTACTAGACTGTTAAAATAGCAGTAATAATGAGGCGTATAATTGTATATTGCAAGAGCTCCTGGAAACAAAAAACCAAAGGCCAGTAAAACTGATAATGCCTTTGAAAAATTTTGCGGTATAATTTTAATTATTTTTTCGAACAATGTTTCAAAACCTATCCCAGATAATATGGCCATAAACGGAAATATCATTAAAAATAGTCTTACTCCTTGATAAACGTGGGTAAACGGTAAAGAATGGAATAACAAAGGCAAAAAGAGATTTATGATTATTAGAGAATAGGCATGATTTTTATTTTCCAAATTGCCTCTCTTAAATAAAACTAACGCGAGAAAAGTTAATGACAAAATGGTTAAAGGAACCGTGATACCTGTGATAACGAAGGGGTAATGCCAAGGAGGAGTGGTATAAGAATACGATTTGCCAAAATAATAAACTGGTATAATATCTTTATGCTGCATAACTTTGATGTATTCAAAATATTTCAAAGGATCAAGCCATAGGAGTGGCCAAACCAGTATCAATACCGTGGGCGAAACGAAAGTCATCGATAATAAACTGAATTTAAGTCCGGGAAATTTTTCATCAATTTTGCGAATGCTAAAAATATCTTTTTTTAATAATACGATTAACCAAATTAAAAAACCGATAGGAATCAAAATTGCTGTGATTTTAGTAGCCAAGGCAAGCCCATATACAAAACCGCAAAGAATCCCAAAGTTACGATTTTTACTTCCTTTCCAGAAGAAGTAAACCGTTAAGAACCACATGACAGCAAGAGGCATGTCCATGGTAAAAAAATGGGAATGGGCAAATACCCTGGGCATTAAAATTATGGATAGTGTGGAAAAAACTGCAACTCTTCTATTAAACGCTTCAATTGAGAAAAAATAGATCAAAAAAACCATAATTGAGGAAAGAAAAATTGTTGAAATTCTAACCGATTGATAGGGGTCTAAAATATTAAGCTTCTTTGAAAAAAGGTAAGCTGTAATCACACCTAATATTTTCGGAAAAGGTGGATGTACCTCGAAGTAAGCCCAATATTCGTAAATAGTCGAAAAAGACGGATTTAAAAACCATTGAGTGTACGAGACAACCGTACTTACGTATGCCAGTTCGTCTACAACCAAACCGACCTTGGGTAAAGTGAGGAGTAATAATATGAGATAAATGGTCGATAGTAATATGGCGGCAAAAATATCCAATCTTTTCAATTTTTTTCCGGACTCAAGGACAGATAGCTCAGGATTGGATTTAGGATATATTTCTTCCACGAAAAAGAGGTGTTCACGTTAATATAAAATTTTTCCCGGCTTTTTAGAGGTATATGTAAAATATTTTCGTTTTTATAGAAGAGATCCAGTCATTCACATAACCCTTTTCTATCTTCTTAGAGACCAAAATCGTTTCAAGATTATTTGGAGATAATTTGGGTAAAAAAAGGTCTAATTTTGGAAAATTTATATCAACTCGTAAATTGTTAAAAACTCAGGGAGCTGGAAAACGAACTTCTCACTCAATTTACCGACCATTTTCACCCTTTTTCATCCGATTCCACTCCCAGCTCCCTAATAGCGAAATTGGAGGAGTAAGATGCTCTCACTTTATATACTCCTAAATTCCGGGGAGGATAGGGATGGAAGAAAGAATATGCTGGTGTATTATATGTGAAAAAGAGCTTTTTAGGGGATATAGAGAAAAAGTAGGATTAAGATGGGATATAAAAGACTACAAAAACAATGCAATATATCTCCCAAACGTTGGATGGCTTTGCTTGGATCATTTTGAAAAAGATGGACTAATTCATGAGCGAGATGTGAAATATTATTCTCTCAGGATCTATCTCTTAAATAAACGAGTTTGCGTCGATGAAAAGCTTACATTTCGGGATGAAAAAAACCTGAGAGTTTATAAACTTAAAGCTTCTAAGCCGTTGAATCATTTCTGGGGAAGTTATGAAGAAATAATGGAAAGAGACGCTATTTCTAGACAATCAGAAAAAGATCTGCTTAAAAAGAAGATATGGATTATATAATTTAAGGTGCATTGTCACACCGAACTTCAAACCTTCTATTAACTTTCTATCAACTCGCCAGTTCATTTCTCACCCGAAGCCAAAAATATGCTGATGCTTGCATATTCGTCTCCGCTACTAGATTGAGCACAGCAATTCTCACCTACAGACTCAACCTTAACCTCTTTAAGTTTCGCTTCGATAAACCAGCGTTTAATGTCATCTCTCTTGAAACCCATCCAGCGATCACGGTGCTCTTTTTTCAGGAATTCGAAATTATGCTCATCTATATCAGTAATTACGAGAATGCCACCAGGCTTTAAGATTCTCACCATCTCTTCAATCGCAACCTGAGGCATCTCTACGTGGTGTAAAAACATATTGGCGAATACGTAGTCAACGCCCCCATCCTCAATTGGAAGTTTTTCTGCCTCGCCTATGCGATAATCAATTGTCTCGATACCTTTAAATTTCTTCTTCATCTCTCTGATCATTGCTTCAGACTGATCGATGGCAATCACCCTTAATCCTCTTTGAATAAGCCCCTCGGAGATAAAACCTGTTCCGGCTCCGATATCAGCAGCAATCTTTCCCGGATGCACACTTGCGATGGAAATAGCCTTTTCTCTCACCGCCTCGGAGAAGAAAGTTTCCCTCATCTCATCCCATTGATGCGCAATTTCATTAAAGTATTGCTTGTTGCTCATAGCGCATCTCTCCTCAGGAATTATTTATATTTTAATTATGTTTGACAATTGATTTAATTCTATTATATTTCCTTCTGGGTCCTTAACTTACACAAATCTGAACCCAGCAACACTTACACCTTGTTTGTTCTTGAATTCCAAAATCAAATTCATGGAATCTTTGTTGCAAAAGGCTTCTTATCTCGCTTGCAGATGAGCTGAATTACATTTCGGCCTGAAAGGGCTACAATGGGTACACCACCACCTGGCTCAACCCATTGCCCGCACATATAGAAGTTCGCCAGGCCTGGCAAAGTTTTGCTCATACGCATCCCGAAGGTTTTTGTTGTGATGAGCCATCCTTCGTAGCTTCCCTGCCAGTTACCGGTGTAGCGATTGTAAGTGATCGGCGTAGCCACATCAGACATCTCCACCTGATCAGCTAACCCTGGAAAGCGCCTGTCGAGCAAGGCAACCACTTTTTCGGCGATTTGCTCTTTCTCCGCCTTATAGTGGTTAGGATCCTCCTGCAATGACCTCCAGTAATCGTAATCAGAGTAGAACATGACCGTCATAACGGTCTTGCCCGGTGGTGCCAAGGTGGAATCGAAATTGTAGATTTGTACACCCAGCCGCTTATGCTCCTTCTCGGCAATAGTGACAGGCTCGTCGAGAGGATAGTCTATTCCTGCTACAGAATGCGGCAAATCCTCGAACGATCGATCTAAACCCAAGGCAACGTGAATTAGGGGAGGGAAGATAGGCAGGCTGTCATAGTATCCACGGATTTTCTGGTCAGTATACTTTCCATCCAGCATATCGAAAATAGTCGTGTAACCATCAGCAGCGGAGATAACATAATCTGCGCGGTGCTCGCTGCCGTCCTCCAGTCGAACACCCACAGCACGATCATCCTCCACCATGATTTTGGTTACCCGCGAACTGTAATGAATTTCGCCTCCTAGATCAAGGTAACGCCGCTCGATAGCACGGGCAAACTCCAGCGAGCCACCCACAGGATAGCCGGCTGATTTCAGATGCATCCATGCCAGATTTATCAGCATAAATATCATGGGAGAGTCTGGAAAGAAGTCGCCGAAGACATGAGAAAAAGCCTCGCGCAGGAAAGGGTTCTTAAACTGCGCTGCAAAATCCTTAGTCGTAATCCTCTTCCATTTTATCATAGCCCTCAAGAAGGGAAACATCTTGAACATCATCTTAAGTCCGTCAATGGGGCCATACAACTCAGGTGCTTTATCTATGGGCATATCAAAGCGAGTGAAAGTACGCACGCCATTGATGAACTCTTCGATTAAGTCCTTATCCTCGGGTGCGAGATCCTTCATATGCTGCTCCAAACGGTCTACGTCAGTATAGACGACAAATACCTTACCATCAGTGCCTTCAATACGGATGAACTCCTCGTGATCGATCATCTTCCGCCCCTGGACAGCGCCCAGTTCTTCCCAGATGCGGTAGAAGTTTGTTCCCGGCCCAGAACCACCTAACCAATGCAGGGAACTGTTGATGGTATAGCCCTTGCGTTGCCAGGAAGTGCACAGTCCGCCCGGCTTGTTGTGTAGCTCGTAGATCTGAGTGCGGTAGCCGTTCATCTGTCCATAGCACCCGGCTGATAGGCCAGCAATCCCGGCCCCGATGATAATTATTTTGTTCATAGTATTCTCCTTATTAAATTGATAGTTAAATATTTTCAGATAGCCGGTATAGTCAAGTAGAGCGCGATGTGCCTGAGACTTTCATTTAAAATTTCATCAATAATTGTGCCAAAACCGAACCCAAAGTTCTATTAATACCATGACTCACCCACGCTCCGTAGATACATTTTGACTTGTATAGAAGATAGCATAGTAAAGTTCCCTGAACGAAAACAGGAATCATCCTTGTCAACGTTAATGGGTGCCATGCAAATGCGACCATCATTGAAACGATATACGACAGTGGTAAATTCTTGGTATTTTTATAGGCGAAAAAGAAAAACACCCCTCTAAATAGGAATTCTTCATTAAAAGCATCAAAAAATAATGGAATGCTCCAGGTCGCAATCGTGTATAAATTGAAGGGCATTGTAACTGAAAACATAATTGCATTAGTCAGTGCCGTAATTATTAGAATACCGAAACCGAGGAGAAGACTCAATCTCAATCCTTTCTCAGTTATTCCAAAATCGCTTAATTTGTATTTCCTCAGTTTTATTATTACAAGCCCAGGTAACAGGAACAAAATCACTTTTGCAAAAAAGTAAAAATATGAATGAAAAACACCATTCGGCAAATTTCTCATAAATATTCCGTAAAAAAGGGTTGCAGGAAGCATCATCAATAACATATCGAAATATACTTGACACCTTTTTTGTTTGATCAAGCCATATGTTATTAAGATAATTGCAGGAGCTATTTGAAGGGCTTTCATTATCGTGGGATACATTATATTTCATAAATAATCAAAAATCTTTATATTTTCGGTGGGAGGGCAATCACTTGTTTACTTTAGGTTTTTTGCATTGTAGAAATTGCTCTTAACTTCTCTTCCGATCCAACCAGAAGGCTATTCCGGCAAATAATAAATAATACATCAATCCAAAGACCGCTAAGACTTGTGGGTTTGGAGGAGGCGACCCAAACAAATTCAACATATTAACCATAAGTAGAAATACAGCAAAAATGATCATACCATACTTTCCAACAAAAGTTGCGCCTGTTGTAGATTTCAAATAGATCCATAGTCCGCCCAGGAAGATTAGCCCTTCGACGATGTAAGAGGCAAAGACATAATTCCATAACCCTAGCCCAATCTTATATGAATCACTTCCAAACAGAGGTAAATCTGGCCTATGGACGATGACATCAAGGAAGAAATGCGACAACACCGCTGACCCCATGATAAGCGCGACCCTGCTTTTCTTCGAACCTGATTTGGCTGGAGTTAATCTAAATATAACATAGATTGCTCCTGCCCATAGGAAAGAGGCTACCAGACTATGGGTGAAAGGGTAATAAACAAATTCAAGCGGATTAGCAGCAGTAATCCCGGGGACAATATTCACCTTTTCTATCCCCAGAATGACAAATATTGACCATATAATATCAACAAACTGAACGGCAAGGAACAATAGCCCTAAGGATATGTTTTTATCAGCCCTTTTTAGTGCCAAACCTACACCATAATGTCCAATGAACATGGTATTCGTCTTCCTTCAAGTCTGCATGTCGGCCAACGTTCCGAGCGTATCTGAAGTCTCCTTTTGTCATACTCATTTGCTGGTCGGTTAAGATTGACTTTCCTCTTTTTTGCTTATTCTTTCGATCGTTGCCTGTACTTCAGGAGTGGAAGAAGAAATCTGTGTTTTTCCTCCTTTTTTAAAGCGGAAATCGCATCGATCGCGACCATCAGCAAGCGTCTCGGATCTAATCAAGCCCCAGTCCATGGCGTCGCTTAACGCAACGTCTGACATACAAACATAAGGGGCAAACTCTTCTGCTCCCTGATCCTTCATAAAATTGTAAATTCCGCACCCCACGTAATCCACACCAAAATCGAAGTTTTTTCCATCCCCCATAACATATCTTATCTCAAAATCTCCAAATCTAAGTTGTTGATATTGTTGTGCTCGTTTCTGCATCCTTCTTTTCACAAGACTTGAATACATTAGACGAGATAACAGCCAGCGTTTTACTTTTGACATATTCTCCATTCTCAATCTCAGTGCATCATGACAAATCTCCCAAGCCTCTCCTGCGGTCTTGCCGTATTTTTTCATGACCCTATAGCCTGCCAGTTCCTGGGCAGAAATAAGGAGAAATGTGTTGAGTGGAGCGGCTCTCGCACCTTCAATATGTGGGATCTGTGGGATAAGATCCTCATATTCCTGCCGCACTTCCCTATAAAGTGTATCTGCAAAATCCTCTCCGTAGCGTGAAACAAGGGTGTCTCTCATAAGACGTGCTGTTTTGTCAAAATCTTTCAAGAGCTTCCGCTTTCTTGAGACGTAGTAGTTGCTTTGTTGGTTTTTCATCTTAAATTTCTCCTTTATTGTACTTATACGGTTATTTCATCCCCGTATTTCATAATTGTACATTCAATGCCCATTTTCTCAACTTCGCGCTTGAACATTTCATCGTTTGCAGGATTTATTTTCCGTTGCCAGAAGAAATCGTTATTATAATGGCAGGGTACAACTTTTTTTGGTGACATTAATTTCACCGCCTCCAGAGCCTCCTCTACGCTCATAGTATTCTTGACCACGTCCCCACCGCCAATGGGAATCATCAATAAATCCGGTTTTAGGCCTTCCCATTCTTTTTGCAGGAGCGTGTCCCCCAAATTGATAATAGTTTTATTTTCAATGTTGATTTTGAATCCTATTGAACCGCGAGCAAAATCAATATCATCCTTTTCAAGTTTTACCAACCCAAAAAAGAGTTTAATAACCCCATGACTACGCGCATTTTTTGTTGCCATCATCTCTAATAATCCAGATAACAATCTAATCGGCAAGGGGCCATGTTTCACCTTCAGTCCTTCAACTTTAAACTCCTTTAAATCAACAGCCTCGCCCACATCTATCGTCTGGACACCATCAACTTCATTCGATAGAAAGTCCTCTTCCAATTCTCCATCACAAGCGACTTTTGCACCCGTCTTCTTTGCCATCGGAATTGCATAGACAAAATGATCAGGGTCCCCGTGGGTGACTAAAACATGAGTAACTTCCTTCCATTCTGATTTAGGAATCAAACTATTAAGTTTATACCAAAGCAGATTTCGCCCTGGATCAATTGCGATTTTAACTTTGTCATTCTCAATAATAAACGCATTATAAAGAAAATGTTTTATTTTCATAATTCTTCCTTCCTAATGCAATCTTCTATCTTCTCAGATAAATTAGGAATTAAATCTTTAAGATACTCTAAGGTAAAATCTTCCTCGGTCAGAGAAATTACCCGCTCACCTTCTGTATCAACTATCACCAAGGCGAAAGGAGAAATAAAACCAAAGCATCTTGTGAAGTTTTCCTTTCCTTCATCTATCCAAAAACCGACCTTCATGACTGGTAATATTACTTTTTCCTCGACAACGATTGGTTCTCCTACTTTACTTTCCGATCTTATCTTCATGATTTCCTCTTTATTTTTTCTTTGATTATCATTTTTATGAACTTGCGCGATGGCTTCGCCGATATAAATCTTAGAACAGGTGGAACTATGTTTATAACTCTCAAACCTAAGGCGCCTTCCGCAAAACCCTTTAATTTTTCTTCAGTATAGTCATAATCCACAGTTATGTTTGCTTTAGGAATAACAGTATCCATAGTCCTTAAAAAAGGATACAAAAAACCATTTAACATTCCGGTGTAAGCAGCATTGGACAATCCTATTTCTATGTGTGCATTTAGTTTTTCGATTGAAATAGATTTAAGAAACTCCTTAAAAAATCGCTGAATAGGTTGTAATAGATCTTTAAGTTCATATAGTTCTTGAATTTTTTTAAAGTCTAATTTAAAGGCATCTTTTTTTTCCTTTGGTTTCTTCTTTGGAGATTTCTTCAATTCTTTTTTAATCAAACCCTCCATCCATATGATTGTGAATTTCGACTCCAGAGGAGATTCAGTGGAAATCCACAGGTTAAAATAGAAGGGTATGAATAGCAGGCATCCTAGAAGGATAACAATCAGGAAAAAAATAATGCCTAACACCGTGATTAAGGTCATTGCTCACGCCCTACAGATAAAAATGGATTAGGAAATGGCTCACTTTTCCTCTTTTTTACCTCTCATTTCCATGCATTTTTCCATCATTTTTGGCATCGATTCCATAAATTTCTCTATTCCAGCGCTAATACCGCCCTTTTCCTTGAGAGGTATCACTTTTACATCCTCTTTGTCTATTACTATGACGGCTACGGGTGAAACGCCAGCACCACCACCAGTGCCGCCACCAACACCTTCTCCTTCTCCTTTTTTCCCACCGGTACCGCCTCCTGCACCAAAACCAAAGCCCACGCTGATAACAGGAATGAGGGTCCTTTCCTCTACCTTTATTGGCTCTCCAAAAACAGTATTAGTCGAAAAAACTCTATTTATTTCACCAAAGGTTGCCTTAACCAACTTTTCAACATCTTCCATATTTTTTACCTCCCTAACGATTTGACAATGTGAAATGTAAATAAATTTGCCAGTATAAGAATATTATTATGTAAAGCCAAAATTGCGCACTTTTTAGGCCTTTTTGTGAGAAGTCAAAGAATCAGAAAAGAAAGCATTTAATATTGGATGGCCGATATTCTTTTATATTGGACGTGCAATAAAAATAAAAAGAGGTGGGTAAATGGATCCTTTCTGGATATTTCCAGTTGTATGTTTAGGCATGATGCTGCTTTGCATGTTCTCACATAAGGAGGGAGAATTCAAAGGATGCTTTGGCATGATGCATACCTCAGAGAACAAGAACTGATAAAAGAGATTGAGGCCTTAAAGGAAGAGATCAACAGACTGAAAAAACAAAAGTTTTAAATAGATATATATAACGCACTTATATCCCATTCATCTCAACTATGGCTAAGGTTATGGAGGTCTGTAATTATGAAGAATAAAAGGCTGATCTTTTTTATGCTGCTAGTAGCGTTTCTGATAGTCGTAGCATATAGTGCGGTCATTTCTAGCGCTACGTATAAAGAGCTACAAGCGATGAAGAAACCTCGTTATGATGTTGGGGAACACAAAGGTGCTGAATTATGTGCCGGTTGTCACCAGGAAATATACGACCAGTGGCTCCAAAATTCAGTCCACGCAGTAGCAAACACCAACCCGCGTTTTCGCGATTATAAAGACTTATTTACCGGTAGTTTCATACTCAATACCATGTTTGGTGAGGAATTTTGCTATGCCTGCCACGGCAGCAAGGAGAATTACGAAGGAGTGAACTGCGAGATCTGCCATGGAACAATGATTCAGGACGTACCCATTATGGAAACTCATGAGAAGAAATTCAAACCGGGACGTGAGAATCTGAAAAAGCCGGATTTCTGTGCCAAATGCCATGAATTTCCAGATGCTATGACACCATACAGCGATTGGCAAAGGAGCGAGGCCGCCAAAAAGGGCCTTACATGCCAAGGATGTCACATGAAGCCACGAGAAGGCGAGATTCTTTATCACGGCTTTGATAGCATTTCACGCTCACGCAATGTTACTAAATATCGTGATGACTTGGAGATCAAGGATATTAACCTCGATTTCCCTCAATTTAGTTTAGCGATAGAAAACCGTGTAATTAGTCACGGTGTTCCAGAGAGCGGTCCCTCACGCATCCTTGTTCTGGAAATATCATTCTTGGATTCGGAAGGTGCCGAGGTTCATAAAATCGTCCAAACCTTTGCGAAGTACTATGAGCTAATGCCAATAGTAGGCATTCTCCCCTGGACACTTATAGAAAACACCCAGCTTCAAAGCGGCGAGGTACGCCCGTTGAACTTTACGCTTCCTTCTTCCTTGGAAGGTCAAATCAGTAAGGCGGTGCTCACATTGCGATTTTACGATGTTTCAGATGAGCACGCAGGCGACCTTAATAAGGCAAACTGGATCAGCGATCCAATTTTAGAGGAGGAGGTCAGCTTTAGGAATAATAAATAAAAAGAGGCATTTCAAATGAAAGAAGAAGAGAAAAGTAGACGATTTAGCGATTGGAGGCCGAGCGACCGGGGCGATGCCATAGGATGGGCAATCGGTTTCATTTGGGCTGCGCTGGTACTACTGGCGCAGACCACGAATTTCGCATCGAACTTCAGCTGGTGGGATGGCTGGGCTGTTTTCTTCACCGGGGCCGGGGTTATAGCGTTACTTGCAAATGTTATTCGTCAGTTTATACCAGAGTATCCAAGTCCGTCCGTGTGGGACCTGATTTTCGTAGTTATCCTGCTGGGCATCGGCTTGGGCGATTATGTAGTCTGGTTCTGGATACTGGCGCTGTTCGCCATCGGGATCATAATATTGTTAGGTGCGTGGCGTGGTTCTAAGTAGCTGCTCGAGCGATCCAATTTTAGAGGAGGAGGTCAGCTTTTAACCAAAACACAAATAATTTAGACTTTGCCCGAAACTTCGATTTCCACCAGATTCTTACTAACCCGATACTGGATATTGCTGCTCGCTTCTGGGAGGATGAACGATACGGCGCTTTCAAAATCTGCTACAGATCCATGCGGGTTATTGATGATTTAATTGACGACAGGAAAGCCACCGGCAACAATCTATCGGAAGTTGAAAAACAGCAACTTACCTCGGTAGTTAACGATTGGGTTGAGACAGCCAATAGGGCTATACAATACGGCTCACTTCAAAAACAACTAGTTGAAACCAGAGAAAGATTCCAAATCCCCCTGTGGCCCTGGCAAATGTTCTCAAAATCGATGATTTATGATATAAACCATGACGGCTTTAGAACTTTTTCGGATTTTCTTAGGTACTCTGAGGGAGCTGCGATCGCTCCGGGATATATTTTTATGCATTTGTGCGGAGCCGTCAAAGAGGATGGACGCTATCGTCCGCCTCAGTTTGACATAAGAAAGGCAGCCAGCCCAATAGCCCTTTTTTGTCATCTGGTTCATGTCATTCGAGATTTCCAAAAAGACCAGAACAGCAATTTAAATTACTTTGCCGACGATCTGCTGGCTGAAAACGGGCTGAATTTTTCGATGCTAAAAGAGATAGCCGCTGGTGGTGAGATAAATCCCGGGTTCCGCAACCTGATGGAGAAATATTACAACTTCGCCGAATATTACCGGCATAAAGCCAGACGAACGATTGATAAAACAAGCACATACTTGGAACCGCAGTATCAACTCAGTCTTGAAATTATCTACAGTTTGTATCTCCAAATCTTTGAACGAATCGATGTTCTCAACGGCAGGTTTACCACTGAAGAGCTAAATCCCTCACCAGAAGAGGTTGAGGACAGAATAAATCTGACCTTTTCTTCCTTTGAATCCAAGACAAAATAGAGGAATAGATATTTATATGAAAAAAATCAAACAAAAAGGACTCCTATCCAATATTTGACTTCCGAATTTTACTAATTATTGAAAGGAGGTGTAGGAATGAAACTCGTAGAAGATAATTTGCCCGAAGTAAGAGAAAAATGGAGAAATTTCGCCGCAGAAGTTTTTAAGGAAGGTTTACTGTCTGTTAAAACAAAAGAACTTATGGCTATCGCTTTATCCATCGCTGTTAGGTGTGAGCCCTGCCTTAAGACACATACTACACGAGCATTGAAGGCTGGCGCAACCGTAGAGGAAATCGCGGAGGCAGTTTCGGTAGCCATGGTGATGGATGGTGGACCGGCTCTTGCTTGGAGTACAATGGTTGGAAATCTGTTGGAAGAGTTGAAGGAGTGAATTGAGGGCTTTTAGAGGTAGCAACCAATGGAGCGAAACCGGTATCTTGTCTTCTACAAGAATTTCAAATAGTCAGCAAGTAAATAGTAATTAACGCCTGAATTATCGATACAATTAGCGTTGCTGTCAGAATAAACAATGAAATTGGCGCTTTAAATTCATTTCTACCTCTTCTAATAAAAAACATGTGGATTGAAAAGGCAAATATGCCGGAAAAACTTAAAACTAATGAAATTACCAAACCGGCGAAAGCATGCTGAAAGACTAAAATCAATCCGTATAAGACCAAAAATATAATGGGGAAATGTATTATCAGGAATCCACTAATGCCGCCCGGTAATTTAAACAAGTCCCACTCTTTCCAATAAGCCGAATCCATCTCATGGGTTATTAATAATACAGAATTGATTAGGTAAATCCAAAATAAGATATCAAACATGATTTTATTCATCTCCTATTTTTAAATGTTTTTTAACTCCCGCTGGCTTTTTCCTCTTCTTCACCAAAAGTTCTCTCAATCCAGCCTCCTTCCAACCTCTTTTCAATCTTTTCACTGGTCAATTCTCGAATCGCATCAGAAGCAATCCATTTAGCACTTCTTGAATCCATTTTTTGTATCTCCTTGGCAGTTTCAATAGCTTTCCTGTTTAAATTGAGGTTTCGCTTTCCAATCTGCCTTAACGCCCAATTAACCGCTTTCTTAACATAGTTTCTGTTGTCTGTAGCTTCTCTCTTTATAATGGGAAAGAACAACTCAAATTGTCTATCATTCGCTTTCTTGTCACTAACAGCTAAACTAGCCATTAGTACGAACCCAGCTCTTTTGACGAATTCTTCCTCTCTGTGACTCCATTCAACGGCTTTTTGATATGCGAATTTAGTCTTCACAAAGAGGTTCTTACAGCATTGGTCGCAAATCTCCCAGTAGTCAAAGTCTTTTACCCATCTTTCCATTTGCTCCTCAGTAACCATCCTCGAATCATCGATCAGACTTGCAAGTATCATGGTTTCACGGATATTCGATGCCCAGAGTTTTAAGGCGAGATCGTGGTTTATTCCTATTTCCTTAGCAATCTTTCTTAAGTTTGGGATTGACACGCCGTAGGCGTTCTCCGGAGTGATCCCGTATCTTGCCATACCCGATAACGCCTCTGGATTAGACAGAGATTTCAGTTGTTTGAGAATTTCTTCATATTGCATTTACTCCACCAAAAGTTCTCTCAATCCAACTTCTGATTTCGTCTCTCACGCGCCTAAAAACAGCCATCTTTTCTTCTTCTCTTCCATTAAACTCAGAAGGATCATAAAAACCTTTGTGAAGGTATTTTTTCCCTCCCGGAAAAAAAGGACAAGCCTCTTTCGCATGATCACAAACCGTAATCACGCATTCAAATTTCATCCCACGAAATTCTTCCACACTCTTTGAGAGGTGCGTTGAAATATCAATA
Source organism: uncultured archaeon (assembly GCA_964347835.1). Lineage (GTDB taxonomy): Archaea > CAYFZR01 > CAYFZR01 > CAYFZR01 > CAYFZR01 > CAYFZR01. Next base: position 18,400 of record CAYFZR010000039.1, read on the forward strand.
CCGATTTCCTCCATTACCTTAATGGCATAAAGATTAACGCTTGAGGGTTCTGATCCAGCACTATATGCCTCATAATGGTCTCCGTAAAGAGCCCTTAACAATCCTTCTGCCATCTGAGACCGAGCCGAATTATGCGTACAGATAAACAAGACTCTTTTCTTTTCATTAACTTGCATTTTTTTAAATCATTGCCAAGATAACGGTATAATTTTTGCCGTAATACTTCGCGCAACTCGGGCATGTAGTATAGAAGAAGTACATTTTTTTGATTTCTTTGCCTTTTGATTCGACATAATCCTTCATTTCTTTAGCCCACTTGCCAGCATTTTTGTATGATCCTTCAAAAACTTTGGTCAGAAAGGTTCCGGATATTTTCTGCATCTCTGCTCCGGGCACCTCCTTGCTAACCGCGATGTAGATATCAGCGCCCCAAAGAGATTCTTCATCAGAAAGCATAAGCGGTTCAGGAGCAAGAGCACCTGCTGCCATAATCTTTTCCATATTTTTTACAATAACTTTCCCGAAGTTCAGCGGGATGTGTAAAAAGCTCCTGACTTTGTCTTTAATAAATAATTCATCCTGCCAAGTTATTTCTTTTTCATCCCAAGGCTCAGGATTAAATCTTGGGCAACAACCCGTTTCTGATTCCTCATAGAGTTTTTCCATAACTATTACCTCCTTTCTTTGATAATTTAGATTTTTAATTTTTTAGATTTCTTGAGGTTCAACTCGAACCAAAAATATCTTTTCGTTTTCTCAACTTTAAATAATAGTTCTTTCGCTCAGCAATTCCATCCAATATTGAATGGAGAACTTTAGATTTGCCTTTAATTTCTAAACCAGTAGAATCCTTCTTCGCTTTATTCAATGCCTTTTTCAATTCTCCAATCTCTAAGACCGTTGCGGCAATGCAATAATAGTTTTTTGAACGCCCTTCATTGAAATCTTTTAGCATTTCTTTGAGTAATTGCTCTCTAATTTTCTGTACATTTTCAAACTCACTAACTCCTTTCTTCTGAATAAAGGCAATATCATCTTCGAGTTTTTGGTAACATTTGAATGTATCGCGCCGTTTGCTAAACTCTCTATGCTTTCTCCACCTTTCGCAGGTCTCATTTTCTTCGCATTGCCAGCAAAACTCAATTCCTTTTTTCTTTACTGCACAAGTGATAAAAGGGCAACCAACAGCCATTCTATATTCGCTTTTACACCCTCCACATTTGCTTTTGCCTTCTGTATGATAACGCGGACATAGTCTGCAAGAAAGACCGCAGATCCCAATTTCAGGGTATTTGATTTCCATGGTAATTCTTTTTGTCAAATTTCCATCTTTAAATAACTTTTTGTTTCAACGCGGGTGTTGTATGAATTTTCCGAAATTCATTTCAGTAATTTCTTTATTGAAGCTACTTCATCGGGAAAATTCTTGATTAATCTATTCTTCTTCAAATTCTCTTTTATTATCCATAAAGTATCTTTTTCTCGTGGATCTATAAGTTGATACATATATTCAAAGCCTTCCTTTGGAATTGCGCAAATAACAACGCTTAAAGAATAGCCTAATCCTTTTTTCAACATTTTGAACTCCTTGGACTTACGATCTTGAGCAGTGATTATCTGGTCAAAGATCTTTTTGTGCAACTCTAAAGCCAATCTTGCAGTTTCCTTATTTCTCAACAAGGCAGGTTCAGCCACTCCTGCTGCCACTGCTCTCATCTCAAGCCAATTGCCCTTTAAAATCCAGCCTTCTAATTCTTTCAAAGTCCTTTGGCTTTGTTTTTCCATCAATCTTTGAATGCCCATAGCCACAGATTCTCTTATTCTCCATCTTGGATCATTTGACAATTTTTTTAAGCAGGACAATGTTTTAGGAAAAAAAACTGATGAGACTGAACCAATAGACCCTATAGCACAAGCACCACAAAAAGGGAGAAATTCCATTGGATTGTTTACCGGCGCCTCATCAGGAGAAAACTCAATCAATTTTAGACATAAGTTCCACAGTCTATCTGGATCTTTTTCAAAAAAATCCTCAACTACTTCAGCAAATGCTTTGGCCAATTCTAAATTTGCTCTACGTCCGGGAAGATTGCTATTTGAAACAAGATATACAATGATCTTTTCCTCATCACCTGTTTTGAGAAATTCATCGAAGAATTTGGTTAAATCTTGTTTGTGTTTTTCTTTCTTCCTCATTTTAACTTCATCTATTATAGTTTAATACAAATTTTATATACTTAAGAAATAATTGAAATAATTCTGGTTTAAATGAAAGATCTAAAAATAAGATTAATTAGAAACAAGAAAGAATTGGAACAGGTTTTTAGAATACGCGAAATTGTTTTCATTAGAGGTCAAAAAGTTCCAAGACAGAGAGAAAGAGACGGATTTGATAGAAGTGCAAAACATGTAATAGTTTTTTACAGAAAAAATCCAATAGGTTGTGCGAGAATTAGATTTATTGGCGAAAAAGCAAAGTTGGAAAGAATAGCGTTATTAAAAAGATATAGAAATAAGGGGTTCGGAAAAATTCTGATGGATTATTTAATTAATTATTGTAGAAAAAAAGAGGTCAAAGAGATTTTTTTGTACTCCCAATATTATATTAAGGATTTTTATGAGAAATGCGGGTTTATACCAAGAGGGAAAACATTTGTGGATGCAGGTATAGAGCATATAGAAATGTATCTAAAATGCCAGCCATGATTTCCTCAACCCAAACATATAAAAAGGGCACTTACCCAGAAATGAAGGAGGAGGTGTAAGTATTAAATTTATAAAAAAAGGAAGTCTTGCCAAATCCGAAAAAGACGAGTTATTAATAGTTGGCGAAGACAATAAGGCATACATAGTCGACCAGATCGTAATAACGATTTGGAGTATGTGCGATGGTAACACGACACAAGAACAGATTGTGGATGATTTGGCTGAGGAGACCGAAATCGAAAAAACTGAAATTAACAAAGCAGTTTCTGGTATCCTGACAGAACTTGAGCAGGTCGGTTTAGTTCAAAAGATCTAAATAGCGAATGTATCAAATACTCTTATTCCATACAGATCTGCAATCTTTTTATAAGACAAGCCTTCTTTCTCATAATGATTTTATACGATTTTATACTTTCTAAATAACCTGCCTGATACTAATATATTCTAAGACCGTATATTTACTAATAATTTTATCATTTGACTCAATATTTATTCGTTATTTTCCATAAAAGTTAAATACTAGGATATTTAAAAAAAACTATTGCGCTCTGTTGTATGAGCGATTAGATTTAGTACATATTAGTTGGAGGTGAAAACATATGGCAGAGTTCCCACTTGCGTCAATTAGTAGAATAATTAGAAGAGGAGGAGCAGATAGGGTAGGTGAAGATGCTGCAGAAGCTCTAGCAGAACTAATAGAAGAGTACGGCGAAAAAATAGCATCTGAGGCTAACAAACTAGCTAAACACGCGGGTAGAAAGACAGTAAAGTTAGAAGATATAAAACTGGCAGTTAAAAGACTTTAAAGACTTTCTAAAAAGATCCCTTGTATCGGTAGTATCCTCTTATGATAGGTAGGGATACTTTTCAAAGCACTAGTCACGAATCTCTCAATAGCCAAAGTAGTCTACCCAATTCACTTATCCACTCAATTCTAAAATTCTCTCCAACTCTTCTATCAATTTTATATTTTCTTCTCTTTTTCTGATTCCTATTCTGATAAAATACCTATCCAAGCCCTTAAAAGAACTACAATCCCTGATCAACATGTGCTTCTTTATTAAGGCGTCTTTCATTTCTCCCGCCTTTATACCGCTTTCCCTAAGGTCTATCAAAAAAAAGTTGGCATCGGAATTGTATATCTTTACATTATCAATCTTGGATACTTTTTTATAAAAAAACTTTCTTTCTTGGTTTATAGTATTTTTTGTATCATTAATGTAATCTTTATCTCCTATGGACTCTATTGCCGCGACCTCTCCCAATATATTTGTATTCCAAGGCATTCTTATTTTTTCTAAGTACTGTATGACTTTTTTGTTTCCTATACCGAATCCCATCCTTAACCCCGGCATGGAGAAAAACTTAGTCAGTGACCTTAATACAAAGAGATTTTCAAAATTTTTAACCCTATCACACAGACTATTCATCTCTGTAAACTCCATGTAGGCTTCATCTAAAAATACAAATGTATCATTTTGGTAAGCCTCTTCAAGTATTTTTATAAGGTTTTTTTCATTAAAAGACTTTCCAGTAGGGTTATTTGGATTACATATGAATAATAACCTCGTATTTTCATCGATTTGGTCGATTATTTCTTTATAATCAAACTCAAATTCATTCTCTCCTTTTCCGAAGATATAACGTATATTTCCTCCGTAAAGAATAGAGAAAACCTCATATTCTGAGAAAGTAGGAACCAAGATCAGGACATCAGTTTTTTTCTCCAAAAAAACCTCTAAAAAATTTTTTATTAACTCAGTCGCTCCGTTTCCAACGGTAATATTTTCAAAATCCATGTTCACGTAATCTGCGAGGACATTCTTCAATTTTCTTGATTCTAAGTCAGGATAATAAGCGCACTTCCATACTGATTCTATTATCCCTTTTAATGCCTTTTTCGAAAGACCTAGGGGATTTATGTTTGAACTGAAGTCGATGAAGTCTTCTCCGAAATAATCCCAGACGTCTCCACCGTGAGGTGCCTTTATTAATTTTTTTACTTCATCCTTTGCATGTGCATCTATTTTCATCGTTTAAACCTCAGATTAACTAATAATCTTAAAAAATCGATTGCCTCTTTCAAAGTAAACTTAGACTTTCCTTCTTCTCTTACTCTGAAGGTTATAGGTACCTCTTTTATCTTTGCATCTTTGTTCTTAGCCACTACCTCCAAAACTATCTTGAAACCTTTCGGGCTGAGTTCTATATTTCCAAGTTTTTCTCTCTTGAAGCAAGCAAATCCCGTGATAGGATCATTTAAATCTAGTCCTAGAGATAATTTAGTAAGCAAAATTGCTCCTTGGCTTATTATTTTTCTGTATAAAGGGAAACCTAGAACTTTGCCTCCTTCTACGTATCTAGAACCCAACACAATGTCGTTATCTTTTGCGTCTTTTAATAAAATAGGAATGTCCTTAGGATCGTGTTGGTAGTCTCCATCCATTAAGAGTATTGTTTCACCCCTACTCTCCTTTAAACCTTCTAGAAAAGCATTTCCTAATCCTTTAGATTTTTGTTTAACCAAAAAAGCCCCTTTTATTTTTGGAGGAACTTCACTCTTATCTACGACGATTATTTCATACTCTTCCTTTAGGATTCCGTTTATTTCGTCTACCAACTCCTGTATCATTGGCTCATCTTTGGTAGGAATTATGATAGAGAGCATGCACAAAAAAGAGAGAATCGATTATATATTTATTTAACCCTAAATATTAGAATGATTTAAATATCCTGAAAAGAAATTTTTTTTATGATATCAAAAGAACCTATGGCAAGATATCTTAGGAATTTATACGGAGAGGACATCTCAATCCAAGATATAAGCCCTTTAGGCGCAGGCTGTCATGGATCTGGCTTTTTAATAGACTTTAATCGAGGGGGTAGACGGGAAAAACTCGTAGCAAAGGTTCTTGAGGGCGGAATAGGTTTAGGACACGACCATTTTAGCGATAGAGCCCAAGTCCTACTATGGCAAAAAGACACCTTCAACAAGATTCCAAGACATATAAAGGCGATAGACGTTGGAGGAATTTCAGAAGATGAAATAATATCTATAGGGAGGACAAAAGAATTTTTCCTACTTATGGAGGAAGCAAAGGGCGATGATTACTTTCATGACCTTGAAAATCTCAGGGAGAAAGAAGATCCGGATGATTTAGATTTAACTAGGGCTAAATTATTGGTGGAATATCTTGCAGAACTGCATTCTGAAAAGCAAGATTCCAAGGTACTATATTGGAGAAAGATAAGAGACACCATCGGACACGGAGAATGCTTGATGGGTGTTTTGGACTCATATCCTGATGTTGATTTTACAGACTATGAAGAGATGGCAGAAATAGAGAAGAAATGCGTAGAATGGAGAGCGAAATTAAAAACAAAGTACAATAGACTTCGCAGGATTCACGGTGATTTTCATCCCGGGAATATATGGTTCACATCTGATAGGGAATTCACCGTTTTAGACAGGAGTAGAGGAGAATACGGAGATGCCGCGGACGATATAACTGCTTTTACTACTAATTATATCTTTTATTCTGTTACCACCCATGGAAGACTCAAAAATCCATATGAGAAACTTTTAAACCTTTTTTATGATTATTACATAGAACTCACCGGAGATCATGAAATATATTCGGTAGTGGCGCCATTCTATGCTTTTAGAGGAGTGGTTGTTGCCAGTCCAATATTTTATCCAGATATAACAGAAGAACACAGAAGAAAGCTATTCAACTTTGTACATGGAGTCTTAGACTCAGAAGTGTTCTCTATAAAGGAGATAAACTCTTATATCAAAAGATGAAAGGCTTCGCATTATGGATAACGGGACTTCCTGGAAGCGGTAAGTCTACAATTGCCCATGAGGTAATAAAGCAGAGGAAGGACATAAAGATACTTAGACTAGACAGGATTAGAAGGTTCATTACACCTAAACCAACATATACAGAAGAAGAGAGAAATATTGTCTACAGGTCTCTTGTTTACATGGCTAAACTCCTGACAGAAGAGGGCTTAAATGTAATTATAGATGCTACCGGAAACAGAGGGATATGGAGAGAAGAAGCAAGGGAATTAATAGATAATTTTGCTTTGATCTATATTAGATGTCCTTTAGAGATTTGTATCCAGAGAGAAATGATAAGGGACGATAAAATATCGCCAAAAGAGATATACGCCGAAAAAATCAAAGAAGGAAAAGTTCCCGGAATAAATGTACCTTATGAGGAACCTATAAACCCAGATTTAATCTTAGACTCAGATCAACTCAGCATTGAGGAGAGCGCAGAAAAAATTTTGACTCTTATAAAAGAAAGGTTTGAATAAAAAATAAAAAAATAGGAGGTGCAAGCGTAAACTCGATAGGTATTATTTCAAAATCTCCTCTATCTTTTCCAGTTCTAAAGAGATCTTTTCTATCGCCTCCTCGTAGTCTTCTTCACTCATTTCTCCGAGTGCAAATCTTCTTTGAACAACTGTATACGCGTTCCAGACCTCTTCAAGCCAAAGATCAGTGTCATTTGATTTAGGGACTCGATCATTATTAAAGAAACGTTTTAGCGGGTTAAACAATTAGATTCCTCCTTTAAATTAAAATGGAAGGGGGGCTATTTTTTTCCACCCTTGCCATTATTTCCTCCTTTTTCTTTGCCTTTACCTTTGCCTTTTTCTTCTACCCATTCTGGTTTTCCTTTGACGTCTTCGTCAGTTCCCTCTCCTTCAACTTGTCCTTGTTTACCTTTTCCTTTACCTTTGCCTTTAGTATCTTCTTCAGTGGCAGCGGTTACTTCTTCACCAGACTCTCCTACGGTTAACTTGGCTCCCAGTTTTTTACGTTGACCCGGAGACAACTTTGCACTTATTGCCGTCTTTTGATCATCTGAGAGATCATGACTCTCTACGAGAAGTTCTAGAGTGTGAGGATTCATTTTTACCTTTTCACTGTTCAATAATTTTTCTATGTTAGCTTCTGAAAGGTCTTGTTCTGTTATTAAGTTATCTATTGCATTAGGATTCAACTTTATATTCTCGCTGTCTAATAGATTATCTATGTTATCTGGGGAGAGATGCTGGGTTTCCAAGAGTTTCTTCACCGTACCTGGAGGCATTTTTTCATCTTCAATAAGTTTGTTAATAACGTCCTCGGTAAGAACCTGATTTTCCCCTAGCGACTCTACATATGGATTTCTACGAAGAATTTGATTTATTATACCGGGTCTCATGTC
>CAYFZR010000040.1:0-7159 GCA_964347835.1 uncultured archaeon
TTTAATTTTAAAGAAACTCGATGGGTAAAAAAGTATTGGTGGAAAATCATCAGCAACTTATCGAGAGTTCAGATGAGCTTGAAAAAAAGATTTCTATCTTAAAAAAGTGTATTGAAAAATTTGGATACGTTTGGCTTGATTTTAAAGCCTATGTTTACGAAGAAAATGATTTGAATAATGAGGGGAGGTGATAGGATGAGAAAGGAGATATCATTTATTTTAATTATCATATTATTGCTAAGTCTGTCTTCAGTCGCAGTATTGTCACAGGGCAGAGCAAGCGGATGCGCCACTTGTGAGGAGTCACATCCGAATATCAGAGGCAGAGGAACTTCTTACCTATTCTTTAGCATGACCGAGGTGGTGACGGATCCGGAAACTGTAAGACCGGGAGATAAAGATGTAGAACTGGGATTATGGATTCAGAACACAAAAGATACTAAAATTGAATGGACAAGAGTTTATTTGGTTCCAAAATATCCCCTTAAAATTTCTGAGAATGGATGGAAAGTAGTACAATTTGGTGAGAGGGGACAGAGGGGAGAGATGAGAGCTAACTTTCTGGTTGACATAAATAAAAGTGCAGAATCAAGGAAATATGATTTTGATCTTGAAATCCATTATCTGGAGAGCAGGGAAGTTGAAGACGGGACTGAAGAAGAAGCCCATTACATCTATTGGCAAGACGCCTTCAGCATATTTCTTGAAGGAACACCAAAAGTAGAGCTTTACTCACCGAAAAAAGTGGTCGGAGTCGATGAAGGATTTCCACTAGAAATTACTGTGAAGAATGCAGGCTCAAAGAGGGTTAGAGACGTGGATTTAGCCCTTCACACTCCAGAGAAAATCGGTCTCTGGGGATCTGCATCGAATAAATACATCGGTGTGCTCAATCCAGGAGAGGAAGAGACCGTTTCATTTAGCCTGAAGACCGACGAGGATATTGAGGTCGGAGATTACCCTATCAATGCTATTCTGTCCTATGAAGGAAATGCTGAAGAAACCCATGAATTTTTGATTAATGTAAAAGCCGAGCCCAATATAAGGGTTGCAAAGGTTTACACAGATCCTCAAGAATTTTACAAGGGCGATGAAAACGTTGGTGTTAAGGTTGTAATAGAAAACATCGGAGATGAAGAGGCTAAATCCGTGTTCGTGGTACTTTTACTAAATCCTCCATTCACAGCCGCTTACACTGGATCTGACACAGGTTACTTAGAAGTTCTAAAGTCGGACCAATCTGCGGAGCTCACATTAAGTGTGGATGTTGAAGACGATATCAAAGCAGGAAATTACCAGTTCCCATTAGAGATAACATACAGAGGCTCGGAAGAGGAAAAAACGAATGACGATATAGTTCTAAAGGTAGAACCTCAAGCGGATTGGCAAGTTGGAGAACCCCAGATCAATAAGGATACTGTTCATCCCGGAGACACTGTGATTTTTAGCATACCCGTCAAGAACATAGGGACTTTAGAGGCAGAGAGTGTTAAAGCCGCCATACAGACCAAGGTTTACTTCACAGGGGCAAAAACTGATTATCTGGGTGATATACCCGCGGGTGAATCTAGAATAGCCGCTTTTGAACTAGATATCGATAGGGATACTCCTCCGACCAACTACATGAACGATCTAAAGATAATCTGGTCTAAGGGAGACGAAAGACTCGACCAGTCCCACTCCTTCGGAATAAACGTAGTAAAAGAACAATCTCAGGGTATGGGATTATCCGGTATACTATTTGGTATAGTGGTTCTACTTGTTTTGGCAGGAGTAGCGTTCTTAGGACTCAGATTCAGGCGTAAAAAAGAGCCAGAGTAGCATTTTTAGTCGGGAGGAAAATATTTGATTACCGAAATCCTTGATTTCCACGCCAATCTTTCAAAGAGAATCTACCCTATTTTAATAATTCTCTCTATAATAATTGCGGGAATTTCGCTACATCAGGCAATGAAAACTAAGGTCAGTACGGATTTCATGGGGTTTTTCTACCCAGATACTCCGGGTTACCAGGAAACTCGCATTATACAAAGCGATTTTATGGGACCTACATCCGTTCAAGTTCTTGTTGAAGTAGACGGGGTTAACCAAAAGGACGTTTATACAGAGGACGTTTTGGATTTGACATCGAAGTTAGTTGATACGATAGCAACCATTCCTGGTGTATTTAGCATCTCTAGTGTTTTAGATCTTGGAGATACAAAAACGGAAATATTGAGAAAACCTTTAGATGAAAGATCGAAATACGTCGACAGAGAACAAAAATACTCTTTAATAGAAGCAGAGATTGATTCCGCCGAAATGCCAAGCGAAACAGAGCTTATAGAAACTTTTCAAAAAACAGTTGAAAAAATACACAAACCAAAGGGAACGAAAGCCACTGTTACAGGCGGAATAGCCATGGGATATTCGTGGGATCAAGCCGTTAGAATAGGTTTCGCACAAACAATAGTTGCGAGCGCTTTAACCATAACGGTTGTTCTATTCTTCATATTTAGAAGCCCTATTCGTGCCGCTTTCATTATGATACCAATACTCGTGGCTGTTCTTGCGGCATATGGAACAATGCACACCTTAAATGTACCCTTAAACTTTTTAACCGCTATCTTCGGCGCGATTACCTTAGGTCTTGGAGTAGATTACAGTATACACATGGTGCACAGATTCCACGAGGAACTGGATGAGGGAAGACCCGATGCATTAAACATCGCTGTTTCTAGAATTGGTAGGAACACGGTATTTACAGCTTTAACTACCATGGCAGCCTTCTCAGGTATGGCGACCGCTGGCATTAGAATGGTGGCTGAATTTGGTCTGATGTCCCTTATAGCGATCTCTTTTTCTGCTCTATCCGTGATCCTGTTCCTCCCATCATATTTAGTGCTGGAAACCAAATTGGCTAGAGGAACTATAGATTTCTCCAGCATTACTGAGGCTTTAGGAATAAGAGGTATACTGCCAACTTTAATGTCTAGATTATCAGATTTCTCTGTAAAAAAACCCATTGCGGTAATGTTTTTTATGGCACTTGCTCTAACCCCAATTTTTTATGGAATGTCTCAAATAGAAAGTAAAACCGAAAATAAGATGTGGTTGCCTCAAGAGATGGACATTATAATAGCAAGCAACATTGTAGATGATGAATTTGGCGAATATGAATACTCTTTTGTTTATATAGAGGCAGACGATGTCAGAGAGCCTGAAATATTGAAGTCAATGGAAAAAGTACAAGAAAGAGCGATGAGTTTACCGCACGTTGTCGAGGTATCCAGCATTTTAAGTATGATCGGTCCCGTATCGGATTCGAATACAAAAAGAGATATCATTGAGAAAATTAATATGGTGCCTCCAGGTAATAGAAGGAGGTTCTTAACTAAGGATTATACAGAAGCGCTCGTATTCATAAAAAAAGATACTGAGATAGAAGAAAGTGACGTGAAGGAAATCAATGACATGATCGATTACGTTGACACGCCTGATGACGCTACCTTTGTTCAGGCGGGTCCTGCCGTGCTTTTTTCTACGATGGAAAGAGTAATGGAAGAAGACCAAGTCAGGATGACAGGGATGAGTTTAATTCTGGTTTTAATAATTTTGTCTTTCGCCCTTAAGAGTCCGGTAAGAATTCCAGTGGCGCTTGGCCCAATACTTATAGCCATAGTTTACGCCATGGGCACAATGGGCCTGCTTGGAATTCCATCTACACCTCTTACCATAATGTTAGCCACAGTTTTGCTTGGATTAGGTATAGATTACAGCATACATTTCCTTTCAAGGTATAATGAAGAAAAAGAGAAAGGATTAAGTACTGAAGAGGCACTACACACATGTTCTTTAAAAGTTGGAGAATCTATCGCCCTAACAACCGTAACAACGATGTTTGGTTTTCTCTCCCTTGTTACAATGATGCTCGTTCCAGTACAGGATTTTGGTAAAATTTCAGCGATTGGGATAGTTTACTGTGCGATCTTTGTACCCATGTTAATCTCGGTGGGTCTTGTAATCTACGAAAGAGTTATTGCCAGGTTAATTTCAATAATACCCCATGTATGGAGGGCTTAAATGAAATGCGAAATATGTGGAACTGAAAATTTGGAAGAAGCCAAATATTGCAAGTCATGTGGAAAAACCCTTGCTCCAGAACTTTTAGAAGGGCCGGCAGAAAGGTTAAAAATAGGTTATTCAGATCGTGCGATTGCCCTGATTATGATAGCAATAGGGGTCGTTTTAGGAATTATTGCAATTCTTCCTTTTTACCTTCTCGATACAAAAGACCTAATAACTATGGAGAGTATGCTGCTGATTGTATCCATGCCTCTGGGACTTATCAGTTTTGCTTCTTTTCTTGTAGGCTGTTTTCTTCTTTTCACTGCAATTAAAAAGGAGGCTGCAATTGAAAAAGCCAGAGAAAAACACTGGGATCTAATTGAAAGTGCTGTTGATGGAATCTTTGCATTAGACAAAGAGGGTAAATTCACGTTCATGAACCAAGCAGCTTTGGACAGGCTTGGATACAGCAAGGATGAGGTAATTGGAAAGAAGTTTACAACCGTAGTAGCCCCTGAATGTCACGAAATGATGCTTGAAAACTTCAAAAGGAGATTTACTCGCGAATCTTGCGAAAACCTAGAGATTAGAGTTATTACAAAGAGTGGAGAGAGAATTCCTGTAGAGCTTAGGACTTGTACCATTGAACGCTATGGAGAGTTTACGGGTGTAGAAGGAGTCGCAAGGGATCTCACCGAATTGAAAAAGGCTGAAAAGAAGTACAGGGATATGATTGATCTTGCGAGCGATGCTATTTTTACTTTAGATCGAAACGGAAACTTCACATATGTTAATAAGAAGGGGACTGATTTATTAGGATATAGCCAAGAAGAGTTGATTGGCAAACACTTCACCAAAGTAGTCGCTCCAGAGGATCTCGAGTTTACCTTAGAGAACTTCAAGAAGAGGATAGCAGGAGAAGAGGCCTTAGAGCGTTATAAAATATCTGTGATCAGCAAAAATATGGATAAAATACCTATAGAGCTCAGTACAAGAACTTTAGACCACGAAGGAGACTTCATGGGTCTTGAGGGCATTGCCAGGGAAATTTTATAGTTTGTGAAGGTTATCTTGCGATACTCAAAATTTTTAATTTATCCGAGAACATTGAAGAGTTTAATTGATAAAAATATGATGTGTGTAATATGAAAGCAGTGAGATACGTCGTTTGGCTATTATTATTACTATTGCTTATTTCTGCAGTTTGGGTCTCTTGGAGACTGTTAGATGCCATAATAGTTGGAGCAGTCGTTGCGTACTTGGTACATCCAGTTTTCCTCTACCTAAATAAATACGCAAAAAATAAAACACTATCTGCAAGTTTGATCCTCCTTCTTGTAGTTCTTCCGGTTGTGTTAATCTTTACCTACACCATCATCGTGGTGGTGAGAGAGGCAACTGCCTTCATATCTACAGTTCCTATCCCATCCGAAGAAACTATCCGAGCTTTAATTGGCCCTTATTTGGCTAAGTTCAGGCTCGAAGATTTGACTACAGATGTTATTTCAAAAATTTACGGTGTTATTTCTCCGATTTTATCTGCTACCCTCCAAAAAATAGGAGAGATTCCAATACTGCTTCTAAAAATATTTATTCTAATAGCCTCTGTTTTCTATTTGGTTAGGGATGGGACCTCAGTTAAAGAAATGATCATTAATTTAACTCCAAAGGAATATAGGGAGGTTGTGAACGATCTTTTCCACTACATTGATATCTGCTTCCACGCAATGTTCATCGGTCATTTTATGACATCCTTGGCAACGGGTTTGCTGGCTGCGATCCTTTACTTAATACTTGGAATTAAATACAGTATTTTACTCGGAGCACTTACTGCTCTTGTAGCGATTATCCCCGTCATCGGTGCATGGTTGGTCTATATACCGCTTTCTCTCATTTTTATTGCCGGCGGAGAATTAGTAATTGGTCTAATCATCTTCTTTTACGGAGTTATAGTTGAATCAATCTTACCAGACATGTATATTCGACCAAAATTAGCAGCAAAGTCCGGTATGATACATCCGATGGTGATATTAATTGGTTTCATCGGCGGACCTTTAATAATGGGAGCCATCGGTCTTATCGTCGGACCTGCCATTTTAGGTACAGTAAAGGCTGTTATCGATACTTATCTAAAATATAGAACTGTAGAATAGAAATTACTCTACATTCTAAATTTTCGTTAAGAAATTTTTCATCATTCAAGGCTTAATTCATGACTATGACATTTGCACGAATGCCAAAAGTGGATGAAAGAACAAAAAGTATTGGCGAAATTACAAATCTGTTCCTCGAGATAGCCGCAGGACTCACTAGCCTTCATATCGGCTTCTGTCTTCCACAGGATAATTAAAATAGCCTTGCACGTGTTAGGGTCTGTCAGCAGAAGTGTGCCTTTGAATCCCTGCTTCTGCTTGGCGGCCGACACCACCGAACCCTGATAGATGTCGATCGCCTCGTCCATCTTTTCAGGCTTAATAAACTGGATGGCCATTACTGTTGCGTATATAGTTCATCCCCCCTTCTATTTTAGCTATTTCTTTTAACGCGGTTTCTAATCAGCGCAAAAATATAAAAATAGTTAATAAAGAGAGTTCTACACTTAAATTAAAAAAACATAATATCTAACCTCCCCCTAAGCCACTAATAGTTAGTTACCGGAATATTTATAATTTCCGATTACGGAATAATTACCGCAATTTCTAAAATTACTCGATAAAAAAATTAAGCACAATCAAGCTTGGATTTTGGATAAGAGTTAATTAACCGATTATTAGGGTATAGTTTTTTCCTTTCAGTAACCAATTTGTGAATGTGAGCAATTTTATAATTATTTTAAGATTTATCGCCTTTCAGGGACCCACCCTAGCAATAACCGGGCCCTCTAAATATTTATTAGCCACCTGTAAAACATCTTCTGCGGTTACTTTTTCTATGTCGGTTAGATATTCTTCATCGTACCCATAGCCGATTCCGAGGGTTTCATACCAAGCTAAAAACCATGCCTGGTCTTTGTTGCTTTCATGCCTTATGATATACAAACCTATTAATTTTTTCTTTCCTCTTTCAAGTTCTTCCATTGTTATATTCTTTTTAGTCTTTTCAAACTCTTTTA
>CAYFZR010000041.1:0-18099 GCA_964347835.1 uncultured archaeon
TATTAAATCAGGATCGTAAATTAGGCGTAAAAGATCTTTCTTCAATTCTTTTTCGTCTTTTCCCCTGGCTTCAAAGGCGAAATTCATTTGAACGGGTTCTAATTTTCTTATTTCTTCCAACTCAAATTCATCTAACTCCCGTATTTCAGGCAAATCTTCTAAATCTATCATATATGTAACCTTAAATCTATCGTACAACATACTTACGTAGTGAGATATGGTAGCTAATATCTCTAAATACTCCCTTTTAGTCAACTTTATTTGTAATGGTGACATTATTTCAATTGCAGATGGTGCATAACGCATTACTGCTTTCGATAAAGTATTAAGGTCCTTTACTAAAAAAAATACATCAAAAATTCCTGAATACGCCTCATTTTCACTAACTATTTCATCAACGTTTAGTTCTTTTATTTTTAAATCTTCTTGCTCCTTTATTTTCTTTATTAGAGTTTCTATGCTAAGTTCTAATAACTCTCTATCATTGCTCTGAGTTTCTATAAACATGTGTGCTTCAATCAACTTACTATCTCCCTATCTTTCTGAAAATACCGAGTACTAACATGCCCCCCAATACTAAACCGATCCCGCCCTTCCATATTTTTGTTTTCATAGATAATTCGTCTAATTCTTCTTGTTCTTGCATTATCTTGGTCTGATACACTTCGTACCAATCTCTGTACAATCTTGTATCGTTTTTATAATATTCTACCAATCTTTTTTTATCATTTGCCTTTTTCATCTCTTCGTACATCTCTTTTTGTTTTCCTTCAACTTGTTGTGAACAATAATATATGTCTCTTTGAAGTTGTGTTAGTCTGGACTCGTAAAATCCCTGTTTTACATTTTCACTTGTGTCTACAGTAGTTTTAGCCCACGAAATAGCCTTTACATAGTCTTCTTCTTCATAGGCATTCCAAGCAACGGATAACTGGTACTCTGCCCTCGCAAGTTTTTCGCTAACATCGCTTACATTTTCGTTTTCTTTTTTCGCCCTTTCTATGGACTGTTTTAATGCCCATATTATTCCGTTGGCTTCGTCTATATTATTCTTGGCGTAAAATCTCTCATTTTCTATTAGTGAACTGTATGCTTCTTCAGCCAGAGTATTTGCCTTCTGGTATTCTCTGGCAGCATTAACGAGATCATCTTTTTCAAAAAAAGTCTCTGCCGTCAAAAATACATTATTTGCTGATACTATCAACTCTCTTGGCTTAGAAGTAGTTATTCCTATGGGCCTTAAGTTTAAAATCTCCTTCTCTACCCTATCAATATTGGCTTTTGCAAGATCTCTGAGAAAGATTATACCTTCTGAAGATATGTCCACCTGTTCCGGCAGCGATATTGTTATTCCGCCTACTTCTAACTCTTCTTGTATCACATGGAACAAATTTGCCTTTATCTCCTGATACTTTATCAAGGCAATTTGCTCGTCTACCACAATATGTGGTAGATATTCTACATTGTATCTATCTATAAATGGTCTGCTCGTCGAATCCCTGGTATTGTACTTTTTTATCACCACATTGTTGCCATATATATTCTTAATCTCCTCAAGCATAGGTTCAACAAGTTTACAAGCGCCACAATCTTCATTCCAAAAATATTCCAGTAAAACTGCTTTTTGCTGACCACAAGCCGGACAAGAAAGTATCAATGATAAAATTAAGAATAATATTGTTATCTTAATCTCATCTACCCCCCAATCCTCTTTTTTTCCTGTTAGGTCTCTTTAGACCGTTTTTTAATCCGGTTGCTATGACGATTGAACCAATCAGAATACTGAATACGAGTCTGATGTATCCGTTATCTCTTTTTTCTTGATTGACATTTTCATATAAAAATTCGAATTCTTTTCTCTTTTCAAAATATTTATCTTTATAAATTTGGGCTTGTTTTTCCCAATATATTGCTTCCTCTTCATATTTTTCTTTTTTTCCCTCCCATTCCTTTGTTTGCTCATCATAAAGCGATAAAGTTGTCTTCAATTTATTCAACTGGGCTTGAGTTTCTCGAATTCTTTTCTCCTCAGACGTATAGTCTTCCGAAGTGATCTGTATCGTTTTTGAGAGTTCTATACTTTCAAATACATTGGGTTCTATGGGACAATATTCATCGGTGCATTCTATCCATCCGTAGTCTAAGGTAAAACTCATCTTAGTTTCATTAACGGTAGGTTCAATGCTTGATCCAATAGAAAATTGGTACTTTTTGTATTCTCCTGGATTTATATCCCCTATTTCCCCCTTTATTGTGCTGGCACTTGTAGATAAGAAATAGAGTTCAGAATTAGATAATTTTCCATTAACTACACTGTTAAAGGCTGTTCCATTAGGCGCATCGTTTCTTATGACCAAGGTGAATATCTGTGTAGTCCCAGAAATAATCTCTGCTGGTCCTTGTATATTGATATGTAGATCTGGCGGACCATTCCCGGCTAAAGATGGTACGATTAAGAATCCTATAATGAACAGTAAGACTTTCCTCATTTTACCCCTCAGAATACTTTTAATCTACAACGAGATATTTTGTCTAAAGGTATCAATGGTATTTAACAGTTATTGTATTCTTACCTGTTCCTAAATCTGATACCAATACCAATTTCCTTTCTTTCTGCCCATACTCAAGCCTATATGTCTTTGCTCCAGTTACCTCATCTATGAAGTTTGTTTTCGGTGGCATCTCAACTTCTATCGTAGCATCATTTATGTCATGTTGCGAGGTTACCACTATTCTAAGTGTATTGTTTTGTATATAATAGTGGGCTATATCTATGTTTTCCCTATCTTTCCACCAATTGTAGAATTCATAGTACGTCGCATCCCAGATGTATGGTTTTCCATTTAAATGACTTAGTATAGAATTAAGTTTCCAGGGGTTTTTTCCACTTCCATCTGTTGTTAGCCAGAGAGATATGAGTCCATTTTTCTTATATTTCTCATCTATTTTTTCTTTCATGTATTCTGTGCCTTCTTTGGATGGATAATTCTTGAATACAGAAGAATCTTTGTTTATCGTTTGAGGTATGAACAACGGACCGTACATATAGAATGGCATTGTATCTGTTTTAGAAGAAGATGTAAGATAATCGAAATCGAAATCTCTGGTGAATTTGCGCAGAAAGAGCCTCTCTTCATAGGAATAATAGGTTCTAGAATATTTAGGTATGTTCCTTTCTTGATGAGATTCATATGTCAAATTTTCTTTTTCTGATGAATATCTTCTAAGCCAAGTAATATTGACCCCGGGAACTCTACTGACAATTTGTGTATCGTTTAGCCAATCAGTATCAGTGAACTCCCAGGTAACATTAGGAAAATGTGTATGCCCCCAATACCAAGTTTCTTTGATGGTTGGAGAAGTTCTACCGCCTCCAACGGTTTTAGGCTCAAGAACAGAAAAAGTCCCTATCGCCTCACTATACGGTATTACGCATCCTTTAGGAGAGACCCCAACAGCATTAAGAGAATGTAGGGCATCTCCTAAATCTTTCCAAAATTCCTGTTCATATACCCAATAAAAAGGTCCCATTGGACGCTTAGAGGGAATCCTAAATTCTGTAATCGAGCTAAAGTATGACCTTTCACCATACCTCCTATCTTTCCAAGAAAATGGCACATCTTTCCACGGATTTTCTGTTAAGCCATAGCATGAAATCTCATATCCAAGATTTTGCCATAGTGGCAGATCGTCCGTTATGTCACCATCCTTTATTGTATAAAATGGAATAAACAAGGTAGCTGTCTTACGATTTTTCGCCAATAGTCTACTTATTTTCTCAAATCTAGCCCCTATTTCGTCTCCATAAAAATCTACTCTCACCAAAACCGCGCTCTTAGCACCCTCTGGCCACATACCGAGATATGCCAAAGGTTTTTCCTTAAAATTAGATGCTTTTCTAAGGGCATTCAGTGCTAATAAATTCATTTCTTGCTTATGTGTAACGACATATTGATAGTATGGATTGAATTGATACCAAATAACTAAACCATCCCCGTATCTGTTTGTAACAATGGCTGGGTAAGTATAATACTTATATTTTGCAATTTCACTCACATTAGCACCATTATAAAGGTAGAGGTTGTAGGTAGGAGAATGAACATTAAAAGAATCTCCATATAATCCCTCTGTGAGCAAGTCTTTCTCGATAATTACGATCTCTCTGGTAGTAATGGAATTCTGTATTGCACTACCCTTGAGACCCATTATATCTAGGCCCAATCCATTTCTGCGAGCACCATTTGCATCTAAAGAAGAAGGAGCCCCGATCGCAATTAAGACTCCCCCCTTTCTCACAAATTCTTTCAAATTACTAATTTCTTCATTAGACAGGCTTCTGTCATCTAGTATTATGGCATCATAGGAAAATATCGACAATCCATCGATAAGACTAATTCTTGCGTAAGGAATCTTATAAAAATCTAGAAATTGTCCAATCTCATAAGATCGAGAGAATACATCGTCTCCCTGATACACCCCAATTATTAATGTTTGTTGGCATAAACCAACTGAGACTATTATAATTATTGTGAGCAGTATTAAGGCTCGCATAAGAATACCTTAGGAGAATGTATAACTTGCACTAAATAGATCTTTCGTCAGACAATTTTCCACATATCAATCCAGAACTTCGAGGCTTCAAGGGTACCGTCTCTATCTGAACCTGCTATTACCAGTACGTCCTTTCCGTAACCAAATGGATCCTTGATGAGTTGAACTACTCCCACTTCAGGACCTGGATTATCGTTCGTTATCTTAATTTCCATCTTATCAAAGACTTCTTTACTTATTGAGTTCGCTACAGGTCCACCTATCAAAATCAAGTTGTACCACTTTTTTGTCTTGTTGTTAACCTCGGAATCGAGGTAGGTCAATCGAGATAGAACTACCTTAAATCCTGCCTTTTCTTCTTCGAAGGTCATAGTTCCAATCCTTCCCGCCACTATTGAGGCGCTCACCCCATCCATGGCGGGAGCAGGTGTACTCGCGCCTACAACTATCTTTGCCCTCATGTAGTCGAAGTTCAAGATCTCATTTATATCAGTAGAAATATTGGATATATCGGCATATGCGGGGGTTAAAAACAATATCAAGATAACCGTCTGTATGATAAAACTTCTTCTCTCCATGTATCGACTACCACCTCTACGGATGTGTTTCTAATGCTAGAGCGGATAAAGATATCCCATACATGAGGATTTTCTGTCTTGAGGATACTTACATCAACGCCTTCAGTGCTGTTCCCAATAATCTCTTTTACAAAATTACCAGCCTTTTCATCGCCAAAAAGAACCTTTACTGCAATATATTTCTCGTCCCCCTCCTTTCTGGTATTTTCGAATTCATCTGCCAATTTTGATAGGGAGAGCCTTGTTCTTGAGATTTCATCACTAAATTTCTCATTTTCTTGTTCTAATCCTTTCAATCTTTTATTCATACTCCATAAGGCTAGACCGCTCATGGCGATTGTTAAAACCAATAGAATAACCAATATCTCATCTTTCTCAATCGGCATTTTTATCCCACGAAAGTCTTATCTATCCACCTACTCTTTAAAGATATAGTTTGTGGTTTCATGGTAGAGAGGAAATACTTGACGATTGTCGCAATATTCCTAGTTTTTCTTCTTATCAATCCTGGTTGTCTACAGGACACAAGACAAAAAGAGATTTCGAATTTGAAAGAACAGATCAAATCAATGAACACAACTATAAGGTCTCAAAGAGAGATCATAGAGACTCAAATGGAAACTATTGAGAATTACAAAAAGATGGTTATAAGGCTCCAAGATAAGATAAGCAAATTAAATGAAAGTTTTTCAGCGATTTCTCAAATAAAAGAGATTGTTGAATGTAAGGATAAAAAGAATGTTACCATCATAAGAAAATCTCCCTACGAATGTGAAGAATTATTTGCTCAAAAAGCAACCCACTCGCTGATAATCGCCTTAAAGGATGACGAGGTAAAGGAAGATATCGAAGACTGGGGCGATTATTACTTTGATTATGTGATTATATCTGAAGTAAAAAACTTAGATAGGTTTAAAAAGATTGATCTAAAAATACACGCAGAAGTATGGAATGTGACCATACATGCGGTTCCAAAAAAGTGGAAAGAAATTTACAAAGATAAGACGTACATGATCTATGTAGACGTAGACGAAAGTAAGGTATTGGATAGAGAAGAGAGGTAAAAAGATCTTATATAACAGATTACAAACAAATATGTTAACCAAACATATATATTATTATAATCAAAATATTATAGGATGTGGGAGACATGCGTAGAGTACTTGTCTTGTGCCTAATCGTAATGTTTTTATCGCCTACCTACTCCGCTAAATTCAAATACAATTTTGATAAGGCATGGGAAGATCCTGAAACTGTATTTTCCGCTTGGATAAAGGTAAACGATGTATTGAAGATAGGCGATAGATATTATCTCAAACTCACCGACGTAGAAGAAGATGAAAACACGGCATCTGCAGAGTTTATAATACTGTTGGACGGGAATTATGATGACCTTGGATTGGGAGAGACCGGATTGCTTTCCAGAGAGCAAATAAAAGACGGCATTGAGATGTCTGCAAGAGATCCAATGATATTTGAAGACAGCGATGAAAGACGTAAAAGACATCCGTTCAGGGTGAGTTTTACATGGGCGGATGAAGATCACGGTACGGCGTTTATCCACATCGCACGCAAAAGAGACGATATCATAAATGTAACATGGTTCGTCCGAAGTTTTGGGGGGTGGCTCAGCGAAGGAGAGACCATCCAATCAGGAGAATACACGCTCTCAATGGCAACCGTTGATTATTCTGGAACAAAGGCTAAAGTAAGGGTTGAAAAAAAAGGTACCCCTATAAAAGATCTTCGAATCTATAAACACTCTGTTTTGGGAAATATAATGGATAGCGCAGGGGACGACATCGTAGTGGAGTTTGTTGATGGAAGATACACTGACACTGGTACGTGTGCGGCAAACATTAACGTATATACGCGTCGGGCCTTAGCGTGTGGAATTTTCAAAAAGGTAACTGCAGAAAAGGTTACGGTGCCTAAACCTATAACTCCTGCTCCAGAAGTGCCTACAACTCCTGTTCCTGCTGTTCCTGTCCCTACCATTGCACCCCCAGTTCCTAAGCCTGAACCTAAGGTATCAGTATCCAAACAAGTATATGAACCAGAATTAAATCCTGGAGAATCAACTAGGGTAGTTGTAATTCTGAAAAATAATGGAGATGGAGTAGCAAGAAATCTAAAAATCAGTGACTTACTTCCTCCTGCTTTCACAATTACCAGCGGAACTAACGTATGGTCTTTGGATTTGTTGGCTCCTGGTCAATCCACATGGTTTTTCTATTCAATTTCTTCCAGCATACCAAATATATATGAGCTTTCTCAGGCGAGCGTTTCTTATCAAGACGAAGAAGGAAACTTCTACCATGCTGATTCAAACAAGGTGAAAATTACAGTTAAAAAATCATTACCAGAAACCAAAGAAGAAAAAGGTTTAATTCAGAGGATACTGGGATTGATATTTTCCTTGTTTGATTAAGATGAGACCTTATATAATTTTAACTCTCTGTCTTCTTTTGCTAGGCGTCTTATTCTTTTACGATAAAGACAACGATATAGATGCGAATGGTACACTTACAAAAGAGAATATAAAACTAAAAAATGAGTTGGAAGAAAAAAATTTGAAGATACAAGACCAAGAGAGAGAAATCTCAGAACTAAGGCTTAAAATTTTAGAATTAGAGGACAATATTGAAAAAAAAGATAAAAAAATAGTCGAATTGGAAAATAAACTAAAATATTATTCTGGAAGAGATCCAAAAGCTCTAATACGCAAAGAAGATGTATCCTACTTAGTTTCGAAGATATGTTCGGGGATTAACCATACAGAATGCGAGAAAAAGATTTTTTACTACGTGAGGGATGGGATAAGGTATGAGCGTGATATTCTTGGACTTGAGGTCTGGCAATCGCCAGTAGAAACATTAAAAATAAAGACAGGAGACTGTGAGGACAAGGCGATACTTTTGGGTAGCATGCTGAGATCTATAAACCCACCTGAAGATGTTTTTGTAAATGTTGGAACAAGGGGAAACTACGGACATGTATGGATAACCCTCAACGGAAAGATATTAGAACCATACGACAAGAACCCCTTTGAATTCCACCAGCAAGCAAGTTATGAAATATTTTATAGATTCAACGATGTTTACCTCAACTTTTCGTATAGTTCGGTTACCTCGTCATAGAGTACTTCTATTCTACGTTCATATTCTTCTCTTGATATGAATCCAAATTCATAATCCTGTGAAACGTTTCTATACTCCTTTTTTATTTTTCTAAGTATATTTTCCTCTTTATTTCTCCTAATAACTATGAAAATGGAAGAGAAGAATAAAGAAAAAATGCAAAGAGACGATCCTAGGACCAAAAGATTTTTTCTGGAATTTGTTTTTTCTCTCTCTTCATCAATAAGGTAAATAGTCTGATATGCTAATTCTCTAGATTTCTCAGCCTCTTCTTTAGCCAAAGAATAATCTCTAATTTCTAGGGCATCTAATGCTCTCTCATAATGATTTTTTGATTTCAAATACAGAGTGTTTATTTCGTTTGTGTTGGGTTCTATCCATACAAATGAGGATTTATTCAATTCATTTATCTTTTTTTCTGCCAAAACTAATGTGTCTTCTGCTTTTTTTATGTGATTAAAGGTCAAATTCAGTCTTTTATTTTCAAGATCTTCCTTATATTTTTCTATATTTCGCTCTACTGATTTTATTAAGTAAATTGCAGAAATTAGAATTGCCTTTGACTCTTCAAGTTCAAATCTATAAACTTTTTCTTCAGAAGATCTCAAAAGATCTTTTACAATATCTAAAGAACTCAGATATACTACAAGATCTTTTTCATTGTTTATTTCATTTTCTAAAGCGTTAATTCTGGCTCTTTGCGTTGAGATATTATTGATTAGATCGTTTTTTAGTCTCTCCAGTTCTAATGATCTCTCTTCTTTTTCTTTCTTTATTTTCAATTCTTTTAACTCACTAATTTTTTTCTCTTCTAAATCATAGTCGACTTTAATTTTTGTTACGTTTAAAATTGGACTCAGATCATAATAAAAGACGGTTCTTCCTCTCTCAATAAATATTCTATCTGGTTCTGGGTAGTATTCTCTATAAATGGCTCCTTCAGGCAATTTAATGAGTAATTCAAGATCTCTGACCGGGATGTTATTTAAAGGATAGAAGATAAGATCGAATGAAAAATAGAAACTACCCTTCTTATCGATTAAATCCCCTGTGTAAAATTTAATCCCGTAGTCTACTTTTTCTTTATAATAGACAGGTTTCCTGAAATTTATAATCATGGAAGAGTTTTTTAATTCATATTCTAAGGGTCCTAATGCATCCCTTACCGAAAAATAGAAGAGGTTCTCCACATTTATATAAAAAACGTCTTTTAGAGCCATTCCTTGCAAGAGGTTTGTAAAAGTTACCTCGCCTTCTACGTATGCAGTACCGCCTTCCGAAAGATCGCACAACATGTCTATTTCGTGAGTGCCAGAATATCCATGGACGATTGAAATTAGGAATATTATAGATATGAATAGATGTTGGATACGCATACATATCTCAGGTATAACCTATTAAAAATATTTAACCATCTAACTATATCTCTTTTAAGGGTTTATCAGTGCTAACCTTAGAACCAAAAGAATTTCAGCCTTCTTGATTTTCATCGAGCATAGGTTCCTTTTTGTTTGAATTCATTTTGATTAAAAGAATAGAGATGATAAATAGGATCATTAAGGAAAGGCCCCCAATCATACCAGCCGCCAGTATGACTCCATTTTTACTCCTATCTATGCTTGATTTTGCTTCTTTTGCTCTTAAATAAGATATTTTAGCGTTGTTTATGGCATCGCTTTCCTCCTTAATTACACTGTCATATTTTCTCGAAAAATAGAGTTGTTCTGCTTTTGAGTAACTCATTTTTGCATTTTGTAGATTTATTTTCGCATCATCTAAATTTGATATTGCGTTTCTTAGGTCAGATCCTAAAGCTGGTAAATCATAAGAATTTACAACGATATTTGCTTCATAAACATAATTGTTAACATCATTTATCTCTTTACTAGTGTATTTTAAAGATTTTTCTACTATAGCCGCGGATAGTGTATCAAAATCATCAAATACGTATTTTAGGTAGTTTTCTGCCAGAATTGTTAGATTATAAATTTTTTCGTATTCACCTTTCGAATACAATTCTTCTGCATCATTTATTAACGCTCTGGCATTTTCGATCTTTTCTGCATCATTCAAAAGCGTATTCTTTTGAATAGTAAGGTTTAATCCCCAACTGGAAATTATGTCCATTCTTTTACCAGTTTCCTCATACTTTTTCTCTACATCTTTTAAAAGCAAATTTACTCTATTTAAATATTCTTCTGATCTCATTCTAGGGACAGTGACTGCCTTCGTAACGATTAGGGAGTTGGTTGTTGATTTTATTGTATTTTTTTCGTCCAAAAAGGTATAATCTACCTTAACAGGATTCAAAATGTAACTTCCTCTATGATTCCCTTTTATACGATAAGTTAGAGTTTCAGAATCGTAGGGTCCAAGTTTAATATTCCAGTAATTCGTTCCTATTCTTATTAAACCTGCTGGAAGTTTTTCATCTATTATAATAGCATTTATCCTGCCTTTCTTATGGTTCCTTAACTCTATATTTACGTCAACAACTTCACCTTCCTCAATGATGTGTTTTTCGATTTGTCTCTGAACGGTTATTTCTGGCTCCATCTTAGAATAGTCCAGTAACAAACTAATTATCGACGCAATTTTGTCAATTCTTGGTTTTTCTGTCTTTTCATCCAGCCATATACCATCTTTTTGAAGATCAATTAGGTAGTTGACACCGTTTTTTACTGATATCAGGTATCTTTGGTCTCCAGTTACTTCATAGAGGTATAGTAATGAGGCAGCGCAATTGCTCGTAATTTCGATATCATTCATCCAACTGCCATCATCTTTTTGAGCATTTAGCAAATAGTCTCCAGCAGCGGTTGCCGCGATATAATATCTAGAATCTCTCGATATTTTGTACAAGTCCAACATAGATATTATAACAAAAGGTGTAGAATAAGGAGAAGAATGAAGTGTCCGTTTATTCGCTTCAGTACAGTAGTTTAAGGCAGCGTGCGGAAAACCTCCACTTAAAGTTTGGACTTTTAACAAAGACTCTCCTATTTCGAGAGTCTTTTCGTATAACCATCTATCCTCGGTTAATCTATACAACGATGCCATGTCATGTACGTGAATACCTACTTCCTTTATGCTCTTGGTTCCACAACTCTTACAGAAGAACTCAATCGTCTTTTTGGTGTAGTCTAGATATATTCTCGAATTATCGTAGTTATACATCGATAAAAAGGCGTCTCCAACAAGAGAACTTTCCCAAAACATTGTGTCTTCAGTTCCCCACCTAAATCCTCCTATATTGTGCTCAAATAGCCATTTAGAACCTTCTTCGGCTTTTTCATAGTATCTCTTGTCAAATGTGTCTCGATAAAGCTTCGTAAAAGTCTTTATAACAATAGCTGTTTGTTCGGGTCGAGATCGCGAATCTTCAAATCTACCCCACCCTCCATCCTTATTTTGAACGGATAGAAGCCAGTTTCCACTTTTTTTCGAAATCGCAATCTTATCTTCCGCATATATCGGAGATATCAGCAAAAGTATGATACATAAAATTACTAGGCGCATTATCCAACCTCTTGGTGTTTAAATGTTCACATGTATATGAATTTACTGCAAGAGAATAAACCTTTTACATAGACAAAATTGCGAGAAATAGGAGCAATTTTGCCAAAACCGATTTATATAGAATCTTTTTATCCGATATAATATTTTTTGATGTTCTTTTGATACTCCTTCATGCTTTTTTGAAATTGTCTTTTTAAAACTACAAAACTCTTTTTTTTCTTTTAAAGCAATCAAAATTTGGGATTACAATTAAATTGAGAGTTAAATGAAAAAAGTCGGGCGGATTTAATTTTGAAAAAATGGTGGTAAAAGAGCCAAGACTGTAGATGTAAAATATTTACTTTTTATTGTTACATAAGTATACCTAATAAAATTGCGGGTGCAACGAGCCACGCTGCTTTTTGAGAAGGGTGGACATGACTGTGAGAAGTGGGTTCAAGCATAAGGAAAAGAATATCAAGAACGATAATCAAGCAAGTATAGATCTTAGAAGAAAATTTAGGTACTTTGACCTTTTAATGGTTCTTTTTTCATCAAGAAAGTTTTTCAACTCTGTTTCGACGCGCAATAGGATTAGAAAAATTATGCCTCTATTTGCGGTCTCATCTTTTTTGGTTATTCTTACTGTGCTTGTGAGAAATGGTCTCCACGAAAAAGTAAACCCTAAGATGGTCTTTGGGGTTTTACTAATCTATATGCTCAGTTTCACGGTCTTGGTTTTTCTGCTGCACATTTTTATAAAATTATTTGGAGGAACCGCACCGATCAAATCGACTCTTTCCGTGAGTTTATTGATTGTTAGTGTAACGAATCTAATATGGTCGGTTGCGTATTCAGCAAATATCTTAGTAAAAATCTTAGTCCCGAGAGTTTTACCTTCCGTCTCACAGATTTCAACATTAACTTTTGCAAACTACGACGCACTATATATTTTAGACCTTATATCTTCGAATTTATATTACATTCTCATAATATTAGGAATGATTTACTTTGCATACGTCTTTGTTGTCGGTATTTCTTCAGAACATAAAATCTCCGGATTTTTATCCTTTGTAATAACCTTACCTTTAATCTATGTAGTATGCGGATCCTTCTTCGTTTTTCAAAAATATCCTACCCTCACCATCGAAGCTATTTCAAAACTCTACCATTATACTCCTCGCTTTGAGGAAATGATACTGATCGGTTTATCCTCTCTCTTAGACATGCTTAAAACCCTCGTCCATCAATAAGAGGCGCTCGAGGAAAGATAGACGTAATTCGCGAAGAAGTGATCTACAATTTTAGAGATTCCAAGTAATCGCTCTTTCCAGTTTCTAAAATCTCAGATACTTCTTCCGCAACTTTTTTACCAATTCCTGGAATCTCCTCTAATTCTTTTTTTCTATGAATATTTTCTATGTCTTCTTTCAGTTCTTCTATGACTTCGGCTGCCTTTTTGTATGTTATTATCTTGTATTGGTCTTCTTCTCTTAATTCTAAAAGAAAAGCGATGTGGTAAAGAGCCGATGAGACTTTGTAATTGTTTTGAATTACTTTTCTAGGTATAGGTCTTTTAATGTAATTTCTTATACCGTATTTCTCACACAGAGAAAATGCTTTTCTCAATACCTTTATCGTATAATCTTTTTCAGGCGACATATTGTGGTATATACTTTTGTAACTGGGAATCAATTCAGGGAAATGAGTTTTCAAAATCTCAAAAAATCTTTCTTTCTGGCCCTCTCGGAGAGTCATACCTGCTCCAAACAAGACATAATCTGCTCCTGCTTCTTTTGCTTTTCTTATGACTTCCTCTATATTCTCATCTGTATCTAAGATGAATGGAATGATTGGGCAAAACATCACTCCTGTATTGATTCCAGAATTGACAAAATATTTTAGGGTATCTATTCTTTTTTCTGGAGATGGTGCCCTAGGCTCGAAAATTTCTACCATATCTTTATCGAAGGTTGTAATAGTAAAGGATACGCAAGCCCATGATTTTTCATTTATTTCAGATAGGATATCTGAATCTCTCTTTACCAAATCAGATTTAGTTATTATATGTACCGGAAAGCCAATATCCCTTAAAACTTTGAGACATTTCCTCGTGATCTCGAATTCCAATTCGGCTGACTGATACGGGTCGGTAACACCGCTAAACGCGATAACATCCTTGGGAAATGAGATTTTAGCATTAACACCAAAATCTAAAAGAGTTTTATTGACCGAATAACCCTTTTTCTTAAGTTCTTTTTTTAAGAGATCAGGAGCATTCTCTTTTACGTAGATTGTCCGATCAAAGTCTTCGTGAAAGTGGTACTTATGGGATCTCGAATCGCAGTATTCACAGGCATACTCACATCCTTGGTATGGATTTAAAGAGTAAAGGCACCAAAACCAAGTATCCACGTATTTGAGTTTTCTCAATATTGATTTAGACTTTTTGATTTTATATTTTACGGTCATGTCTAAACCTTTACTTATCTTTTTCAGTTTCTTGGTCTAATGTTTCTAAAAAAGTTTGGTAGCGGGGCTTGGATTTGAACCAAGGATCTCCGGGTTTCTCAACCGGATTAATTTCTTGTTTATGAGCCCGGCGGGATTACCTGACTACCCCACCCCGCTTCATATGAAGAGATTTAGATCATGTATTTAAGTTTTTGCAATTGAGACTTTTTAGAGTTTTCTTTCTATTATCTCGGATGCATCTATCCTATCTCTCTCAGCAATCATCATTACTGACAAAACACCTGCTTGTACAGGGTCCGTGACAACCAAATCAGAAACCTCTGGAACGCTACCAGCCATGTTCAAAGATATGACGGGTATACCATGTTTTTCCCTCAATTCTCTTACGGCCTCAGAAATCTCTCCCCCCATTATAGAGCCTGCCAACACTAGTATACTGGCTCTATGCAATCTTCCTACTGCTCTGACGGCTTCTGCTAAAGTTTTTTCTCCTACAAGGGGTATTGTGTCAACGCTTATCCTGTCACCCCTTATGTTTTGCCTATCTGCTTCTGTAACTGCTCCAAGAACAACTTGGCTTACTTGGGCCCCTCCGCCTATTACAATGATTCTCTTTCCAAATATCTGCTGAAATGGTCTTAAAATCTCGAATTCGTGAATAAATTCTAGTTTTCTGAGATTCTCTATCATTTCGTCAATTTTCTCTACCTCTTCTACCTCTAAATAAATCAAACTCGTTTCTTCTTTGGAGAAGGCGTGAACATAAACTATATTCGAACCGTATCCTGCTATAATAGTGGTTATATCCTTCAATACACCCGGTCTATCCTCTGCTATTATATTTATTGCCCTTATCATGATCTTAGTTAAGGACAAATCGAGATAAATGTTGTGGTAACAAAAAAATAATTTTATCTAACTTTATTTTTCCTTAAAACCAACATCTTTAGTTATATAAGCCATAAAAGTATCTGGCTCTTCGTAATAAAAGTTTATAAATCTTCTAAGTCTTTTTGGATCTCTTATTCCTTTATTTTTAAACCAAAGCAATATTATCTCTCTTTCCGCCAATATTTCGTTTAAATCAGATGGATCTATACCTTTCGCATGAGAAATTTCCTCAAAAAACCTACTTGGCGTCTTTGATCTGTCCAGAAGATCCGTTTTAGGATTCCACTCGTACAATTTGTTCATAAGTACCTTACCGGATTCGTATCCCGCTATTTCAGATATTTCGGTTACTCTTCTAATCGAGCCTTCCACGCCCTGGAATCTGTTTTGCATAACTATTAGATCTAAAGCACCGATTAAAATCTCTGGAACGTTCATCGGTGCACTAGTTAATCTTGTTATTACTTCTTTAGCCGTATTTGCATGTATTGTACACAAGCATCCATCGTGACCTGTATTCATGGCAGTAAATAATGTATTCGCCTCTGGACCCCTTACCTCACCCACTATTATCCTATCTGGTCTCATTCTGAGGGTATTTTTCACAAGATCGTCCATCACATTTGTTTTATTTGATTGTAACTGTATCCAGTGTTCATGGGCAAAATTAAGTTCTAGAGTATCTTCTATTGTTATAACACGCTCGTCTATCTTGAAGAAGGATGAGAGAGTATTCAGACTAGTGGTCTTTCCGCTAGAAGTTCCCCCGGCGAGCAATATGTTTGCTCTTCTCACATTCAAACCCTCTAGACAAAGCCAGATAAAAGAACTGGCATTTGGTGTAATTGTATCGTTGTTTATGAGATCTATCATTGTAAAGGGCTCTTTTCTAAACTTTCTAATCGTAACCGTAGTATCTTTTGATACCGTTGGACGCGTAACGTTTACTCTGCTTCCATCCGGAAGCATTATGTCAAATAGGGACTTAGAAGAGATATCGGTGATTCCATAACTCAAAATTAAGTCATAGATTTCTTTCTCGTTCGGAATTATATTTGTCTTACACATCCCGTATTTCCTATGGACAACGTATATCGGAATGTTTCCTCCGGAGATCATTATCTCCTCGAGGTCGTCGTCATTCTCCAAAAGAGAGAATTTATCTCTGAATGGGTTCTCATCTTTTACAAAGTACTTAACTTCAAGGCCGTGCTTGAATATCTTGACGTTGTCATATTCTTCAATTGTTTTCTCACCCATTTTTTCTTCTTCAGTCAAAGATTTTATCTTCAAAATGTCCAAGTCCACGTCAAAACTCAAATCGACGTCTTCTATTTTCTCTTCCTTCAAAATAATCTCGATTTTATTGATGTTTTTATCTATTTCCTCCCTTCTTTTTTTGTATTCGGTGTCTGTAAATTCTCCCAATTCATATGCGTGTATTAAATTCTGGAGTTCTTTCTCCAATGAGATTAAAGTATCCCAAATCGCATCTTTTCGCACTGCCTTCTTTACGTCTTCTATCTTCATACAAGATCCTTCTCATATGTTCTGACTCTTATCCTATGTCCTATATTATAAAAATACTTTTTATAAAAAACTACCCTAAAACTTCTACTATCTTTTGCGGCTTGGCACTCCTAAAGGTGAAAGGCTTTTTTAGTACCGAAACCTTTACCAGATCTCCTTTTTCAGCATTAACATCGCTCTTAAGTAAATAGATGTTCGGGGTAACACCCGCACGTAAGTCATATCCAATTCTAACCTCAAAAAAGGATTCTTTCGCCTCTAAAACACTGCCAATAGTATATTCCCTTCCATATTTCTTGTTAAAGAACAAAAAGAAAACTCCGACAGTAATTATTGCGAATAAAATTAAATACGGAGAAGGGGAGGCAAATCCCCATATTCTAAGATTAGAAGGAGTAATTTTATCTATATACAATAAAAACAAAGGCATGAGTAGATAGAATCCAAAGAATACATAGTATGCATTCTTATCTTCAGGAAAAGCGAATTTTATCTGAAAAACCAAGACATATGAAGTAAATAAGAAGATCAAAACTGCTACCAAAGAAAAGATCTCTAACGACAAAAATCTGAATAATGATGCAACGACTGATAACACAAATATGATGCTCGCTATTTGTAATTTCAATACCAAGAAGTCTTTTTTATCTGCATGAAATCTAGCCAGAAACGAGGTTAAGAACTTAGGCGGTTCTGGAACCTCTCTTTCTTTTTTCATCAAGGTTTCAATCTCTTCTCTACCAGTTTTTATACCCTTCTTGGTTGTCTCTGGTAATCTTGTAGCACCCTCACCTGCTCTTAAAACAACTTCACCTATGAGTTCCATAAGCCTTACGGTGTAGTCTCCTATTTTTCTGAAAAGTTTCATTTCTTCACTTCCTCTTAAAATATTTGTTTTCTCCAGATTTATAATTTTTTATCTCGATATACTTGATTGGAGTAAAATTTCAAGAACCTTAATCTTAAATCTATACAAGAAAATCCAAAAATCCAATCAAAATCTCAAAGGTAACTTTTCAAAGGGTATTCTTAGAATAATTTTAGCCAATTGTTGATTAATGGGAGAATAAAGGTCGAAGTAATAATTTGCGACTAAAAAAAGGGATAGGAGCAATGCAATGATTATTAAAAGGGTGAATATTATTAAGATCTTAGATTTCTTTTTGGGCATTATCGGGATTTCAATCGTTTTGACTAGCCTTTTCTCAATTTCATTTTCGACTTGTTTGATTTCGAACTCTATTGGTGTGATACCTTCCTTAGAAGTTATATCAACCCTAAAACTCGCATTTTCGAAGTCCTTCTTCCTTATTCTCAAATAAAAAATCAACCATTTCTAATTTTTCTTTTAGCCCTAAATCAACAAAAATATCAGAATCTAATTGCTTTGGATCTACAGATAAAAAATCTACTCCCTTCCCCATTGTTTCATGCAT
>CAYFZR010000042.1:0-15242 GCA_964347835.1 uncultured archaeon
CAATAATAGGAAATTGGTAAGAGAGGATACATAGGAGGATGTATAATGGCTGATAAATGGAAATGTATATGCGGCTATATTTATGATCCCGATGAAGGAGATCCTGATGGTGGAATAGAACCGGGAACTTCCTTCGAAGATGTACCAGATGACTGGGTATGTCCTGTTTGCGGAGCGCCAAAAGATGTGTTTGAAAAAATTGAATAAGGTCATAATAAGCTGTTGAGAAATCTTGCGAAGAATCTCAATACAAAGATTCGGAGATTATTGGAACCATAGCCATCAAAACGCATTGTTCAGTTAAAGAAAGGCGGTCTATCAATCCTTTAGAAAGAAAACCTACCGCTCCTTCTTTTTCTCCAATTTTATCTATGCCAGATATTTTTTCCATCACATCTTCCATCTCTCTACCTTTCAGTATCTCATTAACAACTTTTTTAGGTATCTCAAAGCCAGGACTACTGCCAACAGAGATATTTTCTTCTTTATCTATTACAGCGCACCACTGGATATCAACGTAACCCGTATTTGCGCGAGAGTTTTTTATTAGCCCTGCCTCGATTCCCACCCCAAAATCCGAGTCAGTTTTGTTTAAGGCATCTTTTGCCCTTTTTATTGCGTTATCCAATACTTCCTCGTCAAAAGGCTGAGAAGAAGTATCAACTTCACAAGAAATAATCTCTACATCTCCAAATACTCTTTCAAAAATGTTTTCGGTGGCTTTTAATTTAATTGGGTTTTTAGAGCCTACTGCAACCTTTATTTTATTATCTCTACGAATCAGAGTTCCTTTCTCGTCTATCTCCCCCTTTCTTATTCTGGTAGCAGATATGGATTTTCCATTCTCAGCTTTTACCATATCAACCTTAAAAATTTCTAAAGGCTTTAGTCCTCTCTTTATCCTTGCCTCATTTATCTTAACGCCCTCGGGATAAGTTTCTTCTGAAACTATTAAGATTTCGAAATCGCCTCCTTTTGTTAATTTAAGAGAATCCTCCAATTCAATGATTTCATATTTTCCAGAATATCCTTTATAATTTAAGAATTCCTCTAAATTCTTTTTTCTCTGGTAATAATTATGCGTAAGGTGATCTTTATTTATTAAATCATCGGTTACCAAACCTATTATCAAAAAATCTCCGATTTCAAAGGCTTTCTCAAATAATCTTTCATGTCCTAAGTGGATGATATCAAATGTACCTCCAATAACAACTTTTTTCATCCTATCACCTTAGAATTGAGTATATCTGTTTTAACGCTTGTCCAGGCTCCATTATTCCTGCTCTTGTTTTTCTTAGAACTCTTTGTATCGAATACCTTCTGAGATGTGGATGTTTCTTATGTACCTCTCTCAAAAGGGGGCAAGCATATCCGAATTTTGATATCTCTATTCCTAATTTGTTGAGTATTTCCTCTCCTTGATCTTTTTTTAGCGAGAGCCCTGCTAATAGATTTACCCGTACTAAATCGTTGGTTATTACCTTTATAGCCTGAGTTCCTGTGGGCAAGAGGTTACCAAACATGATCAAAGGAATTTTATTTTCGATATTAAATTTATACAATTCTTTTTTAAGTTCAGCATGACATCTCCCGCATGGATGAATATGTCCTTTTAAAGCCTTGTCCCATATTTCTCTTAAAGATTCGGGAGGATCTAAATAATTATGAGGAACATTTAACTCTGATACAACTCGTTCTATATTCTCCTTCAACTGGGGTGGAAGTATAATAGTTCCAGGATCTACCGTTAGGGCAACAGGGTTCATACCTGAAATCTTTGCTATAGTCAAGGTAGTTGAACTGTCTTCTCCTCCAGAGAGAGCAACTGTTGTTAAATGGCTGTCATTTTCTTCTTTTTCAGGTAAATCAGGAAAGAGGTCCGCATTTTCTAACAAGGGTAAAATATAATTTTCGAGACTAAATTTTACCTCTTCAGATACTTTAGAATTTAGAATTTCTTTTAATTTACTTGTAGATCGATCTATTCTTATTCTTCTGACTATTAAGTCGGTTTCTGCTACTACATGAATCTGATCTATGTTTAAAATCTCCTTTAACCTTCCAACCACCCAACCCCCGGGCCCTATTACCACCGCTTTGTCAGATCTATCCGTAGCAACGATCAATAAACGATCCCTATCTTCATCATACTCGATCCGTGATATACTCGGAGTTGAAGATGCCTTCATACCTAATTCATGCCTCACCTCATCTATCAATCTTAGAATCTCTTCTTTAGAGTACATCGTATATTTTGGATAATTCTTTTGCCTCTTATATCTTCACTTTGCAGCGTGGCTCGCTATGGAACGTGGCTCGTTCCACCCGCAACTTTATCCAAAATTATTTTATAACGGACACAAGAGAGTCTTTTTCCACTTTAAATTTAGCTTTCTACTCTAAATTTTATAAGGGGGTGTAGAGAGGGGGTGGTAGGATAAGATAGGATAATTTCATTATAAAATACAATATAACCCTCTTCTTATTTTATTCTCATAACTTCTGCTACTACGAATTTAAGGCCTTTCTTACATTCTTCGCTTACTTCGGCGTCTATGTGTTGTACTCTACATCTATCACCGTCTAATAGACCAACAGGAATGCATAGTTCTTTTAAATCACAATAATCATAGTGATCGCACTCTACGGTTGAATATGAGATCACACTCCCCTCTATCGCTTTTCTTGAGTCGAGTAATATCTTTATTGGCGACTCATCGACTACAACTACCGAGACTCCTCCTTCATGGACAGGACAGTCATGATGAGATTCCCTAACTTCTACGACTCTATATATCCTTTCTGACTCCAAATTTTCGTGGCATACATGGTATAATTTACACCTATCACACTCTTCTGTAGACCCACAGTACAGGAATGATACTCCTTGTTTTGCTAATTTAACTCCCAAGAGGGTTATTATTTGATCCACTTCAAATCACCCCGGTTTCTCTCGTTAATCTTTCTGCGGCTTCCTTTTTTATTCCTTTGTCACTCAGTATTGTGTATCTTTCCGGTCTTATCAGATGGGCTTTTGTTAAAGCCTCGATTATAACTTCTTCTTCAATGCCCAATCCTTTTGCTGTAGTGGGCAGACCAATAATATCCAAGGCTTCTTTTATCTCCATCCAGTTTCCACCATGGAGATTCATCATTAAAATAGTACCGACTCCACACTGTTCTCCATGCAGTGCCGGCTTAGGCGCAATCGTATCTAAGGCATGACTGAACTTATGTTCAGAGCCGCTTGCAGGTCTACTGCTCCCAGCTATACTCATGGCGACTCCACTCGATATTAGAGCCTTAACAACCAACCTAACACTTTCTTCAAGACCTTTCTTTATATTTTTAGCCTGATTAATTATAATTTCTGATGTCATTCTTGAAAGCGTCGAGGCATACTCGCTATATTCTTCGTTTCTTAACTTGTAAGCCAATTCCCAGTCTCTAACCGCTGTTGAATTTGCTATGAGGTCGCCGCATCCAGCCTTTAGTAATTTTTCCGGTGCCTTTGAAATTATTTCGGTATCTGCTATGATGGCAATGGGTGTTTTTGCGTGCACCGATACCTTT
Organism: uncultured archaeon; assembly: GCA_964347835.1. Classification (GTDB taxonomy): domain Archaea; phylum CAYFZR01; class CAYFZR01; order CAYFZR01; family CAYFZR01; genus CAYFZR01. The sequence goes on from CAYFZR010000042.1 coordinate 3,574, forward strand.
TGATCATCAATGTTGTTGATTGATGCTCTAGGTGATGCTATGCCATCATGGGATGCACAAGTAGGTACACTTATAAATTCTTTATCCATTTGGGCTGATGCCATTTTTGTGACATCTATTACCTTACCACCACCTACTCCAATGAGGGCGGAGGGTGAAGTCTCGTTTATTATTTCTCTTACCTTATCTACTTCCTCGAAAGATGGGGATGATATTATGTAGTTTACTATCCTATAGCCAGAATCTTCTAATATTTCGTTAACATTTTTACCGGCAACCTTAAATGTGGCACTCCCAGAAGTAACGAGAACAGCGTTCCCAAAATTTAGTCTCCTACATAAATTACCTACGTCCGCTATAACTCCGTTACCATAAAGTACTTCGCGCGGCAACCGCATACTAAGCATATATATCCCTTGGTGGTTGATTTGGGTTTCATAGAAAGTTTCTTAGATAAATACTTTATATATCCGGTAAAGTATCATACCGGATACAACATCGTAAATACTCTTACCTACGGAGTATTTCTTATATTGGCTATATTCGCTGTATATCGTCTATTTAAAAGATATGGAGTGAATATTAACGAGAAATTTTTTGTTTCAATAATTCCTTTTCTTTTTTTTGGAGCCAGTACCCGCGCTTTGGTGGATGGCGAAGTCTACGAGTTCTCTTACTGGTTGGTAACCCCCGGCATATATGTGCTCACCTTAATCCTCATAGTATCTGTTATCCTATTATTCAGCTCGACTGAAAAATTAACGAACAAATTACCTTACTATATCCCAGTTCTTTTATTCGGAATCGGTTTGTGTTTGGTCAATCTCTACTATATTATCCAAAAAGTGCAGTCTTTAAAACCGCTTGGAATAGAAATAGTTTTAACGGGAGTTTTTACCTTAATAGTCTGGGTCACATTAAAATTTTTGTTTCCGCAGATTTTATCCCTAACAAATATCTCGTTGATATCTGCCCACCTTTGGGATGCTAGTGCAACATTCATTGGCGTACGATTCTATGGTTATATAGAACAGCATGTCCTTCCAAGGCTCTTCATAGAGGCCTATGGTGCATGGACGATGTTCCCATTAAAACTCATAGTAGTATTACCTGTAATTTATATAATAGATCTAGAAGAAGATGAACAACTAAAGAATATAGTAAAGATAACGATATTTGCCTTAGGGTTTGCTCCAGGAACACGAGACATACTTAGGGTGATCATGGGCGTATGAATGACCTTTAAAAAAAATTAGGTTATCTGGTGAACTAGATGGAAAAGAACAGTTTTACTGAATGGTTCAATAAGGTAATAGAAAGTGCAGAAATTGTAGACATAAGGTATCCAATAAAAGGTCTTTATGTGTGGTTTCCATACGGATTTAAGATTAGAAAGCATTGTACAGATATAATTAGGGAACTCATGGACGAAACAGGGCATGAAGAGACGTTATTTCCTCTATTGATCCCTGAAGACGAGTTTCAAAAGGAAGCTACTCACGTAAAGGGTTTCGAAGACGAGGTGTTTTGGGTAACTCATGGTGGATTAACACCTTTAAATGTAAAACTAGCCTTGAGACCTACCTCTGAAACAGCAATTTATCCGATGTTTTCTTTATGGATAAGATCCCACAAAGACATGCCGATCAAAGTTTATCAGATTGTAAGTACCTTTAGATACGAGACGAAACATACTAGACCTTTGCTGAGATTAAGAGAGATTACTACCTTTAAAGAGGCGCATACGGCACATGCAAGCATGGAAGATGCAGAAAAACAGGTAAAAGAAGCAATAGAAGTTTATAAAAGATTTTTTGATAGACTATGCATACCTTACATGATCACGAGGAGACCGGACTGGGACAAGTTTCCGGGTGCAGAATACACCATAGCCTTTGACACGATTTTTCCTGATGGAAGGACTCTTCAGATAGGAACAGTTCATAATTTAGGGCAAACTTTTTCGAAGACGTTTGAAATCTTGTTCGAGACCGAAACCGGTGATCATGATTATGCATATCAAACATGCTATGGAATGTCTGACAGGATAATTGCCTCAATCATCGCGATACATGGGGATAAAGACGGATTAATACTTCCACCATCCGTCGCTCCATATCAAGTTGTTCTAGTGCCTATTCTTTATAAAAAAACAGAAGAAGAAATAAGGGAACATACCGAAAAGGTTGAAAAAATATTGAGGGAATCAGGAATAAAATACTACATAGATTGGAGAGAAATTCGCCCAGGACGAAAATACTATGATTGGGAATTGAAAGGGACCCCTTTAAGAATAGAGATAGGTCCAAAAGATGCTGCAAATAATGTTGTGACAGTCGTTAGGAGAGATAATCGAGAAAAAGAAATGTTAGATACTGTTAATCTCTCATCTAGCCTTAATAGCCTTTTAAAAGCCATTTCAAATGACTTGAAAGAAAAAGCATGGCAGAAAATGGAGTCGAAGATAGAGGAAGTAAAAACTCTAGAAGGATTAAACGAGGCAGTTAAAAAGGGAGTAGTCATAAAAACTGATTGGTGCACTACTGAGGATTGTGGAGAAGAGATAAAAGAAATTTCAGGTGCCGATATCATTGGCATACCTCTGATGGAAAGTGGTGGCGCATGCATAGTATGTCACAAACCCTCAAAAAAACAGGCTTTAATTGCAAAAGCATATTAATCCGGTAGACCCTGAGAAAAAGGCTTATATATCAGAAGGGTAATGTGATATGTATACTTCTCATAATCTCTTCTAAAACTCATATATTCTTGCATTGGATGGTGTTTTAATGGATTTTGTAGGTGACAAACCCAGATTGAAAGGAACAACAACTGTAGGCATTGTGTGCGATGATGGCGTTGTATTAGGAACTGAAACAAGAGTTTCAATGGGCCATCTAATTGTTAATAAAAGGTTTGAGAAGATTTTTGAAATCGATAGACATATTGCTGCTACTACCTCCGGGTCAGTATCGGATGCACAAGGACTTATGAGATATGCCCAAGCGGAAGCGAAATTATTCCGAATGAGAACAAGCAAGCCTATGCCTGTCGAGGCCACTGCTACTCTAATGGCAAACATACTCCACTACTATAAGATCTACCCTTTCATGATTCAATTAGTAATCGGCGGATTTGATGAGAAAGGCCCTCATCTGTTTTCTTTAGATGCTGTAGGTAGCGTTATCGAAGAAAATGTTATATCAACCGGATCAGGCTCGCCAATAGCGTATGGAATAATAGAAGGGGAACACAAAGAGGGTCTGAATACAAAAGAAGGTATTAATCTCGTAATGAACGCCCTTAGGGCTGCGATGCAAAGAGATGTTTTTTCCGGTAATGAAATTTCTGTTTGTGTAATTAATGAAAAAGGAATCAATAAATTAGAATCAAATAGAATCGCATGAAGAAGGGCAATTGTATAAACGAGGTAGATTGATGGCAAAAAACGATGTTCTTGCCGATGTGAAGTTAGCATTAAGTGATACACCTGAAGGAAGTACAGTAACTGAGGTATACTTTGAGGGACCAGAGATTGTCGTTTACTCTAAGAGCCCCATCCTTTTGATGGATAATGGAGAAATAATAAGACAACTAGCGAAAGATATTCGAAAAAGAATAGTTATTAGACCAGATCCCTCAGTGTTAGCAGATCTAGAGGAGGCTAAGTTAAAGATAAAAGGTGTCGTCCCTGAAGAGGCTGAAATGACAAACATAACCTTCGATCCAAATACTGGAGACGTTATAATAGAGGCCAAAAAACCAGGGCTGGTTATAGGAAAACACGGAAAAACCCTGCGTAATATAACAAGAGAAATTGGTTGGAGACCCAGAGTGGTGAGGACCCCTCCTATACCTTCTACAATAATCCAAGGTATTAGAACCATTTTACAAAATGAAAGTGAAGAACGCAAAGAGATACTCCATAAGGTTGGAAAAAAGATACATAGGACAGATATTGCAGAAAATGAGTGGATTAGATCATCTTTTTTGGGAGGTTTCAGAGAGGTTGGGCGTTCATCCTTTATGCTCCATACACCAAACACCAAGGCGATGATTGAGTGTGGAGTAAACGTAGCAGTTGAAAACAGTAATCTAGCCTTTCCAAGAATAGATCTACCTGAAGCAAGAATATTAGATGAATTAGATGCTGTAATAGTGAGTCATGCCCATCTAGACCATTGTGGCTTCGTACCTTATCTTTTCAAGTTTGGTTATGAGGGTCCTGTTTACTGTACTTCTCCTACCAGAGATCTAATGGTGCTCCTTCAGATGGATTACATAGACGTTGCACAAAAAGAAAACAAACATGTTCCTTATGGAAAGAAAGAGATCAAAGAAGTTATCAAACACTCTGTAACTCTTGATTATGGAGTTGTAACAGATATAGCGCCTGATATGCGACTTACTTTACACAATGCAGGTCACATTTTAGGCTCTTCCATTGTTCACGTACACGTTGGAGATGGTTTCCACAACGTCGTTTTCACTGGAGATTTTAAATTTGAAAAGAGCAGATTGTTTCAAGCAGCCCATTACCGCTTTCCAAGGGTTGAAACTTTGGTTATGGAGGGCACATATGGCAATCCTGAAGACATTATGTCTCCGAGACAAGAAGCAGAAAAAGAGTTAATAAGAACAATTTCTGACACGGTTAAACGCGGAGGAAAGGTTCTAATTCCAGTGTTTGCCGTGGGCAGATCCCAAGAGATAATGATCGTTTTGGGAGAATATATCCGTCTTGATATCCTGGAAGAAATTCCAATATTCCTCGACGGCATGATTTGGGATGCCACCGCGATACATACGACCTATCCAGAATTTCTTTCAAATGAATTAAGAGATCAGATATTCCATCAAGGAAACAACCCTTTCCTCTCCGAAGTTTTCGAGAGAGTAAGCAATCAAAACGAGAGAAATAGCGTCATTGATGGCGATCCTTGCGTTGTACTCGCGACCTCCGGAATGCTAACAGGCGGTCCCTCAGTGGAATACTTTCTGAAGTGGTGCGAAGATCCAAAAAATTCAATAATATTTGTGGGGTACCAAGCAGAGGGTTCTTTGGGCAGGAGAGTTCAAAAAGGATGGAAAGAAATCTCCACTTTGGACGAGGATCATAAAATAAAGGTTATTGAGGCAAACATTGATGTGCACACAATAGATGGATTTAGCGGCCATTCAGATAGAAATCAACTCATAAACTTCGTAAAGGCAATTAGCCCAAAACCAGAAAGGATATTGATAGGTCACGGCGAGAATAACAAGTGTGTAAAACTTGCAAGTTGGTTATACAAACACTTCAGGATTGAAACTTTCGCGCCCCAGAACTATGAAACTCTCCGATTTAAATAGACATTTATTTCTTTCTAATAATTTTGATGTTTCTTGGAGTGACTATAACACGATCCTCGCTTAAAAGTCCGATATCTCCACCCAAACTTAGACTATTGGTCTTTATCTCATCAATAGATCTTTTTAATATCTCTAAATTTTTACTAGCCAAAGGTTTAATGTTCATTATCAGAATATTACCTTCTCTAACGTCTTTTATAATTTCAGGGACGAGAGACTCATCGTTAAAATTCATAACCTTTACATAAGTTTCTCTCTTGAGCTCAGGGATATACTCTTCGAATCCTTGAATATCTAATTCAAGGTAGCTTTCAAGTTCTTCTTCTGAGGCTATCCTACCTCTCTTAAATATCCTATCAATCACGCTCATTTACTGGCCTCCTACTAGATATCATATAATTATATAATAAAGTTTTTGTCTTTCTCAAAAATGATTAATAAGAGGTAAATACTTTTTTGTTAGGTGTCTTCATGGAGAAAGATGTAATTGAATTGATCGAATTTTCTATTAAACTTAAGAAAATTCCTAGATCTGGATGGTTAAAAAGGGGTATTTCTGGAGAATCCGTGGCAGAACATTCTTTCTGTACTGCATTGATCACCATGATTCTGTGCGATTTGATGAGGAATGCAGGTAAGGATATAGATATAGAAAAGACGCTTAAGATTTCAATTTTACATGATATAACTGAATCTCTGCTGTTGGATTTAGATGAGATTTCAACAGGTCTAATTGGCGAGGAAAACAAGAGAATGGCGGAATTAAAGGCTGCAAGTCAAATATTAGGCATTTTTGATTACAAAGATCTTTGGGATGAGTTTCATAGAAGTGAAACCGTTGAAAGCAAGGTAGTTAAATGTGCTGACAAACTGGAATTGCTGTTTCAAGCATCGGAGTACCGTAAAATAGGCTATTCTAGCGAAGTGCTGGATGATCTCTGGGAAGGAGTGGAACTAGAGACACAAGAGGCAAATGAGGTATTTATTTTCCTCAAGGAAATTTGGAACTCAAGGAGAAAAATATAAAAAGTCTCTAATAGAATAAAAACAACTATAATGAACGAGTAGTCTTTCGGGATCACTTGGAGGCATGATAATGGCAAGATCAATAACTATTGCTTCTGGCAAGGGCGGCACAGGGAAGACTACGATATCTGCCAACTTAGGTGTCACCTTAGCCCAATACGATAGAGACGTCATAATTCTCGACGCTGACATCGCAATGGCCAATCTGGAATTGATATTGGGAATGGAAGGTCGTGCAATAACCTTACATGATGTCCTCGCCGGAGAAGCGGATGTTCATGAGGCAATATACGACGGTCCTGGTGGGGTTAAAGTTGTACCGGCTGGAATTTCTTTAGATGGTTTCAGAAAGGCTGATCCTGAGAGATTAGAAACAATTCTCATAGAATTGATAAAAGAAACTGATATTTTACTAATAGACGCGCCTGCCGGCTTAGGGAGAGACACCATAACCGCACTTGCGGTAGGGCAAGAATCATTGCTGATAGTAAATCCAGAGATCTCTTCAATGTCCGATGCTTTGAAGACAAAAATGGTTACCTCAAGATTAGGTGGACATGTACTTGGAGCCGTTTTAAATCGCGTGGGATACGAAAAGACTGATCTAACTCGACAAGAAGTCGAGAGCATTTTAGAGATCAACGTAGTTTCAGTAATACCAGAAGATCCGGAAATAAGGAGATCCGCTGCATATGGTCAACCTATCGTATTAAGGTCGCCAAACTCACCAGCTTCTATAGCAATAAAGAAGTTGGGCGCTGATCTAATAGGAGAGAGATTCACGCCTCCTTCTTTACCGCAAGAAGGTCTAGTAGACAGGGTTGTTAGAGGTATATTTGGGCGGAGGTAATGATTATGAACTACATCGCTATCATAATTGCGACTTTACTGGCACTCAGCCTTACATTAAATGGTCTCTTGTGGGTTAGGGTAAAACAACTAACGGCAGAAGTGGACAGGGTGAGAGGCGGCGTTGCAATAACTAGAGAAGAGCTAGAGCAATTAAGAAACAGACTAGAGCGCCTAAGAGGTGTAACCCGATAGTTCGAGGCCTCCTCACTAAATTTTTAGTCCCCAAATTTTATCTCCTATATGATGTACTGTTTTTATTGCACGACCCTTATTCTTCTCCTTAACCTCATTCTTATTCATTAAGGCTTTACCTATAGCGATAGGTTTTTTATTTTTCTCATCGACAATAACCACAACTTCTCCTTCTTCTATTTCATCTAAGTCGACTATGCCAGGTACCATTACGTTTGCACCGCTAACAACATGTTTTACGGCCCCCATATCTACGGTTACCTTTTTAAATGGAAAATCAGAAGATAACAATAATTTAAGTGTAGGAAAGATATATTCTCGATTAATAAATAAGACTGGAAGATTGTCTATAATAATAATATCGTAATTTTTGGTTTTAGCGATTTCGACCATCTTAGCGTTTTTGAATATTTCTGTTACAGGGATTTTCCATGTATTCTCTACTCTGGAGATCAATCTGGCAATCTCTTTTTTTTGAATTACATGTCTTTTTTTTATATCCACAAAATCACCATTTGAATTTACCAATCGTTAAATTTAAATATTCATCCTTCCAAATGCCCTAATCATCAGAGAAAGAGGTATATAAATGACTACGCAGAGACCATTGGATGTACTGAATAAGGCTCTAGAGACTCCCATCATCGTGAGGCTCAAAGGCGGAAGAGAGTTGAGAGGTAGACTCAAAGGGTACGATATGCACATGAATCTTGTTTTGGAGAACGCTGACGAAATAGAAGAGGGTAACGCCTCCAAAAGATATGGTAAAATAATTGTAAGAGGAGACAACGTAGTATTCATATCGCCCTAGGAGATCTAAATGACAAAAGGAACTGCTTCTTTTGGAAAAAGGGGTAAAAAAAGGACTCATTCTGTTTGTAGAAGATGCGGACATTCTTCTTACAATATAAGAAAAAGATATTGCGCTGCATGTGGTTTTAGAAAGAGCAAAAAGTTAAGAAGATATTCTTGGCAAAACAAAAAGCTAACTGGTCTGAGACTTGAATAATAACCTTCCGAAAAACTCTTATCTTAGGTGTATAATCTTAAACTGAGGGCCCGTAGCTCAGTTGGAAGAGCGTTGCCTTGGCATGGCAGAGGCCCCGGGTTCAAATCCCGGCGGGTCCATTCAAACATTGTTTAGTTTTGTTAAGGTTAGAACCACCCCTTTATTTCCACAAGAACTCTAACTTAATTTGGCGTTATATTAAGAAATCTCCATTACGTTAATTGAAATATTTTCTTAGCCATCTCATTTTTTTGGAGTAAAACCCTTCGTAGGTTCAGTCTCACCATTAACAACGCTTATAGCGATTGTTGATATTTTTATCGATGTTTTTGATGATATGGGATTTTGGTTTTTCAGGAAGGAGTGAAGATTGAGGAATAGAGAAATAAAATAATTATAGAAAATAAACTTGATTTGAAACATTTAAAAAATATTGGGAAAAAATGGTCTTATGAGCTACATTGCATCATGGAGTGGCGGTAAGGATAGTTGTTTCGCCTGTTATGAAGCAATTCTTAATGGATATGATATTTCTTATCTCGTAAATTTTATCTCCAAAAAACATAAACGGGTAAGTTCTCATGGAACGGAAGCTAAATTAATTCGATTACAAGCTGAGGCAATCGGCATACCCCTGTTGCAAAAAGAGACTACATGGAATGGATATGAACAAGAGTTCAAAGAGTCGGTAAAAAGCTTAATTCCTAGTGGTGTAGAGGGCATGGTTTTTGGCGATATATATTTACAAGAGCATAAGGATTGGACAGAGAGAGTTTGCCGAGACCTAGGAATTGAGGCCATTCAGCCGCTTTGGGGAAAGAACCCAGAAAAAATTTTCCTTGGATTCATAGATGCTGGCTTTGAGGCAACGATAGTTAGTGCTAAATCTGATTTATTAAATGAGGAGTGGATTGGTCGGAAGGTGAATGGAGAATTTTTGAAATATCTAAAAGAGAATAATATTGATGTTTGTGGAGAAAATGGCGAATACCACACATTTGTGACTGATGGACCCCTGTTCAAGAGGAAAATAAAAATAATTAAGAGCAAGTCGATTATGAGAGACGGGTACTGGTTCTTAGATACTCTTGAATATTCATTACAGAATTTTACCGAGCCCTGAGTACTCAGACATCTTGATATGGTTTTTGAATTTCACCTTTCATATTTTTTGTAAAGATCTGGCCTCCTATCTCTTAAAAAAGAGTGCGAATCTAGTTTTGGGAGATATTCTTTTATTTCTGCTGTAGAGGTTACGGAGTAAAGGGGCGAATCTTTTCTGCTTTCTCTGAGCCATTTAAGATCTAAAGTAGCGGTGACAACCTGTTCTTCCGAATTTGCTTGGACAACAACATCGTCTAATAACTTCGGTGCTACTATGAGCGTTCCTACAGTATGAGCTTTGGCCCCTCCTGCGGAAACTAAAAATGCGTTGTTCTCTATGGCCCTAACTCTACAGAATATAGACCAAGGAACAAGGAATGGTCCGGGCATCCTTCCGGGAACGAATAATACCTCTGCACCTTTTAGAGTCAAAATTCTAGAAATTTCTGGCAACATTAGATCATGACAAATCATGAGGCCGACTTTACCAAAATCGGTGTCATAGACGTCTAACGTAGACCCTGGTGTACAACCAGAAAACTTCTCTTCCCATGGAAACAATTGAACCTTTCTGTATATGCCTATAATGTCGCCATTTCTATCTATAAAAGGTATTGAGCTGTATTTTTTGCCTTCCTTCCTTTCATATATGTTCGGAACGATGTATACTCTATTTTCTTTCGCAAAATCGCATAATACGTTACTCGTGGGTCCCGGAATTGCCTCTACGGTGCCTGCGCCGATAAATAGTTCAGGAAGACATATTATGTCAGCTTTTTTTTCTACAGCTTCTTCCATGAGTTTAATAGCTCTTTCAAGATTTTCTTCTCTTCCTCTTGCCGATTCTGTAACCAATTCCAGTTGGCATGCGGCTACGGTTACCGTATCTTTCAATTTCACCACCTTAAACACTCAGCAATTAAGTAATACCAAATTGTTATACTATTTGAATTTGGGACCTAGAAACCGCGTTAGGATTTTGAAAAAATAATAATATGAGGGCGAAAAATAACCTCGCCAGTTTGCCCATCATTCATCAAGGAAACCTGAATAGCAGCAATTTCTGTATACTTAGAAATCAAACCCGAATCAAATAAGATTATTTTTTCTTTCCTTGTCCGGCCCTAAACGTTTGAAGACGATGTCCGCTACACCAGATTCCAAAGGCATAGAAAAGCTCTCTACAGTGCCACCGTTGCTAAGGTGAAAACGGATACTTATCGCAGGTAGGTAAAAGTCAGAGGTAGTTCCCTTGAAAACATCAAATCGGAAGCGCTCCAGTTCAGAGGTTAATCCTGATTGGAACTTGACTGTTAATTTATCATTGTCCACCATTACCTCCGCTCGGTCAAAGGCAGGATGCTCGTAGATTCCTGCATAGCTGTCCAACGGCAAGGAAGGACTTGTTTTAGGTTTAGGCTTTTCTTCTGCCTCTGCAGTTCCAGACAAAGCTTCCATGATTTCTGCAAAAACATTCTTGTAATGCGAGTTCCAATCTTTTTCTTCCAGACCGAGAAGCCGATCGTAAATATCCCGCACTATGACATAGCCCATAACATTCAAGGAGTTGGATAAGACTACCACCCCGATGTTATTTTCTGGCAGAAAGCTCACCAACGCTGAAAATCCGTCAATGTTACCGCCGTGTTCAATCATGGGATATCCCCGATAATTGGAGATCCCCCACCCCTGTCCATACACCGAACACTGCGCCATCTTTTCAAGTAGAGGGTTTCTTACTACCATATTTGGACGATGCGTTTGCGCGAGGCTCGTTTCAGAAACAAGCTGCTCATCGCCTGCTTTGCCGTTATTAAGGTGCAACAACACCCACTTAGTCATGTCTTCGATGTTCGAGTTTATCGACCCGGCAGGGCCGAGCGCGGGAACATTTCGAAAAGGAACTTTCACCGGCTCACCCGTAAATGTAAGGTATGGCTGGGCGAAGTCGTCAGCCTTCTGTGAGTCTATGACGCTAAAATTGGTGTGCTCCATACCGAGAGGCTTGAGAATACGCTCAGTGACAAATTCCTCCCAAGAACCGCCACCTAGACGACCGACCAATATTCCGGCGACCATGTACATAAGATTACTATATTGGAAGATATCTCGGAAACCGGCGTTAGGCTCCAAA
>CAYFZR010000043.1:0-32200 GCA_964347835.1 uncultured archaeon
TTTTCAATCCTGTTTTATTTTCATAATCCCTATATATTTAAAAATTCTTGGAATTCATATATTCTTGCAGGCATTTTGGCATGCAAAAGGGGTATACCGTTGAAATGAGACAAAAGAAATTAAAAAAAATCAACCCTCTAACTCTTTTAACCTCTCTGGGATTATCTCTTCAAGTAGGTCCTTTATAACACCGGACCGCGTGAGAGTATGCCCTCTCTTCTCTTTGACTTTCTTAATATATTCATCTACCAAGTCTATAAGCTCTTGATTGACGTGAGACGTTAGCACAGGCATTTTCTTAACCACGTTTGCATTAGCGTTCATATCTCATAACTCCTTTTCGATTCATTCATATATATTTGTATAGAAACGATACACATATATAGTTTGTTGTTCACTTATAACCTACTGACAAAATGAGGAATCTAGCGGATTTCATGCGTGTTCCCGTATGCGAACTCTTAGAGGGCGAAATAGAAAATTCAATCTATTATTTCAGAGACGAGAGCCTTGGCGAACTGAACACCGTGAACTATTGGGTTTGGCTAAACAAATCTGAAAGGTGTTTGTGTTGGAAGATAAGGAAGAAATAAGGAAATTTAACCTAATGATTATCGAAGGTATCAGAGATTTCAAACACAAGGTAGAGACAGAGATAGACGTTGATTGCTTTCAAGAAGATTGCCAGTCATGCGTTTATATGGTTATCTGTATGCTCGTAGACGGATTGAATTTCACGGAGAGGCAATATATTAGACCACTAGGAATAAACCTCTAAATTCCTTCTTTTTTTTTGGCTTTTTCAAAAATATATAGATCGCTTTTTTTTACATAGAATTATTTATTTTTGGAAAGGCATATATAGGAGTAGGTATAAAGTTAGGGAGAACAACTTAAGGGAGGCATGATATGAGCAATATAACGCCTAAAACAAGAAAAAAACACCCAAATATTCTATCTACCTTTTTCTCTATATCTATTTCAAATTTCCTTATGGATCCCGTAAAAAAACTTTCAAAAGGTGTAATTAAGAAAATTGCCCCTATTAAAACGAAAAATAAACCAACTATAACGATCAAAACAAGTTTATGAGATTTATATCCTATTGAAGCTATAGATATGCCAAATAAAAAGAGGAATATAACTTTATTGAGTAAATAATCCATTCTCTCAAATACTGTATCTTCAACAAAGGCGTAATAACCGACCCATTTAAGATCTTCGGGTACATCTTCAACGACTCTAAAAAGCTTTAGGAACTTTAGAATAATTCCTTTTCGTAAATTTTCTTTCATATTAGGTTTTGAAGATTAGGTTATATTCAAATCTTATTCCTTAGATATTTAAACTCAAAGACTATTTTTTTATGACTCTTAAAATAGTCTAAAGAAACAAAGAAGTTATATATAACCCCGTTATAGATTCGTTGGGGACGCTATGAACATACCTTGTGAAATACTTGAGATGTTTAAACAATTTAAAGGATATTCCTTACTTGTAAAAGGGGTTCCAGGAACGGGTAAGACTACATTTTCCTTGGAGTTAATCAATCAGTTAAGTAAGAACGGAAACGGTATTTATCTATCTTTCAGGGTCTCTCCGGAGGAAATGTTCAATCAACTACCTTGGTTAGAAGGGGTCTTACTTGAGGAAAACGTTATAGATTCCTCTCGGACACATGTACAAAAGAGAAGAGATCCTACTAAAGTTCTATACCGTGGTAAGGAAGATAAAATACTATACTACGGTACAAAACCAGAGTTTATAAAGGCGATATATGAGAGAATAGATACACTGGAAAAACCAATCACCTTGGTAATAGACAGTTGGGAATCTGTTTTTGGCGATATGGAGGGCTTTAGAAGAGGATCAGAAACTAACTTTATAGGAATCTCAAAGGATACTGAAACCAACTTGGTTTTGATACAAGAAAATGAAGAAAATACGTCCATAGACCATCTTTTTGATGGAATCATTATTTTGAAGGAGGACAGGATTAACGGCAAGAGGATTAGAACAATAAATATTGATAAGTTAACTGGAGTTGAAATAACACAACCTGAGTATATTTTTACACTAAAAGATGGTAGATTTAGATGTTTTGACCATTTTACAAAACTTTTAATCGGTTTCTGCGGAGCACTATGTTATAAATGCGATTATTACATTAAAAATTCTTGTGGAGGATGTGTTGAAGAAAATAAGATTAGAGATGTAAAATGTGAAATATACGATTGCATGACTGATAGAAACATATACGGTTGCTTTGTCTGCGAAGAAATCGAAGATTGTGTAACATATGAGAGTGCACTCAAGGAGTGTATAATCTCAGGTGAAACTCCAAAAAGGGTGTTTTATAATAAATGGATTCCGATCTTGGATGATCCGAGACACTTTTCTTCTGGTATACCAGATTTAGATAAAATGCTTGGCGGAGGCTTCCCTAGAGGAAGTATAGTATCGGTAGAGATAGGTGAAGGTGTTTCCCAAAGATGGTACCCTTTGGTAGTATATACAACTTTATTCAACTTTCTATCGCATGAAAGGCATGCATTTTCAATACCACCAGATTTAAGAGATTCAAAATCTATTAGGTTATGGACTAGGCCTTTTATTGACAAAAGAGTTTTTGATGATTATTCACATGTTTTCGAGAAACAAGTGGAACAAGAAGATCAAGAAAAACCGTATATCGTAACATTAAATGGTAAAAATATCTTAAGAGACTTTGAAATTATACAAAAGAAGAGAAAAGAAGTTAAAAAACAAAAAAAGCCCATACTTTTTATCATTGGCTATGATACGTTAGAATATAACTACGGATATAATGAAATCCCCCAAATGTTAACGAATTTCATACCTTTGGTTAAGGCAGGGGGCGATCTCTCAATAAATATAACAAAAAACGGTCTTGAAAGTACCCGATTGCTTGCTAATCTTTCTGATATCCACTTGAAGATAATAAATTGGCATAATAACTATCTGCTCTACGGAATAAAGCCTCCAACTTGCCTATATGGTATTGAGTTAGATTTTTCAAAAGATTTGCCAGAAGTGAAACTTACGTCTATTGTATAATATCCATTATTATTTCAGTAGCCTCTAAAACTCCCTTACCATAAGCGCTCTTGGTACAAAAAGTTGCGATTCTCTTGATTTTTTCAATTGAATTGGCGAGAGCAAAGCTTGTATCTGCGAACTCTAACATCTCTATATCGTTTTCATGGTCACCTATGGCAATCAGGTTATGCCTCTCTAATTCTATTTTTTCTGAGATTTTCTCTAATGCCCTTCCTTTGTTCACTTTCTTATCGTGTATGTGGATTGCGTACCCTGTGTCGACAATCCTTACATCGAAATCTTTGAGGAGATCGCGTACTTTTTCAACGTCTAAATTTCTTTTTAATGCTATCTCTGTTTTTCTTAACCTGTGTCTATCGACTATCTCAGCGCCTGTCTTCTTTTGTAAATATTCAAAAGCTTTTTTGCATAAACTAACCTCTCCTAAGTATATGTATTCATTGTCTATCCTTATAATCCCGCCATTCTCAGCGATCAAAGGACCTGATGTTCCTAGAAGAGTGGAAACAGTTTCAGTAAAACACATAACATTACCAGTTGCCAGTATTACTGGAATGTTATTTGATTCTAAACGTGTTATCGCCTTTACGGCATCGATGTCTATCTTTCTATCCGGTTTCGTTATTGTTCCATCTATGTCCATGGCGACCATCATGGTATCACCACAAATTAATAATAAACACACACAACTTCATATGAATGAACATTGGGAACAACACCTATAAAGTACCCGAACATAAAATAATAATGTTTGCGATACTCGAAATTCTCGAGCTTGAAGGAGAAAAGGATGGTTTTGAACTGGTCTCCAAGATTGTAGAGATTTTTAATATACCCCGTCAAGCCGCCCATACAATTATGGACAGCATGGTATCCAACAAACTAATATCTCGTAGGATGGAAAAGAGATTTCCGTATCGGCGTATATTCTTTCTTACTGAGAATGGAAGAAAAATCTTAAAGGATGATCCCTGGGGAATTTTGAAGTAAATTTATGAAAATCGTTGATAATATGGCTAAAAGATATAAAGACAAAATAAGTTATTAGGATTAAGCAAAACTAAAGCGAGGGGATGATCAAGACGGAGCCCTTGAAGATACTCATGTTTACGTCTCCCACATGCATTATATGTGATTATGTCCATGATGCCCTTAAGAAAGTAACAAAAGACTACGGAAGTCGGGTAAACATAGAATTGATAGACGTGACTATGCATCCAGATGCCGTTGAAAAGTATAATTTAACCGTTCTACCAACGGTAATAATCGGGAATACTAGGATCGTGGGAGACTTTATTCTATCAGAACTAGATGAGGTCCAAACAATCATAATGAATGAGTTGAAGAAAAATCAGGGGGAAGAAAATGGATAGAGTACCCACCAGCTCTTTAGGGTTAGATAGAGCAACTGAAGGAGGGTTCCCAAGAGGATCACTTATAATGATCTCAGGGGAGCCTGGTACAGGAAAAACGACTTTCGTATTGCAATATGCCTTTGAACATGCTAGGATGGGTGAAAAGGTTCTATACATATCAACTTCCGAATCCATCCCGAAGATAATGAGATTTGCAGAAGATTTAGCCTTTTACGATAAGAAAGTTGTCGAGACTGGATTGATCAGTTTCATGGATTTTTCTGCGTCGAAATTAGTGGATGAGGTGGAAACCGTAAAATTCGGCACGTTCATAAAGCAACTAGGGAGGATGGCAATAGAAAATAACATAGAACACATTATCATAGATCCAATTACGCTCTTGGCCCTCGTCTATGAAAAAGAACTCGATTTTCGTAGAAATATTCTACTTCTAGCCTCTATCCTTGGCATCAGTGGATGTACGACTATACTAACCTCCGAGATGCCAAAGGGTAGCGAATTGTTAAGTAAATATGGGTTCAAGGAATTCATAGTAGACGGTGTATTCATTCTGGATCGTGACAAATTGCATGAAAGAACCGTGAGAAAAATACACTTGGAAAAATTGAGAGGGACTGAAATAAAACAACCAAGCTACTTAATAACGTTAAAAGATGGCTTCAAGATTATAGAGCCCTTTAAGTACTCTCGTCCCGAGAAACCAAGAAAATGGGAGCCAGCATCTGATACCAAGACTCATTTCTCTACTGGAAGCGAAGAACTTGATTCAATATTAAGAGGTGGCTACCGCGTCGGAGGTTTCATTTTAATTGACGTGGGAGATGGCGTACCTGCCGCAGGCTATAGACTTTTTAACTATCTACCAGCATTGAATTTCATATCTCAAGGTAGAGGGTGCGAAATCATCACTGTTGGTGGAGCCGATGCAGAAGAGGTAAGAATGCGCATGGCTCCTTTCGTAAGTCTTGAAGATTTCAATAAATTTGTAAGAATCGTTGAAAGAAGAATGCCGGACAAAGACCAAAACAAACCATATATAGTTACCATAGAAGGCGAATCACTTGAATTGGATAGAGAGATTTGGTTAAAGACAAGGTCCGAATTAAGGGAAACGACCAAACAGCCATTGTACTTCCACTGGGGATACGACGTCTTAGAATACAGATATCCTGAGCAAGATCTTGTGGAATTTACGAGTGAGAATGTTTCCATGGTAAAAGGTCACGGAGATCTCGGAATAGCTGTAACTAAACCCGGCCTAAAATCTACTCAAGAACTCGCAAATATGGCTAATGTACATCTTAAAATAATCAACATCGAGGGCAGTGTAGTTTTCTATGGAATACAACCTAGAACTGAACTGTATAATGTTAATATCGATGTTTCGAGGGGGTACCCCAAACTAAAACTGATCCCAATAGTATAAAATTGATTTAACTCAATCTTCTACTTAGGGCAAATTGTATTCTTTTTAAGGAGTTTGAATGCTCCCAATTCTTCTCTTCATGAATAATTTGTTTAGCTATGTTGTATATTGCCTTAGATGCCGGTGAATAAGGGTCTTTTACAATAAAAGGTTCTGTTTGATGAATCGATACAGTCGGATCTTCTGGTATAATTCCTAAAAGAGGGACTCTCAATACATCCTCGATTTTATCAGGTTTTATTTTTATTTCTTTTTTATACCTATTCAATATAAAGCCCCTTACATTTGTTTTTAATCTCTCTGCAATGATTCTAGATTTTGTCGCATCTGTTATTGCAGAAACATCAGGGTTAGTAACAATAATACAATCCTCTGATGTCATAGTTGCGATGATAGTTGTTCTTTCGGCGCCAGCAGGAGCATCTAATAGCAATATATCACAATTCTCAAGAATCTCTCTTATAACTTTAAACATATCTTCGGGTTTTGATTTCTCAAATCCGTCAAGTGAGATTCCTGTGGGTACTACCTTTACACCATAGGCGTCATAAATGCTGTCTTCAACGGTTGCGCTTCCCATAAGAACATCGTGAAGGGTCACCTTTGGTTTCATTCCCAAGACAATAGAAAGATTTGCCATTGCTAGATCTGCATCCAAAACTATAACTCTTCTATACTTTGAGAGCGCTATACCTAGGTTAGCAGTGATTACGGTTTTTCCTACTCCTCCTTTCCCACTTATTATACTTATCGTTCTTGCATACATCCTAATCCGAGCGTGTTTAGTATACTTCTTTTATAGATAATTTTGAAAAGTACTTATCATTTTGTAACGTTTTCGTCAATATACAAATTTATATATGTTATTAAGTAATAATTAATATACATAATGGCTCCAACTTTTTTAAGTAGGATATATGTCATTAAGGATTAATTGTGGTGTGTCAAATGAGGTTGAGCAAGAAAATGAGGGACATTTTGATTGCCCTTTTTATGAGTAAGGAATCTTTAAGTACTGCTCAAATAATAAAAAGCATAGAAAATCCAAGAGAAGATAAAAATAGAGAAATAAAAACATGGTTAGTAGGAAACGGAATCAAAAAAAGGACAGAAAACCAAAATAAACGGATTAACCAACTTCATTCAACCTATACAATATCATTAAAGACTCTAAATGAGAATGGTTTGGTAAGAAAAACTAAGAATGGTTACACTTTGACTTTAGAAGGTGAAAAAATCGCCTTTAGCCTTATTATCGAGATTGGTAGGCAGGCAGACAAAATTAATTATCTTTTTAAAGACACAAAAATTAAACTAAGACCTCCACCTGAAGCTCGATTTACTCTCTCAAGCGATGTTGAAAAGAGAAATGTGATCAAGCAGATTAAAACAAAGGTTGAAGAACTAATAGACGAATTAGAAAAGAATCAATTAACGATAACTAGTCTCAGTGAATATGATTGGTTCTCTTTTATTCTAAGTATTGGCTCACTTTATTCACTAATCGGTAATATAATAGATGAAAGGGAAGGTTGGGAAAGAGTTAGGGAAGAAAAATTAGATTTGTCCATTTAAACTGAGCAGGTAATCAAAACATGAGAATCTTCACGATATCTAGGGTTTTG
The DNA here is from genome assembly GCA_964347835.1 of uncultured archaeon. Lineage (GTDB taxonomy): Archaea > CAYFZR01 > CAYFZR01 > CAYFZR01 > CAYFZR01 > CAYFZR01. Next base: position 7,509 of record CAYFZR010000043.1, read on the forward strand.
GGTATAATCGTTGGTATATTTATACTCTATAATGGAATAGATATTATTTTTTACTCGCCTGAATCTTCTGGCAAAATTATTATGTTTTTACTAGGTATAATCACGATATTTATTGGATTGGGTTGCATTGGCATAAGTTTATTACAATTAATTTACGGTGACTAAAAATATGATTTTCCAAACCTTTAAAAAGATTTGTCAATAAGAATTTTAACGAAGGTAGAAAAATGTCCGAAGAGCAAGTTAAAATTATGGGTAAAGTCAAAGAATGGTTAGTAAAGGAAGGTCTTCCTGTAGAAGAGGCGCCTAGTGAGGATACTTATTTCAATTTTATCGTAGAATATCCCCGGAACTCGGGAAGAAAAGTCCTGTCCGTTCAACCAAAAGATAAAGAAGATACGATTCATGTGATTTGCGATTTAATAATTTCAGACGAGCATAGGAAAAAATTAAAAGACATGGATAAAGAGAACAGAGAAAAATTCTTTTGGGAACTTCGGTACGGTTTACTCTCTAGAGAAGGATTTTTCCAGTTGCTACCAAACGAGGAAAATTTACAACTAATACGCATAAGACAAAATATCTACTACGATAACCTCACAAAAAGTAAGTTGATGGAAACTCTCCTTGAAAATCATAAGTGTACTACATTTATTATCTGGAAATTTACTGAGAATTTTGGTTATCCGTCGAGTTTATGAATTATAGGTGATATTCCTTCTCCGAGTCGATATTCAGAATTTGTTTTTAGTTTCTCTCAAAACCAAGGCTGCAGTTCGCATAGCCATTCTGACTTCACCTAACATTGCATCCGGCTCTGTAATCACTGCTATTAAGTCATCTTCAACAGGAGTTATCAAGACTCTTCCCTTAGATCCTGTAACACCTATTATGTCCATGCTCCCTAGACCAAGTGACTCTATTGAAGCTGAAGCTGAGCCAAATGCAACGGCTGAGATGTAAGTAAATTCATCTCTTTCGACATCCTTTGGGAGGGCATCGACCAGCGGTACACCTTCTTTACTTATATATGCAGAACCTACAACTCCCTCTGTTTTGTTTAATTCAGCCAATATACGATTCGCAACTACCAATTTTCGTTCCTCCTTTTAGTTGGGAATTATAAGATCAATTATAAGATGTGTTAATCATGAATATCAAAAAATCTAAAAAAATGATTATAAAAATGTAAAGATAGGTAAAAGCATAAAAGATGCAAATTGGCTCTCTAAAAATTCTTCTTTTGTAAGTCCTAGGAGAAGGGTTTTACGTACAAATTATAATTAATTAACATTTTATTTCGTTAAAGAAAAGTTTATTAAGCATCACTCTAAAAGTATGTCTGCTATATCCTTTTTTATAAATTTGGGGGAAGAGGGCAAGAATGGAAGAAAGAATATGTAACTGTATTATATGTGAAAAAGAGCTTTTTAGGGGACATAGAGAAAAAGTAGGATTAAGATGGGATATAAAAGACTACAAAAACAACGCAATATATCTCCCAAACGTTGGATGGCTTTGTTTGAATCATTTTGAAAAAGATGGACTAATTCATGAGAGAGATGTGAAATATTATTCTCTCAGAATCTATCTCTTAAATAAACGAGTTTGCGTCGATGAAAAGCTTACGTTTCGAGACGACAAAAACCTGAGAGTTTATAAACTTAAAGCTTCTAAGCCGTTGAATCATTTCTGGGGAAGTTATGAAGAAATAATGGAAAGAGACGCTATTTCTAGACAATCAGAAAAAGATATGGAAAAAAAGAAGATATGGATTATATAATTTAAGGTGCTATGTTGTTTCATAGTCTTTGACCTTATCCTTATTTAACTATTATTAAAAAGGTTTGTCCTTTTGCCGGAGGAACATCCTTCTCCTATTGGTGGACATACTTCAGGGATATCCCTGCTGTTCGCGGTCCAGTGCCAAATTTCACTATTATGACACGATAATATCGGTATTTGTAAATAAACCGTTAAATAATATGCAATACGGGAGGTAAGGTGCCATCGCCATAAATAAACTTAGGGAGCTGAAAATGAACTTTCCCCCGGTTCCTGTCATGCCATCGCCTCCCAGCTCCCTATGAATAGTGATTTCCAATTTTTTGTTTTTTATAAATCCTCAGAATTTGGAGATCTCCGATAGAAATATACTAATTAAAAGTCCTTTGAATCCTTATACAATAAGATTGACCGAGGAGATAGAAGAGTATATTTAGCTATCGCATATCTTTTCCACATATGATCCTCGAGGGTTTACTCACGCTAGGTGGTTTTCCTGTAGTTGGACACATCGTATTAAGAGGATATCCAAGATATAATCCAAGCATCGATTTATGGAGGAGTTTATCTCTGAATCTTTCCGTAAGTATTTCTGTAAGTCTATTTACAATAATTTTGTCTATTTTCTTGGGCGAGATTACCTACTTCTTCTTTGTTCTTCCGTGTCTTACATTTTTTCTTGCAATTTTTTTTACAATAATTGGAAAGAAAGTCGAATTCTCGCCAGATGAAAGGGAAAATATAGCTAAAAAAGAATTAGGGGTAGATGTCGACGAAAATAAGATCTTGCAGGAACTCTCTGAGGTAGTATCAATAGAAGAAATCAGGATCCTAGAGGAATTGAGGAAAGAGAAATGAGATACATACCATTTTATGCCATATTGATCTCTTGGATTTTAGGATTTACCTATGGGAAGAGTTTTAACATTTCCATAGTTATTTTATCCTTACCCTTAAATATCGGATTGGCAGTGACGGGTTTCACAGCGGGATTATTGTTTTTAGGAGTTGGGTCGCTCCCATTAGTCTTTAATCGTGGGGTAGAAGATTTTATTTTCCTAAATAATTTGAATTTAAGTGATCCTTTCATTTTCGCTTTGTATGCATTTTTTAGGCTTTTATTAACGGTAGGATTAATAAACGCATGCTCGGGAGGTTTTTTAATTTCAATCAATGTAATCAAAGAGATATTTGGGTCTGGAAAAGATGATGAATTGGTAGAATGGGCTATTCACCTTTCTATTTCTTCTTTTGCTATCGTCACAGTGGTTTCTCTGATACAGTCTTGGTTGGAAACCTTTTAATGCTTAAAGATATAAGGTTTATAACATGGAAAAAGATGACCTCGCAAAGTTATATTTCGCGGTTTATTTCTCTGCTCTTCCGTTTGTAGTATATAAACACCTAAAGCATTTGGAGGAGGCGAAGGAAGAGATAAAGCCTATTAAGGTACCGGAAGTAGAGGAACCAAAAGAATTAACCATAAGAGAGTTTATCGAGGCTCTAAAGATAGAAAGAAAAGGCAAAAAAATCGACGTTCAGGAACTCATCGAGTTTTTACTGAGGGGGCGTTAATCGTCTTCATAATTCTTCTTTAATATATATTTCATTTCTTCTGCCTTTGTTTTCCCTATGCCCTTTACTTCCGTCAATTTCTCTTTATCTGCTTTAACTAAATTTTCTATGTTCGAAAAATGTCTTAAAAGCCTGTCTGCGAGTTCTGCAGATATTCCAGGAAAACCTTCTACGATATATCTTTGCTGTTCTTTTGTGCTCATTGGAGCTCTTTTTCCTCTTATTTCTACCTTTTTCTCCTTTATATCTTGTTCTCTTTTAGCAATTATATAAAGGAGACTGGCAGTCTCTTTTTTATCCTTTGAGATATATATCGGCAGTCCAAAATCAATCATAATAGAGGCTATTGTACCTCTTATTGCATTAGGATGTATGTTTCTCTTATAGTAAAGTCCTTCTCCCTCCACTATCATCAATGGGTTTTTATAATTTCTTTTTAACTCTAATACCTGAGATAAAAGTCTTTTATCTACTATGGACTGCAGAAAATCATCTACTGTCTTTCTTTCTGCTGCAACTCTCTCGCTTAAGACGTAATCTCCTACTTCGAGAGTGGTTGGGCTTAACCTAACCCCGGTTTCCATGAGTTCCTTTCCCAAACTGGGCAACTCCCTGTTATCTATTATGATTTCAGGCCCGTCGTAGGAAGTCAATTTAGGATGTTCAACATCTATATCCTCTTTATAATCGTGATCTTTTAGGTCTCTAAGGGTTTTTTTCATTTTCTTCTCTCTGTGCACGCTTCTCCAATAGTAAGATTCATCTCTGGTATCTTTTGCCATCAAAATAACTACTCTGCCTGCTTTTGCTCTACCTGTTCTTCCTCTTCTCTGGATAGAGCGAATTTCTGAGGGTACAGGCTCATAAAATACTACCAAATCAACCTCAGGCACATCTAAACCTTCCTCTCCGATGCTCGTTGCGACCAAAGTAGGAAAGTTTCCATCCTTAAATTCTTCTAAAATCTTTATTTGCTCTTTTTGACTCAGTCCCTTATCATCTAGACGAGATAATTGACCAACAAACCTCTTTGTCACTATTTTATTTTCGTTCAAAAATTCCGTAATCTTTATGGCAGAGTCTCTAAATTGAGTAAAAACTATTATTTTAGAGTCTGCCTTTTCAGCGATTTGTTTTTCCACTTCTTCCAAAACTATGCCTAACTTTGGGTGTTCTATGTCTCCTATTTTTTCCAATAGGCTTCTCATCTTTAATATTTCTTTATCTTTCATCAGATCTCTTATTCCTTTAGATCCTCCAGATTTAGACTGTCTGTAAAGTCTTTCCATATATCTCTTTAACTGAGATATTCCCTGAGTTTCGAGCAACTCTGAAGCATGGGCTATTCTAAGGCAGGTAGCCTGTAAGGACAACGCATGATATACCTTTGGGTTGGGTTTTCTATCCAACTCTCTTTGAAGTTTAACCTGAAGTTCCAGAAGATCTTTTTTTGTTGTTTTCTTCGGATCGTAATACCTTACAAAACCGTATTCCTTTAGTTTCTTAAGTCTCTCTCGCAGAGCATTCTCCAATATCTTTTTGATTTCTTTGAATTCTTTGGGTAGCTCAATATGTATCCAGTTTGTTTTTATGGGTTTTATGTAAGGCTTTAGATCATCATCTACTTCAGTTCTTATTTCAACGTTCTCAATGAAAAGATTTTTTCGTACTTCGTCTATTTTTTCGACTTCTCCTCCAGGAGAGGCGGTAAGACCGAGTATTAGAGGATCTTTTGCGGTTTCTACATAGTTCTTCGCAATAAAGGTATAGGCATAGTTTCCTACACCTCTATGCGCTTCATCAAAAACTATCAGGGAAACATCCTCTAAGGAAACTCTCCTTGAAATTATATCGTTCTCCAATACTTGAGGAGTGGCAAAAACTATTTTTTTCTCTCCCCAAAGTTCCTTCCTCTTTTCAGGGGGGATTTCTCCAGTGAATAGACCGAATTCTTCTTCATTTATTTTTAGGTATTTCTTAAACGTGCTCGTATGCTGAGATACCAAAGGTTTACTCGGAGCGAGAATAATTGTTTTCCCGCTGTTTAATCTATATGCAGAGAGAAGTAATGATATAAGGGTCTTTCCAGTTCCTGTAGGAAGCACTACCAATGTATTGGCTTTAGATGCTGAGTATGCAATGGTTTCTTGATACAGTCTGGGTTTTATCAGATCTCTTCTTAGGTATTCTTCCTTCATAAAAAGCCCTCTATTATCATACCTATCAAGAATCCGAGTATGATCGCTAAGCCTAAAATGGGTAGAGCAGGAAGAGGTCTCTCATCGAGTTTGTATAAAATAAAAAAGAGACCTACATTGCCAGCTATTAATGTAATCAATGCAACCAAGATGCTTATGCTGCTACTTGATATTATGAAAGCAAGGGGCAATCCTACATCTCCTGCGCCTAAGTGGATGTTTTCTCCTCTCTCTTTTGGTACCACAAACATAAACATATTCCCAATTGATGTCAATCTTTCAGCCATCTCTACCATATGGCCTGTCTTCCTCACGGAAACATAATCGTAAACCATTACAACGAGCAACAGAATTAGACAGGGAATAACACCCAAAGATTTGCCTAACATAGCCCCTGCCCCAGCAACACAAAATATCATGGAGAAATTGAGTATCCAAATGCTTTGGGACGATAACCTAGCCAAAACAAGAAGAAATGAGAGTTGCCAAGGAATTTCCATGAAGTAAAACGTTACTGAGGAGGTGACCAATATTGCTGCTGCCTCTATTATCCTCATAAACATAGGTTCTTTGACGTACTTAAGGAAAATGTATAAAATAATCGTCGCAAAAATAAAGTAGATGAGAATGGTGGTTGAGGCGGCTACGCTCTCTGGGTTTGAGGTCAAAGGAACGTTATAACCCGATGGTTTTAATGTGATCCATAATCCCAAAATCTGAGTACAGATTGAGATAAAAACGAGCATAAGCATATTGATCTTATGCCATAACTTCACATATGAATCTTCTCATGAGGGTAATGAGATGGATACCACAGATCTAAGTCAAGAGTATTCTGGAGAAATAATAGAAGCACTCCTGAAGGCGGGCATAATTAGGTTAAATCCTGTGCAGGAAGAAGCAGTGAGAAAAGGAGTTTTAAAAGACGAATCATTCGTCATTTCTTCCCCTACAGCAAGCGGCAAGACCTTAATAGCAGAACTGGCGATGTTAAAATCAGTAATGCAGGGTAAAAATTGTCTGTACATAGTTCCTTTAAAGGCTTTGGCCAGTGAGAAGTTTCAGGAGTTTTTAGGAAAGTATTCCCAGTTAGGTTTGAATATTGGAATTGCGACTGGAGACTACGATACTAAACCTATTCTAGATTATGACATACTTATCGCGACAAGTGAAAAGACTGATTCTATGCTCAGACATAGGGTAAAATGGATTGAAAACGTATCTTTGATTATATGCGACGAGATACACCTCATAAACGACGCAAAGAGGGGCCATACCATAGAAATCGTGCTCTCGCGCCTCCATCAAATAAACCCCAAGATAAAGATAATGGCTCTGAGCGCCACCATAATGAATGCAGAAGAAATAGCGGATTGGTTGAATGCAAAACTGATACAAAGTGATTGGAGACCTGTAGAACTTAGAGAAGGAGTATATTTCGACAGTATATTAGATTTCGGTTCATATATGAAAGATATCGAAGCCAAAACTTATGATATTAAGGATGTAGTTGCTGATTCTTTGAAAGAAGGTGGACAGGTCTTAATATTTACCAGCACTCGTCAAAATGCAGAGAGATTGGCAGAAAGACTATCTAAATTAGTAAAGGGATACCTCAGTCCGAATGAACTGAGATATCTAAACAAAGCCAGAAAAGAAGTTTTAAAAACGCTTTCAGAACCGACTAAACTATGCAAAAGGCTTTCGTCTTGCGTATCTAATGGTGTAGCGTTTCATCACGCTGGATTACACATGGGGCATAGAAAACTGATAGAGGACCTATTCAGGAGTAATAAGTTGTTAGTCATTACTGCTACCCCTACCCTCGCAATGGGATTAAACCTTCCGGCTAGAAGGGTAATAATTCATGATTATAAAAGATATACCAGAATGTTTGGAAGAAGACCTATATTGGTGCTAGAGTACAAGCAAATGGCTGGGAGAGGGGGAAGACCAAAGTACGATTCCTACGGCGAGGCAATTTTAATGGCTAAAACTTGGAAAGAAAGGGAAGATCTCTTTGACAACTACATCTACGGAGATCCGGAAAGGGTAGAGTCTAAACTTGGAGTTGAACCAGTTCTAAGATCTCACGTACTCTCCTCTATTGCAACAGAGTTTGTTAAAGATAATGATGATCTGGTAAAATTCTTCAATAACACATTCTATGCCTACCAGTACGGTACGGAAGAGTTAGAGGAGTCTATAACAAACATACTCTCTTTCTTGGAGATGGAAAAAATGATAAAAAAGGGAAAATTTAAGGCTACTAGGTTTGGGAAAAGAGTCTCAGAACTTTACATAGATCCTCTTAGCGCCATTATTTTTAGGGATGCTTTAAAAAGAGCAGAAGAGAGAGATGTAGACGAGTTGGATATTTTACATGCGATTTGCGATTCACCGGATATGGATCTGTTATATCTAAAAAGGTCTGAATACAGTCTCTACGAAGAACTCGCAGAAAGAGATTTTTTGATAGATTTACCGGATAAATTCGAGGAAATAGAAAGATATGAACTATTTCTCAGCAAATTAAAGACTGCAAACATGTTAGAAGATTGGATTGATGAGATGCCAGACGATAAAATTGTAGAAGAATACGATTTAGGACCGGGAGATATAAGAAATAAGGTGGAACTTGCAAACTGGCTTTTGTACTCTCTGGGCGAGATATCCAAGATCTTTAAATCAAAACATAGGGGATTAATTTTCAATTTAAACAAGCGTGTTCAGTACGGAGTAAAGGAAGAACTTTTATCACTCGTGTCTTTGAAAGGAATAGGGAGAACCAGAGCAAGAAAACTATACAGACATGGATTTAAAACAAAAGAAGATCTGCGGAAGGCATCCGCAGAGTCTCTTTCCAAAATCGAGTTAATAGGAGATAAGATAGCAACTTCCATATTAAAGCAGTTAGAAGAAAAAGAAGAAATTAAAGATAAAAAAGAACTTCAAACTTCTTTCTTTGACTTTGAATGATTTTTTGGGTTTTTTCAATCTTTTATTTTTTCCAATAACCTTCTCCTAGTTCTCTCAAGATCTTCTCGAGCAGTGTCGAATCTTTAGTTTTATGCATAATGTTTATTACCCATTGAGAAGCCTCTTTTTTAGTTATTTCTCCTTTGAGATAATCTTCTATTTTTCGAATGACTTCCTCTCTTGAAACCATTTTTTTCTCCTTTAATATCATTATCCAAGTAATCTTGATCGGACAATTCTTGGGTTGAAATCAGGGTCTCAGTAAATAATCACAGGAATGCCCTCTTTATCAAACCTCTTTCCAACTTCACTTAATCTCTCGGATAAAATTATTCCATCTATCTCTTTGTCCTGTAAAAATTCGCTAATTTCCTGAAAAATCGATTGGGCTTTAGTATCGCACTCCCTTACGTTAAAATCTATGACTTTTGAAAAGGCTTTTATTGCGTCTTCAAGAGCAGTGAACAGACTCTTATTTTCATAATCTCTTTCGTCATGTAAGGCTAGAACAAGTAAAAACTCATCTGATTCCAGTACATCGCATATCTCAGTTAAGTGTTCAGCATCCTCGCCTGAGTCGATGATATAAAGGTATATTACATCTTTAGGATTCATCAAATCTTTTTTTAATCTAAGTATTTATATATCTTCTATTTTTGAAATTAATAGGTCATCAAAGGTATTTCGTAGGACTCGCTCAACTTTTCGCCGGCTTCAATAAACTTTCCGGAGATCATTAGCCCGTCAATTTTTTTGTCGTGTATAAAGGCTCTGAGTGCACTAATAAGCAATCTAGGTACCTGTGTATTGCACTCCAGCACGTTATAATCAATAATTTTTGGCAAATCCTTTACAACGTCTTCAAGCGCGCTAAATAAAATCTTTTTATCCAAATCTCTTTCGTTATGTATGGCTAACACACTCAAAAATTCATTTAAGGCTAACATATCGTAAATTTCGTTTAGGTGCTTAACCGAATCGCTTGAGTCTACAACACAGAGATAGACAACATCATTTGAGTGTTTACTACCCCTCCCTCCCATAGGTTTATAATTCTAACTTCATCATTTATGATTCTTTCTATAACCGTATTTAAGCAATCATGCTTTATAGAAAACAATATATTGAATAAAAACATTTAAGATTCATGAATAAGAGGGTGGGCATGGTAGAAATATCCGGAAAACCCCATTTATACCGGGAATCTACCGCCACAGGAAAGATTTATTTAAAGGAAGAAACAATAAAGAAGATCAGGGAAAAAGAAATAAAAAAAGGCGATGTTTTTTCGGTAGCGTCCGTTGCTGCTACTCTTGCTGTAAAAAAGACCCCTGAGATGATTCCTCTTTGTCATCCTATACCAATAACAGGTGTGGATGTTGATTTTGATGTTTCTGATGATTTCATAGAAGTTAAAGTAAAGGTGAAAAATGTTGGTCAAACTGGCGTAGAAATGGAGTCTTTGTTGGGTGTAACATCCGCATTATTAACCATATGGGACATGGTAAAATACTTAGAAAAAGAAAACGGTAACTACCCATACACAAAGATATCAGAGGTAATAGTTCTGGAAAAGATAAAGGGAGGGTAATTCTTGCATGAAATTACCCCTTTAAAATTTAAATTTTCTTTGATCACCATTAGCACTTCTAGATACGAAAATCTCATCAAAAAAAGAATTTATCCAAAAGATGAGAGTGGAGATTTTATATTAAACAAGTTAAAGGATTATGAATTATTGTTCTACACAATAATCCCAGATGACTACGGTATAATACAATCTACCGTCAAATATACCCAAAAAAATCACGACCCTGATGTTATCATAACTTGTGGTGGAACTGGTTTCAGCAAAACCGATGTTACTTACGAAGCAATTTTTGATTTAGTTAATAAAGAAATCCCCGGCTTTGGAGAGTTTTTTAGAAATAGGAGTTATTCGAGCGTAAAAGGCGCTTCCATGATTACGAGAGCATTTGGAGGTGTTATTCAAGATACCATTATATTTTCCATCCCAGGATCATTAGATGCCGTAAAAATAGGCATGGATCTAATTTTAGATCAGATCTCCCATCTAATCATGCATGTTAGAGGGACTTGAATTGAGGACACTCGTTAAACTAGATGATGCTATATCTAAAGTCACGAAAAGAATAAAAACAGCAGAAATCGAAAAAATATCTGTCAAGGATTCTATCGACAGAGTGCTCGCCAAAGACGTTTTCTCAAAAATAGATGTCCCTCCATTCGATAGAGCCGCCATGGACGGTTTCGCTGTTATTGCCGAAGATACATACCATGCGAGTTTTGAGGAACCTGTTGTTTTACGTAAAAGCAAATCAGCCGAGGTTAGAAGAGGGGAATGCGCTCAGATTGGTACGGGCTCTCCGATGCCAAAGGGGGCTAACGCTGTTGTTATGGTAGAGTATACAAAAATAAATGGAGATGATGTTTTAGTATTTGATTCGGTGCATCCTCTAAAAAATGTTTCGAAAAGAGGCGAGGATCTAAAGAAAGGAGATAAAATTCTTGAAAAATCAAATATAATCCGCCCTCAAGACTCTGCTCTGATGATATCTTCAGGCTTAAAACAGGTTTCCGTATATAAAAAGCCCAATATCGTTGTATTCTGCACAGGGAATGAATTGCTTGAGTTGGAAGAAGAATTGCGAGTAGGAATGATCTATGAAACAAATAGTTTCATGATAAGGAATGAGTTCTTTAACATCGTTAGGGGAGGGATAATAAGAGACGATGAAGAGGAAATAGAAAGTTGTTTAGAAGTGAATGCTGACGCAATAATATTTACCGGTGGAAGTTCAGTTGGGGAAAAAGATCTTGTTCCAAAGGTGTTAGATAAAAAAGGAGAATTGCTCTTAAATGGCATATCAATAAGACCTGGAGAACCCACGGCAATTGGATTTTTCAAAGAAAAACCTGTTTTTTGCCTTCCTGGTAATCCTGTCGCCTCTTTCATATCTTTTAACTTCGTTGTCCAGCCTTGCATCCAAAAGATATTAAATCTTCCCATATTAAACCACATTACCGTAAAAGGAAGATTAAATAGGAAAATAGCATCAGAAATCGGAAGGAGAGACTTCGTCAGAGTCAGGTACCATAAAGGCGTTGTGGATCCTATCATGACGGGGGGTTCAGGAATATTGCATTCGCTAGTTTACGCCAACGGTGTTGTCGTTATAAAGGAAGATAGTGAGGGATTTAAAAGTGGAGAAAAAGTTGAAGTAGTGCTTTTTAGTTGGAGGGATTTGTATTCAACAGAATTTTCTTGACACAATTTCCCTAAATAAGGCAATTGAAATAATTAGAGAGAACTATCCTGAGAGAAATGAAGAAAAGGTTAGAATTTCGGATGCTTATGGACGGGTGCTCGCCAAAGACGTTTTCTCAAAAATAGATGTCCCTCCATTCGATAGATCCACCATGGACGGATTTGCAGTAATTGCTGAAGATACATATCATGCCACTCAAGAGCGACCGGTCAGATTGAAATTAATCGGAAATGAAGAATCGAAAAGAGGAGAATGCATTCATGTTGGTACGGGTTTTCCTATACCAAAGGGTGCTAACGCCGTTGTTATGGTAGAATATGCAGAGATAGATGGAGAAAGCGTTTTCATATATAGAGGTGCCAAACCCGGAGAAAATATAATATACGCTGGATCTGATATCCAAATGGGTGAACTTTTACTTAGAGAGTCAAAACTCTTGGGAATTAGTGAAATAGGCATTTTAGCGTCAACAGGAATAGAGGAGGTAAGTGTTTATAAAAAACCTAAGGTAGTGATAATATCCACCGGTAACGAGTTGCAAGAAATAGGAAAAGAATTAGAACCCGGGAAAGTTTATGATGTAAACAGTTATATTCTATCTTCCGCGGTAGAACAATGCGGAGGCATACCACTACCTGATGGAATTGTCGAAGATAATTATAATGAAATCAAAAATTTTATTCTCGATTCTCTCGATTCAGATCTAATTTTGATAACCGGAGGCACTTCAAGAGGAAGAGAAGACTTGGTATATAAAGTGATAGGAGATATCGGGGAAATATACTTTCATGGTCTATCTGTTAAGCCTGGAAAGCCAACATTTTTCGGTAAAGTTAAGGGCACACCGGTATTTGGACTGCCGGGAAATCCTTTTTCAGCGGTAACCATATTCGAGTTGATAGTGGCGCCAATGATAAGGTGGATCTGCGGTTTAAAAAATCCGAAAAAGAGAGTTATGGAGGCTAAAATCCCTCACAACCTGGTATCCAAGGGAAGACGCGAATTTTTACCCGTCCAAATAAGAAAGGGCAGAAATATAATCGCCTATCCTCTGATAAGTAGTTCTAGTTCTGTAAAATCTTTTATGCTCGCTGACGGATATATCGAGATACCTCAAAACGCCACCCTGTTTGAAGGGGAGGAAGTAAATATAATCACGAAGGGCGAAAACCCTGATTTAATATTCTCAGGTAGTTACTGCCTAGGCATGGACTATATCCTGAAAAGAATGATGGGCGAATACGAGGTAAAAATAATAGATAACGATACGTTGAAGAGTTTTTATTCCTTAAATAAAGAAGAGTGCGATTTAATAGGGATAGATTATTTAGACGATCTCAATAAACTTAAAAAGATGGCTGAAGGAATTAAAATAATTAAAGGTTATCAAAGGAGGCTTGGACTAGTCTTCGGAGAAGGTATTAAATCTATCTGGGATTTAGTTGAGAAAGACGTCTCATTCATAAATAGGAGAGAGAACTCTAGTGCACGCACATTACTAGACCATTTACTGAAGAAAGAGTGTGAACAGAGAGATTTGGATTTCCGAGAGATTTTAAACAGTATAAATGGCTACGAAAAGCAAGTTAAAGGCGATCATTCTTTAGGAATGCACATAAAAAAAGGCAGGGCAGATGTGGGAATCGGAACTTACCAGGTCGCTGAGCTTTATGAATTAAATTTCATTCATCTAGGCAAAGATAACTACGATTTCGCCTTTAAAAAAGATACTGATACGACTGAAAGGTTCTTAGATTTATTGATAGACTCAAAACCTGTGTTAGAAAAAATGGGTTTCATAACAAAGAATATTGGTGAGTTAAAATGTTAATAGTTGAATTTTTAGGAGACGAAAAAGAGAACATAACCAAAATAATGAAAGAAGTCATGGAAACACTACAAGGAAGGGGTTATCGTTGTTCAATCACCAAGTACGGAGAAACCAAGGTTGAAATATACGGTGGGGATTCTATTAGAGTACCTTTCCTTCAATTTGATTTTTTACTGATTCAAGGGAAAAATCTTGATTTTCCAAAGGTTGTTTTTGACAAATGGTATGATGTTAAAGGTGCTATAGCAACATTTGGCTTTGAACATTCTAATGTTCCTGCCTTTTTTGAAGCAAAAAAGTTAGCAAACTTCTTGGAAGATGAGTTTTTAAAAGAAGTGTTGAAGTTAGTACCGAATATCGATTGTAAGAAGTGCGGTTATGATTGTAGAACATTTAAAAATAATGTCTTAAATCGTAAAATATCAATAAAAGAATGCGAGTTTATTTCAGATGATGTTTTAATATATCTAGATGGTAATAGATTAAGATTGAACGCGTTTGCAAAGAATATTATATCAAAGGGAATAGAAGGGATGATTAGCTCGCTAAAAGATGCCGGATGGAAGGAAGAGATATCCATAATAATAAGGCGGCTTTGAGATGATATTCGACAGACTTGGTAGACCCATAAGAAGTTTGAGGGTGAGCTTAACTCAAAGATGCAACCTTAACTGTATATATTGTCACAGGGAAGGCGAATCAGATACTGAAGAAGAAATCGAATTGGAAGACTTATTGAAGTTTATGGAATTGGTTAAAGAATACAAAATAATAAAAATGAAGATATCCGGTGGAGAACCTTTATTAAGGGATGATTTGCTCGAATTTATCGCCGAAAGCAGTAGTATATTTAAAGAAGTTTCCATGACCACTAACGGCACTTTTTTAGAGGATTTAGCATGTGATCTAAAAGAGTGTGGACTATCTAGGGTGAATGTCAGTCTTGATACATTGAGAAATGAAATATATGAAAAAATAACGGGAAAAGATATGTTAGACAAGGTTTTAAGAGGCATAGAAGAAGCGGTAAAACAAGATCTAAATCCTGTTAAGATAAATATGGTGGTAATGTCGCTGAACAAGGATGAAATACCGGATCTCGTATCATTTTCATCTAACAATAACACAATACTCCAATTAATTGAACTCCTTAAAACAGATGGTAACCAAAAATTCTTCGAAGAAAACTATTCAAACCTCTCTGAAATAGAGGAAAATTTAAAAAAACAGGCAGAGAAGGTTTATACAAGAAATCTTCATAACAGAAGAAAATATATAATAAATGGCGCAAAAATAGAAGTTGTTCGACCAATGGATAATACAAAGTTTTGTATGCATTGTACGAGAATCAGACTAACTTCGGATGGTAAATTAAAGCCTTGTTTGCTTAGAAAAGACAACCTTATAGATATTAGAAACAAAGGTAAAGAAGAAATGAGAGAAGCCTTTATTAGAGCAGTAATGCTAAGAGAACCTTATTTTAAATAATTAAAATTTTTTTATCTTTTCACCTTTAGGTAATCTCTCACACTATAAGCCGCGATGACTCCCTCCCCTACAGCAACAGCGATTTGCCTTACTCCTCCTGTAACGTCTCCACAAGCAAATATTCCCTCAATATTTGTTTTCATCTCATTGTCTACCTTTATATATCTCTTTTTACCTATTTCAATCCCTTTTCTGGCAAATAACTCGGTGTTAGGGATGGTTCCCAAGGCAACAAACAATGCCTCAACATTCAACTTTGCTTCGCCATTAATTATTAGTCCATCTAGCCTCTGTTCCCCGATTATATCAGTTATGATACCGTTTTTTACAGATATTTTACTGGAGTTTAGTTTTTCCAATACTTTGTCCTCTGCCGAGACCTCTCCGTCCGCTATCAGGGTGACTGATTTGCAAATATCATCCAAAAATAAGGCTTCTTTTACTGCATATTCGTCTTTCCCTACTACAGCGACGTCTTTACCAGCGTACATCTGACCGTCACACGTTGCACAGTAATGTACTCCTTTTCCTACGAGTTCGTCCTCTTTTTTTATTCCTAACTTCTCTGGCAATTTAATGGGTCTTGCTCCCGTAGCAATTACGATGCATCTCGCTTTGTATTCTTTTTTCTCTGTTCTAACTGTCTTAATCTCTTCGTCGAGATCAAGGTCTATTACGCTTTCTTTAAATTTTATCTTTGCACCGTTCCTCCTAGTTTGATCAAACATCTTCTTGGTCAATTCTGCCCCAGTTATACCATCAGGAAATCCAGGATAGTTCTCAACTATTGGTGCAGTCCCTGCCAATCCTCCGGGAACTTCTGCCTCAAGTATCAATACATCTAGGTTAGATCTTGCAAGATAAAGTCCACATGATAAACCAGCGGGGCCAGCGCCTATGATAATTGCATCAGCGATGTCTTTCATCTGGTTATCACCTCACATCCTCCTGATGTAACGATGACGGTGTCCTCTGCCTGTGACACATATCCGCTATCTTTTTCTTTTAGTACACGATAAGGATGTAACGAGCCTATATCAATTAGTTGCTTTAGGGCGAATTCAAGTTTCCTTTGAGGAACTACTCTCGCTAGCCACCTTTCGGCAAAAGGTAGAGTTTTATAATTTTTCTTTATCTCTGATATTATCAATCTTGCCTCTCTTAAACGTATTGGCTTCTCTTTTATCAGCCTGAATATGTATACTCTCTCATCGTCAGTTATTCTTCCCCCTCCAGTGCTGGCAAAAGGTTCTATCGCAATAACATCTCCCTCTTCTATTATCACGTTGCTCGAGACACCTATGTTTGGTATGGTTTTTCCCGAATGGAGGTTCCATTTTTGCACGCTGTGTCCTGTCAGATCTATAATGGGTTTTAATCCATAACCTTTTATTGTTTCTTCAATAACACCGCCAATCTCACCCACAGATTTTCCGGGGGAGATTTCTTTGATGGAATTATTAAGTGCATCTTCAGATGCTTTTATAATGTCGTCTTTTCCTTCACCGACTTTTAAAGTAAAAGCAGTATCTGCTATGAATCCATCCTTGTGTACGCCTATATCTACCTTCACGTAATCTCCATATTTGAGTACAGTTTCGTCTCTAGCGGGTGGAGAATAATGGGCTGCGATCTCATTTATGGAAATGTTGCATGGAAAGGCTGGTCTCCCACCTGACTTAATTATCTCATTCTCCACAAACTCAGCAATATCTAAAAGTTTCGCACCTTCTTTTAACATCTCCTTTGTAATTTCTCTTACATGAGACGCAATTTTCCCCGCCTCTCTATAATTTTGAATTTCTTGTTCTATCATTCACTTCTCTCCATCACTTCCAGCAATTTTTCAATCCCTTTTCCTTTTCTAACTATCTTTGGCTCTTTTGCAGAGAAATCAATCACGGTAGACGGTTTACTTTGAAGTATTCCCATGTCTAATATGAGATCCACGTCCTTATTAAATATTTTTTCAATCCTCGTTGGATCGGTATATTCGTTTCCTCCAGATATGTTTGCGCTGGTAGATGTGATCGGCTCATCTACTCTATCTATCAATTTTTTACACAAAAGGCTGTCTGGAATCCTAATACCAATCAAAGGAGACCCAATTGTAAGTATATCCGGAACTACAGGCTTTTTTCTAACCAAAAAAGTATAAGGTCCGGGTAAAAGATCCAAGAACTGCTTGGGTAAATTCATATCTGCGTAGTTCCTTGCCATTTCAATAGAACTTACTGCAATTGAAACGGGTTTATGCCTCTTTTTTACTTTGTAAATGTTTCTTACACACTCCTCATCTAAGGCTAGTGCACCTAGACCGTATACCGTATCTGTGGGATAAACAACTATCCTTTTTTTCTTTATAATATTGAGGGCTTCAGATATAACCTTATCAACGCCTTCCTTAGAAACACTTAGTCGCATACGAACACCTTTTTATTTATTGAACATATACCTTTCATCATGAAAGAAACCTTCCTAACAGATAAGCAAATTAAAATCCTGGAACTGAGAAATAAGAAATATACTCAGTCCGAAATTGCTGAATTTATAGGAACAAGCGTAGCAAATGTGAGCATACTCGAAAAAAGGGCAAAAGAAAATATCCGTAAAGCACAGAGGACAGTAGAGTTGTACCAACTCTTATTATGTCCATCGAGAATTACCATAAATGCTAATACAGATCTATTCGAAATTCCCAATAAGGTTTATGAGTTAGCCAACTCCATGGGAATTAAGATCTCGTTAGATTCTCCAAGTATAATCGAGAATATAAATATAAAGGGTCTTGCAAAGGGTAGAAAGGTTAAAAGGAACTTTTTAATAGGTTTAAGAAGCGATGGTGGATTAGAAATATTTGAGGTTGAATCAGATGAGGTTAATAGCCTATAAAC
Source organism: uncultured archaeon (assembly GCA_964347835.1). Taxonomy (GTDB): domain Archaea; phylum CAYFZR01; class CAYFZR01; order CAYFZR01; family CAYFZR01; genus CAYFZR01. The sequence goes on from CAYFZR010000043.1 coordinate 25,549, forward strand.
TACCAATCTCTCTTATCGTAAATGGCAGGTTTATCAGATCGGGGGATCAAATGGAGCCAAGTTATGTAACAACTGATATTGGATTGAATGTATCTAGAGTTAGAGTTCTTGGCACTGTAATTTACAAATACGTTGGCGAAAACTTTAACTTCATCAGAGTAGACGATGGCACGGCAACGGTAAGGGTTTTTGCCTACGAAGATCCCATATTGGAGAAAGTAAACGTAAGCGATTTGATAGAAGTTGTTGGAAGATTAAGGGAGCGAGAGGAGGAGATATACATAACACCAGAAACAGTTACGATACTAAAGGATTCTAACTGGGAAACTTTGAGACTACTGGAATATGCAAAATTCTTAGGTACGTACAAAGTAGAAAAGGTATCCGAAGACGCTTTCGATACAGAATTCGAGGAGTGGATTCTGGACGATAAAGATGAAATTCTCGCTTTAATAGACATAATGGATCTTGGAAAAGGTGTAAAATTTGAAGAACTCATGGAAGAAATAGATATATCAAAAGAGGAATTAAACAATTTATTGAAAGAATTAGAGAAGGAAAACTGGATAAAAAGAGAAGATGATATAATAAAAAGATTAAAATAAATAGAATAGAATAACAAAAAAGATAAAGGAGAGCAGAGTTTGAAATCAGATTATGAAGCATTGCTGAAAAAAGCAAGGAGCGAATTGCCAGAAAAGGTATTTGAACAGAAAAGGTTCGTTATTCCAGAGCCAGAGTTGGATATAGAGGGTAACAAGACTATTTTAAGAAACTTCAAGGATATATCCCAAGCTATATCAAGGGACTCAAACCATTTGATGAAATTCCTGCTAAGGGAATTTGGTACATCTGGAAACATTGAAGGTGTCAGAGCAGTATTTCAAGGAAAATTTTTCCCCGATGTTGTACGTGAAAAAATAAATAGATACATAAACGAGTTCGTATTTTGCTTGGAATGCAAAAAACCTGATACTCACATAGAAAAGAAAGGAAGGCAAAATATACTGAGATGTGACGCCTGTGGAGCAAGACACCCTGTCAGATCCTTGTGAAGAGTTCTACATTAGAGTGGTGCGAGTAAAGGGAGAAACTCTCGTTGCGATTTGTGACGAAAATATTCTGGGCAAGAAATTCTCTGAAGGAGAATTGAAAATTTGGGTGAACCCTGCCTTTTATGGCAAAAAATTGGTATCAGCAAAGGAAGCCATAGAAACACTGTCTAGCGCCTCGATAGGGAACATAGTAGGCAAAAATATTGTAAGGCACGCAATATTGGCTGGACTCATACTCGCTGAGAATGTAATAGAAATAGAAGGAGTCCCCCATGCACAAATACTCTGTTTATGAAGAATGTTTTGCGTAAAATGTGGAAAAAAGACAAAAGATATTATAGATGGATTATGTGTAAATTGCTTTTCCAAAACGGATATTTTAAAGATTAAACCTATAAAAATTAAAGTATGCAAAAACTGCGGAGCATTCTGGCACCGCGGGACATGGAAAGATATTGAACTCGATGATTTTCTCAATGAAATTATATATGAAAATTTGACCATTAAGGGAGAATTAAACCTTAAGATTCAAAACATAGATTCAGATTTTGGTCACGAAGAAAAAGAATTACCAATCCGTATACATGGTAAAATTGGTCTTTTAGATAGCCAAAAACAATCTGACATTACCTATAGGGACTCTTTCAATTTAGAATGGAAATTTTGCGATAGATGTATGAAGATAAAGGGCAAGAAAGTAGAGGCTACTTTGCAAATAAGATCTAAAAGAAAATTCGACGGAGATCGAGCAGAGATTATAGAGAAAGTATCAAAAGAAGCGGAAAAGATAGGTGAGAAAAACAGAATGGCTTTTATAATAGATATCAAAGAACTAAAAGAGGGGATTGACATTGAATTTTCATCAAAAAAGGTAGCGAGACAAATTGCTGGTTCTTTGAAAAAACAGTACGGCGGATACTTGAAAGAGAGCTCCAAACTCGTTGGAATAGATAGAATGAGCAGTAAAAGAATATTTAAGAGTTTTATCTCGTTGAGATTACCAAAATACCGTGTTGGAGATATTTTACTCGCAAAAGAAGACGTATTTAAGGTGACCTCAATAGGAGGTGATGGCATATCTCTTTACGATATCCTTCATAAAAAGAAAGTGAAATACCCGTGGAATAGATTTGAAAAGATGAATTTTAAACCCTTTAAAAATATCAAAAAATGTGTCGTTACGGCTATCGCACCTACAAAAATTTACGTGATGGACGAAGATTATAAAACGATTGAATTGTCAAAAGAAGAGGAATTTGCTGTAGGTGAGAAGGCTAAACTTCTAAACTTGAAAGATCGGATAATACTGATTAAAAATGAAAAATAAAACATCCCCAACCAAAAGAATATTACAAGAAATGTTGAAGAATGAATTGAGAGAAGAAGAGTTAGAAGAAATGCCGAGTGGATGGGATCAAATAGGTCATGTCTTGATTGTGAATTTCAAAGATACTTTATCTATGGAGACAATGCAAAAGATAGCAGAGGCTTTATTGTCCCTTAATCCAAGAGCAAGAACAGTTCTTAAAAAAGGTTCTATCAAAGGCCAGTACAGATTACCTGAATTCAAATTCCTGGCAGGTGATAAGAATACTGAGACAATTCATAAGGAAAATAAGTGTATCTTCAAACTTAATCCTTTAAAAACGATGTTTTCAGCGGGAAACAAGGGAGAAAGAGTGAGGATGGCAAAATTAAAATGCGAAGGAGAAACTGTAGTCGATATGTTTGCTGGAATAGGTCAGTTTTCTATACCAATGGCAGTTCATGGAAATCCTGAGCATATATATTCCATAGAGATAAATCCAGTTGCATATGAGTATTTATGTGAGAATATTATTTTAAACAATGTAAATGATAAAATCACGCCGATTCTTGGAGATTCTCGTTTAGTAACTCCGAAAGGAGTGGCGGATAGAGTAGTGATGGGACTGGTTGGGATGACGAGAAACTACATTTCAAATGCATTAGATTCTTTTAAAAAAAGAGGTATTTTGCATTATCATGAGATCGTTAATGTCAAGAAGGGATTCAATTTAGAGGTGGAGCGTGTTGAGAAAATTGCGGATGAGAAAGACTTTCAAGTTACGCCATTATTGAAAAGGATAGTTAAACATTTCTCGCCAAATATAGATCACATTGTAATAGATTTTTTAGTTGAGCAAAAAAAAGATAAATCTGTTCCTTTCTGATAATTAGTGGTGAATGCCAACAATGCGGAAAAAAGAGAGAATTTACAATATCATAAACAAGGGGGAAAGAGAAAATATCGAGTTCAAAGAGTACTTGACAGAAGCAACACATCTTAAAGGACCTAGAAGGGAGAATCTTGCGTGTCAGATGAAATATAGACTAGAAAACGGAAATGGAACAGCTATATATTTCATTGGAATAAACGATGACGGAGACATCGTTGGTATCTCTGAAAGAAGGTTTGAAGAAACTTTAGAGGTTATAAAAAACATTTCTTTTGAGATAGGCGCTAGTATTTCAAAGGTTGAGAAAATAAAGATTAATGGTAAATGGGTAGGCGAGATTTTATTAGAGAAAAGGCCCAGAGAAATACCCTATGAACACGTACTCATTGGTACAGCAGGCCACGTAGACCACGGTAAGTCCACTTTGATAGGCACCGTCATAACTGGAGAATTAGATGATGGAGCGGGAAAAACGAGAAATTACCTTGATCTACTACCTCACGAAATAATGCGGGGCCTTTCTGCAGAATTATCATTTGCTGTATTTGGTTTTAAGGATTCAATTCCTATGAAATTAAAGAATCCTCTAAACAGGAATGAAAAGGCTAAACTTGTTGAAAATGCTCAAAAATTGATTTCATTTGTCGATACCGTAGGACACGAACCTTGGCTAAGAACTACTATTCGGGGCATAGTTGGTCAGCACCTAGACTACGGTTTGTTGGTTGTGGCAGCAAATCATGGTGTAACTCACGTAACCAAAGAGCATCTTGGAATTTTGCTCGCAATGGATCTTCCGGCTATAATAGCTCTCACAAAGATAGATATGGTAGATGAGGAGAAAATTAAAAAAGTAGAGGATGAGGTTTCGAGGACACTGAAAATGGTGGGTAAGATACCCTTCAAACTAAAAAACAGCCCTGATTTTAATAATATCCTTAAACCTCTTTCTGATGGTCATTTAGTTCCTATTGTGAGGACTTCTGCGTTAACGGGAGAAGGTCTCGAAATAATTGAGAAACTATTCGCTATGCTCCCCAAGAGAAAGTCTATTGAGGACATGAGAAAACCGTTCTTGATGTATATTGATAAAATATACAAGGTATCTGGAGTAGGTCCTGTTGTTAGTGGAACAATAAGACACGGAAACGTAAAAAAAGGTCAAGGAGTATTAATAGGTCCAGATAGCGACGGATCGTTCCTTAAGGCTAGGGTTTCCTCCGTAGAGATGCACCATTGCTCCCTTGAAAGAGCGAATGCTGGTGATATAGTTGGACTCGCCTTGAAAGGAGTAGATGTGGACTTCTACAGAAGAGGCATGGTGGTATGTGACGAAAACTTCGAGCCGAAACCAGTTAAAAGTTTTAAGGCAGATGTAGTCGTTTTAAACCATCCTACCAAGATAGGTAAAGGCTATGAGCCTGTATTGCACATTGAGACAATATCAGAGGCCGTTATTATGGATCCAGTTTCAAAGGAATACCTTGCTTCGGGAGAGAGCGGAGAAGTAAAGATGAGATTCAAATTCAGACCTTACCATATTCAAGAAGGACAAAAACTAATATTCAGAGAGGGGAGAAGCCGAGGAATTGGATCGGTTACAGGTATACTTGATTAAGGATAGCGATGAGACTTTATATCTATTCTACGGAAGAGTGCAACCCCAAGGTTTGCACAGGTTATAAGTTGGCTAGATTCGACTTCGCTAGGCTACTCTTTAACAAAAATAAATTACCAAAAAGGTCAATAGTTCTAAACCCCTACTCTGAAAAAGCAATTTCAAGTGAAGATAGAGAGATTGCACTGAAATGGGGTTTATCCGCCTTGGATTGTTCATGGAACAACATAAGACCCAAAATCTTTTCAGGACACTACCAAGGTAGAGGCCTGCCGTATTTGATTCCAATAAACCCAATAAACTATGGAAAACCTACAAAACTTAGTACTGCAGAGGCTTTTTCTGCTGCTCTTTATATAGTTGGAGAGAAAGAAAGGGCAAGATCTATAATGAAAATATTTAAATGGGGTGAGGCCTTCTTCAAAATGAATGGAGAGATGCTAGAGGCATATTCACAAGCCAGTTCCAGTAAAGAAGTAGTAGAATTACAAAAAGAGTTCATGAGGGTTTTAAATGAACGTTTATAACGTGCTCTTAGATATACTAAAAAGAGATGGTTGTGCCCACTTTACATTGATAGATCCAGCGAAACAAGACCCAAAGGAAGCAGGCGAATTTGCAGTGATGGCTGAATCCTTTGGAACTGATGCTATTATGGTGGGCGGTTCTGTAGGAGTTTCGACTCCATTATTGGATGAAACCTGTAAAAAAATTAAGGATCTGACAAGCAAACCTATAATCCTTTTTCCAGGAGATGTAGGTGGATTAAGTAGATATGCGGACGCCATCTTTTTCATGAGTCTTCTTAATTCCATGAATCCTTACTACATCACGGGAGCGCAGGCTTTAGGAGCACCAATCATAAAAAAAATGGGTATCGAGCCATTGCCCATGGCTTACATAATAATAGCGCCTGGAGGGACAGTTGGTTGGATCGGAAATGCTAGACCGATTCCTAGGGATAAAGCAGAGATCGCCGCTGCTTATGCATTAGCAGGAGAATATCTTGGTATGAAATTAGTTTATCTAGAAGGTGGATCTGGAGTGGAGGAACCAGTACCTGGAGATATGATTCGCGCGGTAAAACAACTAATTGATATTCCACTGGTGATTGGAGGAGGCATAAGGAGTCCTCAAGCCGCTAAAGAGTGTATATTGGCTGGAGCAGATATTATTGTAACCGGCACTCTTTTAGAAAAGGAGATTAACGCGCTAGAAATTTTAATCAAAGATCTAAAAAAGGCTGGAAGAGAAAAGATTAAGAAAAGATGAGACTATGAAGATAGTATTAAACCCAAGAGATACAGAAGAATTAATCCAGATGATAAGGAACATCGATCCGGATACTGTAGAGATCCATATGAGTATACGCCCTACTGTAGAAACCGTAGCGGATATACTTAGATATGCTCCAAAATTAAAAAAACTCAGTTGCCCCCCTTCACTTTATGAAAGGGCATCCCCAAAAATAAAAATAGCATTGGAAGAGAAGGAAATAGATTTTTTTCCAAAAAAAGAGAGGGCTGGAAGGCCTTTATCATACCCAAAGAGAAAGATTGAAAGAATATACGAACTCTATGATTCAGGATTGCCACCGAAAGAGATATCAAAGAGGGAAAAAATGCCCATAACCACAGTCTATTATTATTTACGTAAGAAAGAAAGTTAAAAAGATTAATATACTCTTTCGTTCATTGTGCCTGTGTTGCCGCCGTAGCTTAGTGGGTAGAGCGTCCGGCTGTTAACCGGATGGTCGCAGGTTCGAGTCCTGCCGGCGGCGC
>CAYFZR010000044.1:0-22175 GCA_964347835.1 uncultured archaeon
CAAATATAAAAAAGGGGGGAACCACCCCCTTTCTAAACCCCCATATAAAGAAGGGGGTAACCACCCCCTTTCTAAACCCCCATATAATATTTAGATTAGAGGATAACATTAATTTTTTGAGAATTGCTACCTATTTCATTCCTTCCAACAGAATTTCGGTTATATATTTTACAGGGATGTCCTTTTCTCTTTTTTTCGCGGTATACCCAAGATTAAGAGAACAGAAAGAACAAGAGGTAACCAATTCTTCTGCTAATTTTTCTGCTTCTTCGATTCTTTCAAACGCCATATCCATCGAGAAATCCCGGTAAATCGATCTCACACCGGAATCTGCTCCACAACAGAAAGATTTCACCTTATTTCTAGGCATTTCCACATAGTCAAAATATTTTAAAAGTTCCCGTGGCTCTTTATACATGCCATGAACCCTTCCTAGATGGCATGGATCGTGGTAAGTTATCTTTTTATCAATTTTCTGGAGTTCTAATTTTGGCAAATTTTCGTACAGGACCTCTAAAATATGCTGAACCTTGAAATCTATTTCTCCAATAATTTGAGGATAGTATACTTTAAAAGCCTTGTAACACCCGGCACATATCACTATGATTCTTTTAATACCATATGAATCGAATCTTTCCACGTTTTTGGCATAAAAATCTTCTACTAAGTCTATTTTACCAGAATCAACAAAATAACTCGCGCAGCATCCTTCATCTTCTAAAATCAAGGGTTTTATTCCGACTTTTTCCAATAAAAGCAAGGAGGACCTTGCTGCATCCTTAGTTATGTAAGAAGGGATACACCCGGCGAAAAATAAAGTATCTGAATCTTCTTTTATCCTATAATCCGGGGGCAACCACTCCAGTCTCTTTGATGGATCTCCCATAACTGAATTACCTTTTTCCAAGATCCAATCTATAATCTTCGCATGACCTTCTAACGGAGCAAATCCCATTTTTACCAATTCTATCCTTGCCTCGCCCACGATTTTGGATGTAGATATATCATTTACGCATGCATCGTCGCAAGCACCGCATCTAGGGCACTTATATAAACTTTCAATCATCTCTTCTGTAGGAGTTTCTCCATTTAAAATGCTTTCAGAAGCCTTTAGTCTGTACATAGGGGTAAGAGTAGGATTATTTGATACAATATAGGTGGGACATTGCTCCAGGCATGTGCCACACTCTTCACAAGACGTTATCTCTTCAATATGGTCCTCCAGCATTCTTACACCATTTATATGTTGACTCTGTATCGTTTTTGTACCTTTTCATCTCCATTCAAGATAGCCAAAGTGGATAGAAATATGAAATATAACTAAGATGGATAACCAAGGAGGGATAAGATTGATAGTAGCAGAGTTGAGCGTAACGCCTCTAGGAACGGGTTCTACAGGTGTCAGTAAATACGTGAAGGCGGCACTGGAAGAGCTGAAAAAATCAGGAGTTAAATTTGAATTAGGCGCTATGTCAACGACCATTGAGACTGAAAACATGGAAACTTTATTCTCAGTAGTTAAAAAAGCCCATGAAGCAGTCTTTCTTGCTGGAGCAAAAAGAGTTGTTACGACTTTAAAAATAGACGATCGCAGGGACAAGGATGCCTCAATAACCTCCAAATTAGAAGCTCTTAAATGATTAAACTATTTGATAAAGTTGATATGAGAATCCTGTAGGCTCATTCAGTTAATCTGAGCTATAAAAATATGACTTTAAAACCTAGGTAAGCAAACTTGATATTTTCGAACATGTTCGTGATAAAAATTATCCTCTAAGAGTGTAACCATTTAATGAAAGGGAGGCACCATTACTAATTTCCCACTACTAATTCCTGCCCCCGCAGATATAGAATTTTATTAAAAGGAGTTGATATAGATGACTGAACATAAAACGAAGATAATGTATGTACAAACAAGCGGAGTAAACACTCCTGAAAGACTTTATTCTCCTTTTGTACTGGCACAAACCGCGAAAGCCATGGATATAGAACCCGTAATTTATTTCTTGGGTATGGGTCTGACTGTGATTAAGAAAGGAGAAGCAGAGAAGATACAGTTGGGTAGTTTTCCCAGCCTAAAAGAAGTGATGGACCAAACCGCTAAGATGGGTGTTAAATTCTACGTATGCGAACAGAGTAAACAGTTACTAAACATAGAGGACACTGATTTCATAGACGAGGCAATAATCGTGGGGGCTGCTACTTTAAACGATCTAACTCTAGAAGTAGATGCGACTCAGTGGTTCTAAGAGAAAAGGAGAGACTGGATGTTTGATGGAGGTGTAATCTATGGCAGTTCTAAAAATATCTCCGACCGTTTGTGCGTTTCCTGACGAGAAACATGAAAATTTAAATATCGAGATCGAATTACCCGGCGTGAAAAAGGGTAATATCAAATTCTATATCCACGACGACAGTTTTTACATAAAAGCAACTAAAGAAGGAGTAGAATACGTCGGTTCTTACTCAATATGCTGTCCTGTGGATCCTGATAAGGCTAGGGCAAAATTCTCTGATGGCCTGCTTAGGGTTACTGTTCCATATAGGGATATTGTTGAGGATCCCGTAAAGGTAGAGATCGAATAATTAAACTAAGGAATTTTAAAGAGACAATTTTAGAGAATAATATGCAATCAGCAACTAAGCCAAACAGCGGTTATCCGGTCGCTATTGCTAACCAAACTAACCTTTGAGCAGTCTTTCTTTTTTTATTTAATGATATGGTGGTAGGTTGGAAAAGATAAAAATTTCTTACGGCGACATTGGATTCGATCTTAGTGCTCAATTAAAATGCTTAAACTGTCCAGCCTATGGAAGAACTTATCGATGCCCTCCTTATGCACCACCATTCTTTAAATTTAGAGAGAAACTCAAAGAATACAATGACTTCTCGTTAATAATACGAAGATATGATATAACGGACGTATTAAACGAACATAGAGCCAATAACAGAGATAAAAAAGAAACTTGGACATTAAACAGCGTTTTTCTTGAAATTTATCGAACAAAAAGTCAAAGCTTTTCTAGAGACATTTCGATCTTAAGAGACCGCACTAATCTAATTACGGGAAAAAAACCAGATCTAGCCTTAAGTTGCGGCGGATGTAAACTCTGCAAGCCTTGTGAAATCAAAGATAACCAAGGATGTAAAAAACCTAATGAGTCTCTTTACTCTTTAGAAGCCGTAGGCATTGATGTCTATAAAACTCTAAAAAACTTAAATACCCCGATACAGATACCGCCTAGAAGTTATATCACGAATGTTGGGTTATTAGCCTCTAAAGAACCTGGAGCATTTTTTACACAAAAAAATAGTAATTTCAACTATCCCGAGATTCCTGAATGGATAAACCAAATAAAAAATGAAAAGAAAGGCAGAATATTATTCAAAGAACCGATTGATGATATAGAAGATCTATGTCAGGATTGTGGGGACTATAGTCCTGTTTTGTGTAATAGAAAGTATGCGCCATTAAAAGAGGTAAGAGAGTGGATTAAAGGTAAGGAGATCCACTTAGTTGAGTTTAGTAATAGCAAAGAACTTGTTGATAATTTATTTAAATGGAGCGATATGTTTCACAGGGAAGGAAAATACTGGAATCTATTTTTCGGAAATCAATGGATAAATAGCGATGAAAGAAAGAAAATAGTGCGATGCATCAAATTTATGGGAATTGAACCACTAAGAAAAGGTAACTTTGGATACCTGATTGTCTAGAAAATTACTGCTCCTCTCATATTTTTTCGAACATGCTCGTAATAAAAATTATCCTCTAAGAGTACAATTAATGGGAGTTTGATTACACGCAATAGTTAAAACTTTTAAAGTCTCTTTCGCCCAGTGTTTATTATGAGGGAAATTATAAAGAAACTTTCCGAAATACTTCAAAATAGAGAAGTTGTTACCTGCGAAGAAATTGAAAGAAATGCTATCAGAGCTGCGTTAAGAGCAAAATCTGCTAATGCTTTAAATATTGAATATGAATTAGTTCACGAAATTAAAAGTAGCTATACCGATTTTCCAATCTCACTGGACAGTCTTCATTATTCAGAAAAGGTTGAAATTGAAGACTTGAAGTTTTACCATCTCCATACATCTAAACCAACAAGAGAGCAGTTTGAAGAGGCTTATAACGAATTTTTAATCTCCAGAGGATTTTTAGATTCCTTGCATGGACTAAAATTAATTGCTGATAGGTTTTTTAAAGATTATAAAGTAAAGGAAGGAATCGTTAAAGAATACAAAAGAAATCGTTATAGATATGCAGTTTTCTTTTCTTTAATAGAAGATGTGGCTGAAGACTTAAGCACACATTTAGAATTCGCCTCAGATTACGGTGAAGAGTACGTGATAATCACACCCACTGAAAAAACACCCGGTCCCTTTATAAATTTCTTCAAACATTACTCTGACAAAATTAAGGCCGCAAACATAAAGATATGGGTCGTTGATGTTAATAAAGAATCTATTGACCCGTTCATAGGATATCCTAAAGATTTCAACCTTCTAAAAGGGTTTAAAAACCCAAGGCTTGCAAGCGTTATAAGTTCGCTGTGGAGGAAAATTTAAGTTAAAGGCTTTAAAGCATGAGTTCAAGATTGTATTTTGGTGTTGTTTATGAGACTTTACCTTATTCAGCATGGAGAGGCTAAAAAAGAGGAAGAAGATCCTTCAAGACCTTTAACCAGAAAAGGTTTTGAAGATTGTCAAAAAGTTGCAAAATACATTTCCGGGCTTGATATGAGGGTTAAGAAAGTTTTTCATAGCGGAAAGTTAAGAGCTAAACAAACAGCGGAGGTTTATGCTGAATATCTAAAGTCTGACGAAGGAGTTTTAGAAACTGATGGATTAGCCCCTTTAGCCGAGACAAAAATCTGGGTTGAGAGAATTAAAAATATGGATGAAGATGTTATACTAGTAGGGCATTTACCACATCTAAGCAAGTTAGCCTCAGCATTAATAACTGAAGATGAAAGCGAGGAAGTTATAAAATTTAAAATGGCCGGAATAATCTGCTTGGAAAGAGACGAACTGGGTAAATGGAGAATTTTATGGTCTATAACACCAGAAATAATGTAAGGCACGAAATAATGAATTAATAGAAATATTCCTGTGCTTAGGAGAATGAGATTGTCAGAAAATTTCTAAAACATGATAAAAAGGTAGAATGAAATTTTAAGACTAAAAAACTTTTACTTACTTCTCAGTTCTCTTCCCAAAATATACTATTTCAGCCTCAGTTATATTCGTTTCTTTTTTACAGATTTCGATAGCCTTGTCTTTTCCACCGAAATCGTCTATCAATCCTAATTTTTTAGCATCCTCTCCTAAGTAGACTTTGCCTGTAGAAATTTCTCTCATCATATCCTCATCTAAACCTCTGTTTTTAGCGATTTCTTCCATAAAATTTCTATGTATGATGTCTATTCTTTCTTTAATCATTTTTTCTTCCTCTTTTGAGGGTTTAACGTAAGGAATTCCCAGACCCTTGTGTATTTCTGAGGATATGACATCTACGTTTATTCCAAGCTTTTCTAAGATCCCAGAAAAATCTGGACGAAAGCCCATAACACCGATGTTTCCAACGGTGCTTAAAGGATCAGCCAAAATTTTTTTACAAGAACTTGCAATCCAATATGCCCCTGATGTTGCGTATTCCCTTATCCAAGCAACGGTATACTTATCAAGGCTTTTTATGTTATCAGCTATCTCTTTACACGGAAAAGGTGTTCCGCCTGGAGAGTTTATCTCAAATATAACCGCTTTTATGCTTTGATCTTCTTTTATCTCATCGATATAACTTACTATCTTCTCCGATGAAGTTCCAGGTACTGTCATCGGAAGGAAGGGGACTTGGATATCTTCAGAGGTAATCAATCCTTTTATAAATATTATTGCAATTTTTTCCTTCATTTTATCCAACTTAAATGACAAGTTACTGCTATAAACGTTTTAGGAACGAAGGATTTAAACTAATCCGGGAAGTATATTTTCCCATAAGATTCAGAGAGTAAGAACTCTCCCCTTTCCATCATCTCATTCAGAATTTTAATCGCTTTTTTTGCTTTATTTCTGTCTGAGAGTCTGTAACCTATTTTAACTCTATTATTGCCTATCTTAATGGATCCGAGATTTGCATGGAAGGCATCGCAAAAGGAAGCGCAGGTACCGCAATTATGACAGAGATCCTTATTTAATCTTTTATTTGAAAATGCAGAGGTAGGACAGTTATTTTCTACTGTGCATTTTTCATCGCATACCTCACATTGATCCGGGTACCATTTTACTTCTAAGTCAGTACCTCTCCATACCTCCCCATAATTTGTTTCTCCTAATATTGACCTATCATTGACATTTGCTATGGGTAATGAAACCTTCTCATCAATTATCCTACAGTTTTCCAAAATAGAGTCATTCAATATAGGAATGGGAACTGCGAGGGTAGATACAAATTCTGGTCCGCCTGACGTATTGAATCCGCATAAAAATTTGTGGATCATGTTTTTCATGTTAGCAGATATCATGAGGTTCGGTCTATCTTTCGTACTCCTTGTTCCTCTGTCTATCACATATCCGATTGCTCCGTTTACCCAGATCTTTGATCCTATGCCTATTGCTTCCAAGAATGGATCGTGTTGTAAAGGATTTAATTCGCCACAACCTGCAAATGTAGCAAATTTGTATGGTCCCTCTAACTCCAGTGGCGAGAATATTGTCTTAACCTTTGTATTGTTGGGATTTACAAAGGCATAGTAATTCTTTACCATGAAACGTGTTCCCAATAGTTGGGCGATATTCATCTCTTCTATATTGATGGACGCATTAATCTCTGTTCCCTTCTCAGTTATAGCATGGACTTTTATCTCTTTACCTTTTATGATGTCGTGTATTAAGTGCCCTCCTCCGTATCTCATTGAATCTCTGCTTGTATCTGTGGCAAATACCACCAGGTCTACGAAGCCCATTCTTTCATTCGGGCATGGACCAGGGAACGCTGGAACGCTATTAAGCCACACATCCGTTAATTTTTTAAATGTACCTGGTTCTGCTATCTTAAAATTAAGAACGGCCATAGACCCGGATACAAGAGAGGATGTTCCACAAGTCACTACGTCAACGTCGCTTGCTTTAATCTTATTTTCCTCTCTTATTTCATCCGCCAGTTCATCCGCTCCTATAACTACGGCTTCTCCACTCTTTAACTTACTGTTGATTTCGGATATGGTCTTCATTCTTGACTCCCGGAGATTTTATTTTTTGTAATAACAAATTAAGGTCTTCAAGTTTCTCAGACGGGTCTGAGTAGTTCAAAGGCTCCTCGCATATACACTTAAATTTTGTCTCGCTCGCACCCTCAAATGTAAACTCATAACAACCTCTTTTGCATTCATAAGTAGGATTATCCTCATAAAACTTTATTCTTTCTTCAAGACGTTTAATTGCTTCTTTCTTTTTTCTTTCTATTATTTCCATACTTCTATCCAAATTTAATGTCCATGTATATGTGTACCATCCAGTATCTTTATCTCTTGTCCTCACATACGATGCAAAATGATGATCGTACAGTATGTACAGTACCTTCCTCACTATTTTTACTTTCAAACCGGTTTTTTCCGCGATTTCTAAATCACTCGCTGACCTTTCATTCAATGTAGAAATTACCTCCATGCCATCCTCACCTACAATTTTATGTAAGAAATCTTTTACCTCGTTTTCCATTGTATTACCTCAAAAAGGAGTAATTGATTCGTATACGTAATTTACTAAGAATTTAGCTCTTTCAATGGCTTCTTCGCGCATGTTCCCATCTGCTAGTACAGTAACAATCGGCTCCCCCTGCTCAACTGTCCTTCCGGTCTTTGGTACATCATATATTCCTTCCTTGTATAAATTTCTGAAGATTTTTCCTCTACTTTTTGAAAAAACGATCATTTTAGCAGAATATCGAATATTTTTCCTAAAAGAAGGCAATTCTCCTCTCAAGGAATCTAAATGTAACTTAATTAAATTTAAGTCGTAAGCTCTTTCGATACATTCTAAAGAGCCCTGGATTCTAGGATTTACCTCTATAAACCAATGATTTGATCCATCCCATACAAAATCAATACCCACAGATCCAACTACGCCTAATTTCTCGATGATCTCACAGGCTTCTTGTGTTATTTTATCTGAATCTTTAATATTGAGGGGTGTTATGTTCCCACAATATTTGAAGGGTTGTGTACGCCCGAGAAATTGGGATCCAAGAATTTGTTCATTAATCGTGAGAGGAAAAGCCTCCCTTCCAGTCGATAGCAGGGAGACGCTGGCATGGATGCCAGGAATATATTCTTGAGCGATATACTCATCTTCATCAATAACCTCGTTGGAAGATCTTACGAGTCTACAACCCTTTCCACCAGATCCGTAAATAGGTTTTACCAAGAAAATTCCAAGTTCATTAAAAATTGGGTCTAGATCTTGACATTTTTCAAGTTTTATAGTTTTTGGTATATTAAATCCCCATTTTGAAAGTTTTTCTGCGAGAATATGTTTGTTATAAACGTCTTTAACCATACGATAATTGTTACCCAGAATCTCTATCCCTAGAGTGTCTAGAAATTCTAGGTCGCACCCAGAAGTGGGTAGTATACCCTCAACCTCATACTTTTCTAATACACTCAATGTAAGTTCATTTAGTTTTTTAGTATCAAATCTATCATCGAATATGCCATTTGATTCATCAGAGAACTCGTCGAGAACAGATAAGCAATAATCTGCATTATCAATCAAATCTAAGGTTCCGTAATGGTCAACGGAATAAACTTTCATGCCGAGTTTTTTGGCAGAAAAAACCGTGGGCCTCGTATTCAATCCGACTACTAAGACTGATCCGATTTCCATAATTTCTTACCTCTATTGCTGGGTATGATGCGTACTTCTGCATTTTCAAAGGACTTATAAAGTTCTTCCCCTCCAAAAAGCCTGTCTAAGAAAATTGCCAGCGCGGAAATTTCAGAGTGAGGTTGATATCCGATCGCCACATTGTAATCCGCTATTTCGAAGATCTCAGAGGGCACTTTCTGCGAACCAACCACTATCAATTTGTCCTTTCTTGAATTACGTATCTCGTCCAAAATTTCATTTATGGGTAGACCATACATCGTTAGATGTATTATTTCTCCTTCTTTATCTTTCCAATCTTTTATAGCCTTTTTATATGGCACATTCGTCTCGAGAAAAAAGTTACCCCCCCACCGATCCACTACCTCGTTTACGGATTGAAGGAGATTTTCATCATGAAAATCTGCTATAAGCATACCATCCGCACCAAGAGCCCTGGCTGTAAGCGCAAGATGTGACGTTGTTCTCTTGTCTCTCGTCTCTCTGTGTCCCAATCTCAATATGACTACTTGCAACTTGATCTCCAGAAAAGAATAGATAAACTATTCCTTTTATTCTTTCCGATTTAATGATAATATCCTTTTTCTCATCTCTAAAATCCTTTCAACTGAATTTTTGAATCTTTCATTACATTTCCCACATACACAGTCTTTTTTTACCGGACAGATCAGATAATTTGTCTTAGGATCATTTGGTTCCAAACCAATGTGATCCATGGTTTTTAATACACTGCTTGGGATTTTATCTCCGGAGAGCAGGTAAACAGGCGTATTTTTTGAAGAAGAAAATAAAACAGTGTTTCTTAATTCTTTTCTTTCTTCATGCCTTCTTTCTAAAATTACCGAAGAATAATCTTTGAGATCAGGATCCCTGAAAGGTACGCCCAAATCAGTTAATGCTATCATGAGTTCATCCCGTAATGAGATATTAAACAAATAATTGAAGGGAGATGCAATGGTGCCCCCTCTTCTCCTGCCCCAAGGTTTTGTCTCTCCAATCGACTTAAATCCCGCCTCAACAAGAGACGAACGCATAGGAGAGGATGAGGAATACGTTATTAAAAAGCCTTTTTCGTTCATTTTATTTTTGATTAATCGAAAAAACTCTACTGTATAAAGTTCTGGTGAAAAACTTGGAGAAAATGCATCGAATAAGATCAAATCATACCCGCCCTCCAGTTCTCTTAATATATCCCTTGCGTCTCCGAGATAAAATTTTAGGGAAATATTTTTATATTGCGGTTCTATTTTTTCTAAACCAAGGAAATATGGTACATATTTTTTGTAAAATTCATGAAATGGTTTGTAATAATTAAAAAGATCTGGTAAATCAATTTTAATGCTAATATCTAAAATATTTCTATCTTTTTCGACTAAATCTACTTGAATTGATTTATAAAATTGAAAGTATTTTTTAAAATACCCTAATGCCGCGACAGTGTTGTAACCGAGCCCACTGCACAAATCTAAAATTTTTATATTTTCATTTAGAAAAATTAAACCAATACACGGCCTGGTATACTTAAATACCGCCTCTGAAAAAGCACCATTTAAAGAGTGCATTGCTTCTTTTCTTTTCGTATCTTTGTGCTCGCACACGAGAGTTTTTGTACCATCTTTTGTATCGAGGAGGTAGCTCTTCAATCTTTAATTCTCTCCTTTACAGAATTGGAGCATATTTTGTTGCGGGACAACTGTTTAAACATTCCATACAATGATTGCACTTATTTTCGTCTATCAAAAAATTTCCTTCTTCAATAAATATCGCGTTTTCTTTGCATTTTCCTAAACAAATTCCACATGAGACGCATTTAGCAGACCTGTATACTATTTCTGCTATTAAATTTGAAACTTCATTCAATTCTTCCTTTTTATATCCTCTTATCACTACATTACCGTTCTTTGATATCCAGGCACTGTTTCCGTTCCACTTCACCATTACTATTCCCAGTTCTTTGTTCAAAATAGGCTTTGATATACAATTCATCATGTTTGCGGTTTTCTCTATATCTAGACTTGTATTAAAAGAACCTTCTATCGATACTTTCTTTTCTCCTAAGCAAGGTCTAACTCCAGTAACTATTTGGAGGTCTAAACGTTTATCGTACGTCTTTTTAGGTTTAATTTCGACTCCTAACTCTGTAGCAATAGCCAATTGGGATTTTGGAAGTCTTTGCCACCTCCAGAAACCAAATTTAAGCCACTCCTGTGAGTACCCTCTTTCGTAAGACCATTCTGCTATTGCATTATCCCATTTTTTCCATAATTCTGGGTGAATCTCCGATACTCTTCTAAACTCGGCAATATCCGAGGACGGGCACATCCAGCACCCTATTCTTTCAAAACCATTCGAATAGAGGGAATTATACTTTAAACCCTTCCAAAATATGTAAATCCAAACATTAAGCGCAGTCCAGTCGAATATCGGACTAGCAGCAATCTGTCCAGGAACCCATGGATTCTTCCATATTTTCTTTTGTCTGGCTCTACTTTCCGCTTCATGTTTCCTCTGCCCTACGAATGTCAAACAACCCTTTGGAAAATGTTTCTTTATAAGAGTTGTTATGGGACCGAGTTTGCAAGTCTTGCAGCACCATCTGAAGTCTCTACCCGGCGGACCGAATTTGGAAAATGCCTTCCAAAACTCATCTGATTTTTTAGTTTTTACATCAATTTCCAGATCTCTGAGCAGGTCCTCTGTATATTCTAACGTCTCAGGAAACTCCAATCCGGTGTCAACAAACAATACAGAGAAATCTATTTCTTCTTCTTCACAAACCTCTCTTACAATGTTTAGTGTGACAAGACTATCTTTCCCACCACTAAAGGCCACGCACACATCTCTGTTTACATTTTCTATCACGTTTTTTGCAAACTTTTTTGCTTTTTCCTCTTTTTTCTTCAGCACCTTTTCATTTGATTGAACCACATCTTCCCAACTCTGTCCTCCAGGAAGTTGCGAATACGTAGAAAAACCAAATCTTCTAATTTTAACCGCTAATCCTTTCGTATTAGTCATTTCATCCGCATTTTTATAGGCTATTCCAAGGGCTATGGTTTCACTCTCAGGATTTATGACGTAGACCTCATCTCCTTTTTTTATACTTCTTTCAGCAGCGGTAATTCCGGGAGAGAGAAGATTTTTGCTCTGAAGTATTGCATCTACTGCGCCCTCATCGCATCTTACCCACTTGTTACCTCCAGCCCTGTTTATCATGCTCGCTGCTTTTAACCTCAGGTGAGGCTTGTATCCATCATTTTGCAAGAAATATTGAACTGAGGCTAAAACCTTACCATCCACTATTATTTCATCCATCTTATCCAGAGAAGGAGCATTATTTAATAAAATGATTTTATCGTCTGGAAAGATATTATTTCCTATGTCTTTTCCAAAATTTTCATTGAAAACTTCTCTTATCAAATTCAAATCGTAATCAAACGCGGGCCTTATATCTCCTGGAGGCGTAACCTCTATCTTACTGCCTATTGAACCGCATTTGTTACATGCATCTCTGAGAAGGGGAACGTTGCAGTTGTCACACCAAAAGTGCTCAATTTTAGTATGGTAAACCTGTTTGCCCATTTTATCAACCGTTACATTTATCGTTATAAGAGTATGCATAAATAATATTTATATCCTAATCAGTGAGAGTGAGATTAATGGTCGAAGTAGACTACAAAGAAATCGGGGAGAAATTGCTCAACTTAGATGGTGTAACATCCGTAGCTTTTTTCTACGATGGTTTACCGGTCGAAACCATCGGCGAGTTATCAGACCACGAACATATATCTGCCATGAGCGAAGAAATGGTTAGATCTGGCATAAAAATCGCTAAAGAACTGGGCATTGGCGATTTTGAGATGTTGATATTGGAGACCAAGAATAATAAATTACTTTTTTTCTCTTTTGGAGATGCTGCTGCGGTTATATTGATCGATCCTACGTCTACACTCAACCTTACTGAACTGGAATTAAGAATAAGACTTGAATTTCTAAAAATTAAAAGAGACTATGGGCAATAATCGAAGATTATTGCCATGGTGTCCAAGATCTAATAATATCACTATATTATTGGATATCGGAGGATTTTTAGTAAAGTTTGAATAAGTTATTTATACTAACTTATCTTTAACTATTTTAAATCAAGCATATAATCGTTAAAACTTTCCGTTCTTTCCTAACGGTCTTAATAATATGAGAGGTTTATCTTTCATGTTTAATACTAAAACTGATTCTTTCGATACATTTGACACGTAAAAGGGGGGTATTTCGTTAAAATAAAAAGGCAGAGGAGCAATGAGTTAGTGGCGTCGATGGCGATAGTGGAATCAAGCACCGACTTTCTTTATTGCCGGGGGGAATAGTAAACCACTATCGCCGCTCAAAGCCTTCCCCCAATAAATAAATCGCCCGTAATATAAATATTTTTTTTATTGATAATTAATTATAATTTATCTTTCCTTAATTTCTCTCCTATACCTGCTCTAATAACCCAGAAACAGAAATATAGGAAGTCTTAGAGTTATCAAAAATAGTCTGACATACGTCTTAAAATGTTTTTTATACCTCTTCTGTCTATTTTAAAAGTATGAAATCATTAAATCTATTTATAAATGAAAAGAGATTGTCATCGAGTAATACGACCATGAAACAGTATCACCATGTTCTCATTTCTTTTAGAAACTACGTCAAGAAAGACCTCAAGGAAGTTAAAAGGGAGGAAATTGTGGAGTACTTAAATCATTTAATCTATGAAAAGAATCTAAAAAAGAGTACCGTGAGCACTATACTTAGAACTATAAAGTCATTTTATAATTTTCTCTATGAAAACGAATATATTCAAAAAAATCCGGCGAAAAACATCTCAAACATAAAATATGAAAAGAGACCTCCGAATTATCTTTCTCTTCAAGAGATAAAGTTACTCCTTAACTCGACAGCGAATGAAAGAGATTATTTAATAATCTATCTCCTGTATTATACGGGCATCAGGGTTTCTGAGATCGTAAACATTAGACTTGAAGATATAGATTTTGAGGGTAATATGGTAAAAGTGAAGGGGAAAGGAGATAAAACAAGATATCTGATCATAAACGATCATCTTGCTAATTTGATAGGGAAATACTCAAAGAACAATAAAAATGATATATTGTTCGATATTACTCCTTGGACGGTTCAGCATATCGTAAAAATTACCGCAAAGAGAGCCGGCATTGAAAAGACCGTTACTCCGCATAAGTTAAGGCACAGTTTTGCGACCCATCTTTTGCAAAATAAGGTTAGCATACGAGCAATACAAAAACTATTAGGGCACAGCAGCCTAAACACGACCCAAATATATACTCACTATGAAGTGAGTGATTTGAAGGAATTAATTAAAGAAGCACACCCCTTAAAATGACCCTAGACCCTGATTTTACTTTCCATTTTGCCTATCCTTTTCAATAATTCGGCTTTCTTCACGTTTGAATGTTTTGACCTGATTTTTGTACCCTTTATTAATGCTCGATATCTGCCCAATAGCCTGGCAACTATAGCTTTTTGTTTCTTTGAGAGAGTCTTTCCTTTAATCTCAGTTGATAATCTTTCCAAGGCTTCATCATATTTTTTCAGTTTTAAATCGATTTCTTTTGGTATTTCTCGCTCTTCCAGTTCATTTAAAAATTCTTTGAGTTTATTCGTAATATTGATCCCTTTTTCGGTTAGTTTAACGTACTTTTTCCTTCCTATTTTCTCCGAATTTAAAAAACCCAGTTTTTCTAGCTCTTGTACCAAATTGAGTGTGTATGCATAAGTAGTATCTATTTCTCTTGATAACACATGGACGTACGCGTTATTTTCGCTTTCTACGGCGAGTAACAGCTTACACGGTTTTTCGACCAGAAACTTCCACGCAGACATATTAACCAAATTATATTTTTTAAATTATATTTATTTTTATAATATTTATATTTTTCTATTTAATTTTAAATATTTATAAAAAAATATATAATAAAATGTATAAATGGAATGAAAAAAATTACAATAAAAATTGCAAAATTCAATTGGAGTTAGAATCGATGATGGTATCTAAGTTCAAAATAAAGTTTTCTTCTTCGCCCTTTGGAATAATAGCGCCCGCTGCTACATTGTGCCCTCCTCCAGAACCGCCTACTAAACTAGCGGCTGAATTTAAAGCAGATGCTAAGTTGATGTTCATTTGTGGAGAGATCCTTGCAGAAACTTTTATTTTGTGATTATCCGTATTTGCGAGCCCTAAATTTACGTGATTGTTGGATAGAATACCCGAACTCACCGCAATACCCAGTATCGTTCCTATCATTGTATCTTTAATTCTATCTTTTGCATAGAAGTACTGTAGATTTCCGTAGAAAATAGGATCTTTTTCTCTCAGGTAATTCAGCCCATCGATAATTTGCGTCCTGTAGAGATCGAGAAACTGTCTCGCAAGATTTAATTTTTTTTCTCTATCTCCAAGACATATGGACAATCCAACATCCGGATAATCTGTGCGCGCTGTAGCATTAAGGATAGTAGAAAATTCTTTGGCATCTCTCAACTCTGAACCCTGCGGTTCATAAGGGAACGTGTAGACGTATCCTATTAAATTTTTGGTTGTATCTACGGGCACGTTAGAGTTAAACATTAAATAGACAAGCTTCGTTATTAACCGCCTTTTTTCATGCGGAGTGAGTTCAAACCAGCGCCTGTTTTTGATCCCTATCGAACTTAAAAAAGAATGACATGACTTAATGTTTCCGGTCATTCCAGGGATAAAGGGATCGGAGGAATAACATAGCAAATTTGCTATCTTCTTTGTTTCTTTTCCATAAAACTTGAGATCTTTTTCTTCTCGAAGCACTCCGCTTTCGCATCCTTTGTTTAATAACCAGCGGTTCAACCCAACTAATCTGCCGGTACGATCCTGTCTATCCCCGATCGCGCCTACAGTAGAGAGGGTAAAAAATCTGGAATTTTCATTAGATTGTAAATAGGAAAATAAACCCAATAAACCAGAAGCTGAAATTTCCTCTGAACCGTTAAATCCGAAATTAAATGGATTTATGACTTTAGGATTCAAGGTATAATGATGGTCAAATACCATGGAATTCGGAGTTGGATCTAAATTAAGATCTGCAGCAACTATGAATTCAGAATAGTCATTTAAGTCAACCTCTCCAGATGACTTTAAAAATTCTACTGTATATTCTATATTTAGATTTTTGAGAGCATTAACCAAAATAGCTGCAGCCGCTATTCCATCAGCATCCGAATGAGAGAGTACCTTAACCTCCTTTTTTTTCTTCAGTTCATATAACGAATTCCTAAGTGTTTTGAGGAATAGATTAAATTGCCTCCTATTTGAATAATCCATGATTAATCCTCGTAAGTAGATTTATTTATATTTTAATTACTATTGAACGCTCATATCTTAAAAATCTTTCGATTTTGTCAGACAATTAAAAAAACAAGATTATTTAATGCTTAACTTAAGAAAAGAAGAATGATTAGAGAAGTAAACATAGTAGGTAGGCATTCAAATATTATAAGGAAAATTTGTTAATAAAAAGCAAAAAAGAGATAAAGCATCGACAAAGAATTGACAAGAACATGGTGATATGATGAAAGTTTACGACGGAATTTACTTCATCCCAGGCAGATTATATGACTCTAACGTCATATTCCTAAAAGGAGATGTAAACGTTATCGTAGATACGGGAACCGGCAGTTTCTTGGAGTATTTAATCAGCGAAATAAGAAAATGCGTAGTAGACATCGAGGATATAGATTGGATAGTAGATACTCACTGTCATCATGATCACACCGGGGCTAATTATGAGTTTAAGAAGAAGAGTAACGCTAAAATCGCGATTCATGAGAAAGATTTGAATCCTCTCCAGGAAGGTGACCAGAGAATTACCGGTGCGTGGATATTCGGTCAAACCGCAGTACCGGTTGAGGTTGAAAGAACATTAAACGAAGGCGATGTTTTAAAACTCGGAAACTATGATTTCGAAGTCATTCACGCTCCGGGGCACACCATAGGCTGTATATGTTTATATAACGCCGAAAATCAAATTCTAATCTCGGGGGATGTTGTTTTCTCCCACGGAGGAATAGGAAGAGTAGATACGCCTACAGGGGACAGTAGTCAAATGAAAGAATCTATAAGAAGACTCACGGAACTGGACGTTGAATTATTGCTTCCCGGACATGGTCCCTCTGTATCTGAAGACGCAGAAGAACATATCTTAAGATCTTACAGAATGGCTGAGATGTTTTTGTAAATGTGGTCTAGAGATGTATTGAACAGGTTAAAATGGCATCCTGAAGAAACGCTAGATGATGTGGAGATAAAAATAATTCATAGGGGCGGTGAGGGAAACTTAAAAATATTTAAAGGTACGGAAATTGAAAAACTTGAAAAGAGTTTCTTCGTAACCAAAGACGATACCTGGATACCATATCACAGAATAGTCGAGATCAAAAGAAAGGACGAAATACTCTGGAAGAAGGAGATATAGATGCTGAGGAAAACTCCAGAAAAAGTCAAAAGTCTAATATCTAAAGGAAAAATAAAAGTCTGTGTCTTGGGCTTGGGCTATATCGGCGCCCCTACTGCCTCTGCTTTTGCTCTGGCTGGAGCTAATGTAATAGGATACGATATAAACAAGAGTACGGTTGAAAAGATAAACTCCGGCGTTTCTCCAATTTCAGATCTTCATGGAAAAAGTTTACTGGAGAAGGCTCATCGAAAAGGCAATCTGAAGGCTACAAATGACCCTGAAGAACTAAAAGATATAGATCTTTTTTTGGTATGCGTTCCTACGCCCATTGATTCGATGAAAAGACCGAATCTAAATCCATTAATCAATGCATCGAGGACGATTGGAGAGAACATTAAAGAGGACGCCCTTGTCATCGTGGAGAGCACGGTCTGGCCCGGAACTACAGAAGAAATCGTCCTTCCCATAATAGAGGAAACATCAGGATTAAAGGCCTCGAAGGAATTCGGTCTTGCCCACTGTCCAGAGAGAATCGACGTTGGAAACCCTGAGTACCATCTCCTAAACATTCCGAGAGTGGTTGGAGGAATAGATGAAAGGAGCACAGATCTTTCGCAAGCAGTATACAAGGCTGTACTAGATGCTGAAATCTATAAAGTAAAGAATTCCAGAATTGCGGAGTCTGTAAAATTACTGGAGAATACATACCGAGACGTAAATATTGCGCTGGTAAACGAGTTAGCAAGAATTTTTGAGAGGCTCGATATCGATATAGTGGAAGTAATCCAAGCGGCGTGCACGAAACCATTTGCTTTTCAGCCGCATTATCCCGGAGCGGGTGTCGGCGGGCATTGCATACCCGTGGATCCTTACTATCTGGTTTATAAGGCCAGCGAAGTGGGTATTGAACCCTTGCTTTTGCTTACCGCGAGAAAAATAAACGAATACATGCCCCATCACATTGTTACTTTAGTAATGGAGGCGTTAAACGAGATCAAAAAACCAATAAGAGGTACTAAAATAGCTGTCTTAGGACTAACTTATAAAGGAGACGTAAAAGATGTGAGAGAGTCCCCTGCGCTCCCCATAATAAACGATTTAAAATCAAAGGGCGCTGTTTTATCTCTCTATGATCCTTTTTTAAATAAAGAGGAGATTTTAGATTATTTTGGAATTAATGCATCTATTTCAGTTGAAGATGCTTGCAAAGAAGCATTTTGTTTATTATTGATAACCGCTCACTCGGAATTTAAAAAATTAGACTTGAGGAAAATATCAGAAAATATGAAGAAGCCTTCTGTAGTCGTGGATGGAAGAAATATACTTGATCCAAATGAAGTGATAGAAAACGACCTCTTATATATAGGAGTGGGGAGAAGATACCTCAAATCTAAATAATAAAATAGTTTTACTTTTATTTATTCTAATACTCCCTTTGTTGACGGTAGTTCTTTGGAAGTCTCCGTTGCAGCCATTCGCATCGCTCTTCCAAATGCCTTGAACGTCGCTTCTACTATATGGTGAGCGTTTTCGCCGCTTAATCGTCTGATGTGAATGTTCATACCGCTCTTCGATGCTAAGATGTTGAAAAAATTATCTAATAATTCAGTAGGGAAATCTCCAACCTTATCTTCTTCTAATTCCAATGAAACATTGCAGAAAGATCTCCCACTAATATCAACGGAAGCCAGAATTAAGGCATCATCCATCGGAAATATAGAAAATCCTGCTCTTTCAATTCCTAACTTATCTCCAAGGGAATCCGATATACATTCACCGAGCAATTCTGCTGTTTCTTTTGTTAATTCATAAATATTTTCCAGATATCCTTTTACAGTTAGATCAAAACCAGAAAATACCGAGAAAGAAGATAGAATATGACTAAAAAAGGCATTTGGCAAATCGATATCAAATTTTCCTTCTCCGTCTATATTCAATTCAACTTTTACTTCATTTCTCTCGCGCTTACTTCTCCTCGGCAATCCTCTTCGCCTCCCTGAAGTCTAATATGCCTTTGTAAAAAGCCATTCCAACCACAATTCCCCATGCATTCAGGCTTTTTATATTTTTCACATCTTCCAAACTTGTTATGCCTCCTGAAACGATTACAGGAAGGTTTGTGCTCCTTACAAATTTTTCTATGTAGGATAGGCGCACTCCCTCGAGTCTTCCTTCTACGTTTACATCCGTATATAAGTATCCCCATGCGCCTAATTCTTCGTATTTTTTCGAAAGTTTAATTGGGGATTGTTTATGAGATTCACTCCAGCCTTTAATTACCACGAAATTGTCCTTGAAGTCTAACGCTACTATAACTCTTTTTCCAAACTCTTTAGATAGTTCTTGAACGAGTTCAGGGTTTTTTATGGCGGAAGTTCCCAATATTACTTTGTCAACTCCCCTCTCCAGTAAAAGAGAGGCATCCTGATAGGTTCTTATTCCTCCTCCCAACTGGATAGGTATGGAGATTTTGTCGATTATTTTATCAACTACCTCGATATTTTTTCTTTTACCCTCGAAGGCACCGTCCAAATCGATTACGTGTAGTATTTCGGCACCCTGATCTTGCCAGTAAAGAGACACCTCTACCGGATCTTCTATTACAACCTGCTCACTTCCTTTCTTTCCCTGTACTAACTGGACGCATTTTTTATTCATGATATCGACGGAGGGTATAACGATCATATTCTCACCCTACGATATCGATAAAGTTTCTCAGTATCTTCAATCCGGAATTGCCGCTCTTTTCCGGATGGAACTGAGTAGCATATACGTTGTTTTTACTTATAACGCTGCAGAATTCTATGTAATAATTGGTAGTGGATGTTACCACATCTTTTTCTTCCGGAACTGTATAGTATGAGTGCACAAAGTAAAAATGCGTTCCATTTTCTATGTCTTCTAATAATTTACTGTTTTTTTGAATTTCTATTGTATTCCAGCCCATGTGAGGTATCTTTACTTTTTCTGGCAGTCTTATAACTTTCCCTCTTATGACATCTAGCCCCATGTGTAGTCCATTTTCATAACTAAGTGTAGCGAACATTTGCATCCCGAGACATATTCCTAAGACGGGAATATCTGACTCTATCAGTTCTTTTAAAGTAATAACTAACGGACTTATGTTGGTTATTGCATCCCTAAACGCACCGACTCCCGGTAAGATAATACCAGCAGATCTTTTTAGATCATCTTTTCTGTGAGATATAATGGTTGAGGCTCCCTGCAGTTCTAAAGCCTTCTGAACACTTCTTAGGTTGCCCATTCCATAGTCGATAATCACTATTTCATTCGACATACAAATCCAAAAAATGCCCGCGAACAAATAAATAAACCTTACTCTACATTTTTGATTTTAATAATACAAAATATTAACTAAAAAATAGGTGAATTAACTTTGTCAATACGATTCATCCCGCCATTTATGCGCGGATTAATACGGTACGTCGTTCCACTGTTTGTTGCATTGGTTTCATATGAAATTGCAATTAATAAAGGCGCAAGTTCTGCTTTGGGTTTAGTTATTGGCATCTTAGCTTTTTTAATAATCTTTTTTTGCAGCGGACCATACCTGAGAGGAGGTGAATAGATCATGGCTGACTTAAAGATTAAAGTTTACAAGACTGGCGAGGAGAAACCGGAAACGGTGGTAACCATCCCGTTGAAGATTCTGCGCATCTTCACGAAATTTGTCCCCAAAAAGGTAGAATCAGCTCTAAGAGAAGAAGGAATTGATATGGACGAGATCGCCAGCTTGGTAGAAAAACAAGAAGTGACAGGCAAGATAATAGAGGTGGAAAAGGAGAAGGAGCGTATAGTCATCTCAATCGAGTGATGCAGTTCAATCATCCTCGTCAAAAATGAAAACCTCATCTATTTTCGATTGTAAAACCTTCGCGATTTTATGAGCAAGCTTGAGCGAGGGGTTGTATTTACCCTTCTCTATGAATACTATTGTTTCTCTTCTTACTCCCACTTTTTTTGCCAGGTCTGCCTGTGTCATATCATATCTGGCTCTGAGCTCCTTGATTCTTGTTTTCATTCAATGTCTCCTCTCTTGTGATAAACAATTGAAGAGATCATATATGCTGATATCCCGATAGCCAAAATTAGAAGGGATAATAGGTTAAATGGTTTGGGTCCGATTATGCTTAAGGCAACTAACCCAAAACAAACAACTATGAAACTGTTTCTGGCGCTTTTGTCAAGTATTTTATCTATCCTTTCATCAGTTATGATTTTCTTTTTCCTCTTTGTCAGATGTATTGAGGAAAGGGCGAATCCAAATGAAAAAACCACAAAGAAGATCAAGAAGTCCAATAGTGATTTGCTTTCCCCTCTAAAGTACCATGCAAGGTATGCTCCAACAAACGCTGAAAATATAGAAAGGATAAAATACATATAAGGAAAAAGAGGCTTTTTTTTCATTCTATATCTCTCCTCTCATATTTATAGTAAGATAGGATGTAAATCATTGCTCCTAAAGCGAAAACAGGACCCATGAGGGCTGTGAATACTGTTTCATTTATAAATTTGAAGCCCAAAGATGCTAATAAAACTCCTATTGCAACCAAAAGAAATTCAAATCCCTTTCTTGAAGCTCTAAGACTGTTTAATTCAGCTCTTTCATCAATTCTGGTTTTTACTTCACCTGTTTTCCTGTAAAGTAAGAGTTCACGAAGAGAATGGAGGAAGAAGAGGGTACCAATTATTACGAAGAATCCACCAAGTATATCTCCAAATATGCCTCCTGAACCATAAATTATCCATATTATGCCCCATAA
>CAYFZR010000045.1:0-15146 GCA_964347835.1 uncultured archaeon
CTCAGATATCAAAGAAATTGAAAAGATAGATACACTGATCGTAACTAAGACTGAAAAAAGTGATTTTTCATTAGACTTGAGACCTACAACCATAAAATTGGAATGCGCCTACTGTAAAAGTAGAATAACAGGGGAAGAATATCGCTGGGAAGAGTCTGGAAAGGTTTATTACTTCTGCTGTCCTGTATGCAAGAAGAGTTTCCAGGAAAGATTAACAGAACTAAAAGAAAAGACAAAAAAAAGTTGATTTTCGAGAAACCTCACTTATCCTTTGAAAGAAAAGATTTTGACGATTCAATTCAAAACAAGAAAGAATTACTTTATTTAGAAAATAATTTATGCTCACTTACAAAAATTCAGAAAGTAGAAAATTTTATAAGCGACTTATATTATATTATAGGTCGACCAAATCATACCCGTCAGATGAGGGAAAAAAATGAAAACAACAAAATACTTACTGCTGCTAGTTTTTTTTGTACTATTCACTTCGGTAGCAGTCGCTTCTCCAGAGGAATACGTTGGTGCAGAGAAATGTAAGATGTGTCACAAGGATATTTATGAAGACTGGAAAGAATCAGGGCATCCCTACATCTTAAGAGTTGCGAAAGACGCTAGAGAAGCAGGTCTTCCTCTGCCGGAAGGCTACACATGGGATGATATATCTCATGTAGTGGGAGGATACAAGTGGAAATCCCGATACTTAGATAAAAACGGATATTTCATTACAAGAACAAAAGACGGAAAGAACGGATCCAACCAATACAACCTCGAAACCAAGGCTTGGACTGATTACCATCCTGGGGAGATCAAAAAATATGATTGCGGAAAGTGCCACACCACAGGATACTCCTCGGAGGGACACATGCACGGCATGGAAGGAATAGTTGGCACATGGGCTTATCATGGAGTTCAGTGCGAGGTATGTCATGGACCTGGAAGCGAGCATGTCGCGGGAGCAGGAGACAAAACTAAGATTATCATAGATACTTCATCAGCCCTCTGCGGAAAATGTCATATCAGAGGGGATAAAAATACGATTCCAGCGAGTAGTAATTTCATAAGACACCACGAGCAGTACAATGAATTGCTAGCGAGCCCTAAAAAAGATTTCGAATGCGTAGCATGTCATGATCCGCACAAGAAATCAGAACTCTCTATAAAGGCTGACTGCGCTTCCTGTCATGCAGAAGAAAATAAAGAGTTCAATGGAAGCCTTATGCAAAAGGCAGGAGTTACATGCACAGACTGCCATATGGCAGAAGCCACAAAATCAGCGATCGCTCGCTCAGCGTTTGAAGGAGATGTTAAGACGCATCTCTTTGCAATAAACATCAGCGAAGATGCAGAGATGTTCACAGAGGACAAAAATTTTGCGTTAGGATATTTAACCGTAGAATACGCTTGCTTAAAATGTCATACAGACCAAGGCAAGAGCTGGTCATTGCAATTTGCTGAAGGCATTCATACTCTAAAAGAAGTTCCTAAGCCGCCTGCTCCGCCACCAAAGGCAGCCTGCGGACCTACGTTGCTACTGATATTGGCTTCGCTGCCAGCATTGCTAATTGGCTTAAAAAGAAGGAAATAAACTAACCTTTCCTTTTTTTATTTATTCATCTTATGGTTATCAAGTTACAGTTATAAGATGGATTCTGTCTGACATTACATCGCCTTATTGCGTTATCAAAACATTTTTTATTCGAATATTTCGAAATGCGAAAAAAGTAAAATGGTTTATATACTCTCCTCTCCTTACTAAACTTGCCCTCCCCATCCTTGGTGGTTAGTCCTTTTTTTGCTAACCACCATTTGCGGTGATTCGTATGCTGTGTATGCTGTGTAGAGAGAAGATAGAGAGAGGTAACGGTATTTCCCTTAAAATAGATGGTCATGAAGTAAATGTTCACGGGAACCCGTGCGTTAGAGAAATTATAAAACAAAGCATAGTATCCAAAGCAGAAAGGATAAGGTTTTTTTAAAATAGGAGCAGAAATTTCACTCACTTACTTTTTGAGATTGTTAAACCTGCTATAGTTATAAACATACCTATTAGTCTAATCAACAATAAATAAGAAAATTATTTTAAGTCCCTTTTTCCTTTAAACAATTGTCACAAATACTGTTCCCCTCAAACATATATTTTGCAGGCTCATTTTTCATTTCTCTAAGATAGCACTCCACACAATTAAATACCCTAACTTCCATTTTATCACTCCCACAAATCTAACGATTTAACTGTTATATACTGTTTTTCGTTTTTAACCGGTTTATATAATTCTCTAAAATTAAGAAAGTATTTATAGGAAGATTTTTTTATTCAACTTTCCGGAGGTGTTTTGTTATGCCCACAATAGCTGAAACAGTTGAAAAACGTCACAGACTCATCATTTTATTGCTGGTGCTTGTGAATTTTGTGATGGTTGCCTCCTGCACCTTCAATGATATTATACCAATTTGTCATTATGTGTTTGGATGTGACCATAAGTTGCATGTTATTACCAACCTTTAGGTTTCACCTAAGACTCTAAACAACATGTTAAGAAAGATGGCTTAAAAAACCAAGCATTTTAAAGACCAGATAAAACCCACTATTAAAGAAGTATTTCCGAGAATAATATGAAAAAATGCCTAAATCTCCAAAGAAACAGTACTATGTCTAATGTTTATTACATCTTTTATTGCTCGCATTCTTCCTATAAATTTTGTTATTTCCTCTAATTTCCCCTCAGATATAAAGAGTTCTAAGCAATACTTCTCCCCAATGTGCATATGTAGGTTATTCGTGACTATCTCGTTGAACTCGTGTCTGAGTTTAGAGATTCTTTCCTCGACATCTATGCGCTTGTATTCGTACAGAACAGTTATGGTGGAAGAGACCGTTCCCTTTTCTAAACGACTAAACTCATACTCCGAGATCAAATTTCTTACAGCATCTCTTATAACCTCTGAACGTCCAGAATAACCCTGTGTTTTTCTTATATCATCTATCTTTTCCAACAACTCACCCGGCAGGGATACGCTTATTACTACCATGTTATTAAAATTTTATTTCTGTTTTATTAATCTTTCTATTAAATGGACCGACTTTTAGTAGTTATGTTAATATAATTGTTTGATTAAAATAGATGTATGGTCTTTGACGTTTTGATAAACATAGGTTTGGAGACTTGGAATATCATCAAGGAAGCATCTCCATACCTTTTATTTGGTTTTTTGATCGCGGGAATATTATATATTCTCTTACCAGAGGAAAAGATTTCGAAGTACTTTGGTGAGAGAAGTCTAAAATCTGTAGTTCGGGCATCCTTACTTGGCATACCCATCCCTCTATGTAGTTGCGGAGTGATGCCAACCGGAATAAGCCTCTACAAGAGGGGAGGAGGCACCGGTCCGGTGTTGTCTTTTTTTATATCTACTCCAGAAACAGGAGTAGATTCGGTAGCAATTACCTATGCACTTTTAGATCCAATATTCACCGTATTTAGACCTATCGCGGCTTTTTTAACAGCCACATTCGCAGGTATATTGGGCATTTTTTTTGTAAGAGAAGAAAAAACCATAAATGAATCTTATTCTGATAAAAGAGGTCTTTACTGTGAAAAGTGTGGAGACTTAATTTGTGATGACAGAATAAAAACAGTCCTGAACTATGCGTACGTGGAATTGATAGCGGATACGGGAAAATGGCTCATAATAGGTTTTATCATCGCAGGTATAATATCTGCCTTAGTTCCAACGAGCATCGTAGAGAGATACCTCGGAAATCCCGGTATAGTTCCTATGCTCGTAATGCTCTTCATTGGACTTCCTTTTTACGTATGTGCTACAGCGTCTACTCCTATTGCCAGTGCTTTAATTTTAAAGGGAATGAGTCCTGGTGCTGGATTAGTTTTTCTTTTAGCAGGACCTGCCACAAATATAGCCCCCATGATCGCTATTGAGAGGGTTATGGGAAAGAAAGCATTATCAATTTACCTCTTTAGTGTCGCCTTTTGTAGCCTTGCTCTTGGTTTCATTCTCAACTGGGTTTATGCTGTACTTGGAATAGAGGTCATCGCCTCTATAGGCGCAACAAAAGAATTTATTCCGGGATTGATTGAAACAATATCCGCTATCTTCTTGCTTATTCTTATAGCGTATGGAATTTACCACGACTACGAAGAAGAATGTGAGCACGCCTTAGGCTTAGAATAATGGTCTTTACGATTATTAGTAATGAAAAAGTATAAAACCAACATAATCAAACTAAATTCCATGATTGCAGAGATATTAGCCCTACTATCTTCTTTTTTCATCGGTTTCAACACCATATTGGTAAAAAAAGGCATAGAGAGGACAAATCCTACTACCGCAATACTAATGGTTACGCTAACCGGCACGATTATCTTTTGGATAATTACCATAGCGTTTATTCCCGTTCACTTTTTTAAATCTAAAGCCTTATTATTTTTTATCGTAGCAGGAGTATTCTCGCCTGCCTTGGTTAGATGGTTTTATTACGTTAGCCTCGATAGAGTAGGAGCATCTATTTCATCGTCCCTTCTCGCTACTGGACCAGCCTTCGCAGCAATCATGGCCTTAATACTATTGAAGGAGGAGCCCACCCTAAAGATTTGGTTTGGAATTATATTGATAATCGCAGGCATCGCCTTTCTCGAAAGGGACATAAGCCAAAATGAAAACCAGATGAGATATCGCAATAGAAAAGATTTAATCCTCCCTTTGCTAGCAGCAATTTTTTTTGGATGTGCAGTAGTTTTCAGGAAGATGGGTTTAAATATACTCAATTCCCCCATATTGGGTGTAACTGTTGGTTTCACAACTTCTTTATTTATTTATCTAACGATTTTGGCATTTTTCAAGAGTTGGAGAAAGTCTCTATCTTTGGGTAGATCAGATCTCTCTATATTCTTTATAGCTGGTTTTTCTCTAGCCGCTGGATGGTTATCTATTTTCTATGCTCTCTCATACGGCGATGTAATAATAGTCGCTCCACTAACGAATCTTCATCCTCTGTTCGTGGTTTTTTTTAGCTACCTTTTCATTGGGGATATCGAAAAAGTGACCCCAAAGATCGTTATGGGCGCTTTAACAGTTGTTTTGGGAGTTATACTAATTACAGTTTGATTTTTAAACGGTCTTTAATGGTCGGTTAGGCTTATTCGCTCCGTGCTGATCCGATAACATTCTAAGCCTGTATAGGGCAAAGATTGCAAATAGTATGAAAATACCCTCAATCGCCCAAGCGGTCATAGGCTGGCGTAATTCTATTCCGGGAGCAACATTAGCCCAGCCGGCAACTCCATCCAACAACGTCTTGAAAACAAAGCTCTCCATGAAAAAATTGATCCTATGGCTCCAAATGGCAATAAAAATAAGAATTATAGTATAAACATGGATAAGAATGGCGAGAACTCGCTCGAAGGGTCCAATGGGAATTAAAAGAGGGGAAAATTCTAGAGACGATAGAACCCCAGCAGGCATTAGTTGAGGGTAGAATAAAGCAATCAAGAACACGGCAAGAGAGTTTAAACCTAATAATATAGCCTCAAAAGCCCCAAAACCAACTCCAAAGGCCACAGCTTTGTCCCAGTCATATTTCGCAATTCTAGTTTTGGCTATGATGAGATAAGAGCCACCACACTCAAAAAAACCCGTAAGCAGCCCAACGTAGAAAGAGAAAAAAATTAGAGCCGCAATATCCGGAAGATTTTCGTATAACCCTCCATAAACAATAGAATTGAAGGATATTGCAAAACCGAATTTTAAGGCAACTGTGATAGTCCAAGCCCCGGCGCCAAAAGCAAATCCAAGCCATGGTGCATAGCAATAGTTTCGCCAGTACCATATGGCAACTATTCCAACAGTGATCATCCCTATTCCGCTTAGGAGGAAGATTGGACTTACCATGTAATTCTCCCATATTTTTATTTTTAAAGAAATCAAATTAATACAATAAGATTTATATATACTATTCCTTTTATCAACGATTTGGGGTGAGGGAATGAAAAAAATCTTTGTTTTGCTGTTTGTAATAGTAGGAATCTCAGCAGTTTCTTCGGTTTCGGCAAAATCGATGGTAGTTATATTAGTAAGCGATCACATGGCTGACTGTACCGTGGCAGAGGCTCTTGCCGCTGAATTAGATGCAACCATTGTCAAGACTCCTTTCAACGCATACGATAAGAGCGTCTTGGATGATATTTTGGCAATAAATCCAGAAGAAGTCATAATAATAGGAGGACCTGTAGCAGTATCTCCGGAATACTACGAAAGACTAATTGAGAGAGGCATTGATGTAAAAAGGATAGGAGGGAGAACTAGACAGCAGACCAGCATCTTAGTTTACAACGAGTACAGGCAAAGATTTGGCTTAAATCCCATCATCGCGGATGGCCGACAGCCCTATGGGCTTCAAGGACGTTTTCCTGTATGGTTCTTCGACAACGAGACCGAGATAAATTCCTTCATGAATCAATATAGATCTCTTGTTCTAAACTACGGGCGTGCAATGAGTTTTGCGCACAGAGCAAGGTACGGAATCTTAAATGTAACCGATCAAGAAGTAGAAAATTTTGGATTAGGTCTCCAACAAAGAATGAGGACACAGTACGGTAATCATACCTGGGTTAGGACGAGAATGAGAGGTCACGGAATGCCTCCTTGGGCACGGGGGAGACGCTGACGAAATACTGATTCGATCGTTATAGGAAAAAGAGATCTTGGATTTAAATTAAACTCAAGGAGGTTTTTTTTGAGTTCAGGGAAACATATTTCGAAAGAAAACCTCGCGAAGATGATTGATCATACTAATCTAAATCCCAACGCGACATTTGAAGATATAGAGAAACTCTGCAATGAGGCAAAGAAATACGGCTTTGTAGTCGTATGCGTTGCTCCATATTACGTAAGAAAAGCGGTTAAACTGCTTGAAGGTACTGATATAAAGGTATGTGGCATTGTTGGCTTTCCTTTTGGCTACGATTCCACCGTAACAAAAGTCTTTGAAACAAAAAAAGCCATGGAAGATGGTGCTTTAGAGATAGACATGGTTATGAATAGATGCGCCCTCAAAAATAAAGAGTATGGCGCTGTCAAAGAAGACATTGAATCCGTTGTTAAGGCTGCAAAAGGAAGAATAACCAAAGTAATAATGGAAACCTGCGATTTAAATGAGGAAGAGATAGAAAAGGCCTGTAAAATTATTGAAGAATCTGGAGCACACTTTGTAAAAACATCTACCGGCTTTGGTAAGGGAGGAGCCAAAGTAGAGGATGTAAAACTTGTCAAAGAAGTAGTAGGCGCAAGGATAGGAATTAAAGCCTCTGGCGGAATTAGAACCTATGAACAAGCAATTGAGTTAATGAAAGCCGGAGCAACAAGAATCGGAACAAGCGCCGGTGTTAAAATAATCGAAGGATATTGCGGGCCCTAAAATTTCTCTTTTTTGAAAGTTAAAAGAATACTGAGAAGACGAACCAAAGTCCAAATATTAGCAAAATAAGACTGCATCCACCAAAAACGATTTCGTGAATCTTTTGGTTCCAGAATCTTTTCGATTTGTATACTGTAGAAGATACTATGAGATCCCAAACGAAATCGCATGAAAGATGCGTGACTGTGAATAGTATTATGCCAATTAGACCGAATATAGAGGCTTTGATAATTAAGGCGGCGCCAATGGTAGCCCACCAAAGAAAGAAATATGGGTTTACGGTTGTTGTAATTATTCCTGCTGCTACAGATCCGTAGGATAAATCTGCTTCCCCCTTTTCAATTTTTTCTCTAACTTTAAACATTTCTATACCCATATAAATAAGCATTAAACCGCCTCCAAGACTTATTATAATTTTTATTATGTTAGAGGTAAAGAACTTAGCAAATCCTACGTAAATCAAAATTATAAGAGGAGTTTCGATTATTGCATGACCCAACGCTATAAAAAAGCCTGAATTCCAGTTTTTATGCCCTTTGGCAACTGTTACAGCGAAAACAGGACCGGGCATCATGACTCCGGACATAGATATTAAGACTACCACAGCGAGAAATGGCAATAAAGTTGTGTAAGCGGTTTCCATGGAAGGTTAGAAAAATTACTATTATTTCACTTTTTCTCCTTTAAAAGGAAAATATGCTAACAAGGCCGACCCCGCGAATGTAACATATCTCGTGATGAATCAAGGCATTAAAGAAAGATTACGAATTAAGTCTCAGAAGCAGAACTCGTAGGAAATTTTATTTTTCTCGCAAAAACTTTTGATTTCGTTCTTAACGCTTTGATAGTAACTGCTGCCAGTATTTCTTATTTCACTGTATTTTGGGAGAAGATCGGGGTACTTATCCATCAACAAATCATTAATATCTCGCCAGTTTCCGCTTTTGAAGTTGAGTTTGTCTATGATAATATCGCGAACGCCCATTTCAAAAGTAATCTTCATAATCTCCGCTAAAGTCTCTTCTGTGAGGTAAGGAAGAATAGGTCCTAAAAAGACGTAGGTTTTGATTCCATTTTCTATCAATTCTTCCAAAGCATTCAGTCTTTTATCGATTGGGGATGAAAAAGGCTCAAAATCTTTTCTAACACTATCTTCCAAGGTAACGATTGTAAAGCCAACCTCACAATCTTCCATTTCACTCAAGAGATCTATGTCTCTTTTTACCAGATGAGATTTTGTCAAGATCGAAATAGGAAGATTATAATCTTTTAATACTGATAATAGGCCTCTTGTGATATTATAGTGCCTTTCTAATGGCTGATAAGGATCTGTAACGCTGCTAAGTATTATTTCTCCTCTATTTGCCTTTCTTATCTGTTTTCTTAAAATTTCTACAGCATTTATTTTTACATCTACGAAACTGCCCCATGGATCGTTTAAGTGTCCAGAGTACCTCCTCATAAAGCGTGCATAGCAGTAAATGCACCCGTGTTGGCATCCTACGTATGGATTTATGCATAAATCTACACCAGGAATGCCAGATCTGTTAAGTATAGATTTGATCATAATTTCGTTTATTTTGAGGTTTTTCATAGTCTCTGTCTTATGATGTCTGCTAAAATTTAAATCTTTAAGGCAAAAAATCACAACTTGATGGAGGTAAATATTATTTTATCGCTTGTATTCGGTGTCAATTATTAAAGAAGCAATAAATAACTTTTTATAATAGATAAAGAAAATGGAAGAATGAGAAAATGCCATCTATTTCTTTCAGCATGTTTAAAGAGAAATTGCTAGACGGAACAAAAACGCAAGCAATTAAAAGGCACGGAAAGAAACCAAGAAAAGTGGGAGATACTTTGTATATCTTTTGGAAACAAAGGGAAAAAGTAGGAACAGGAAAAGTTACGGATCTTTTTGATATAAAAATCAGCGAAGAAGGAATCATCATGAATGATCAATTCTATGATAAAGATTCAAAGGAATTGAATGATTTGGCCAATAGAGAAGGTTTCGGATCTGGTATTGAGCTCTTAAATTGGTTTGATTCAATGTATGAGTTATCTAGTAATCAAAACTTTCAAGTAATTCGATGGGAATGGTTAGGATGCGATTTTTGCGAAAACCGAATAACAGATAAAAATTATCATATTTTAGAAGAAAAAGATGGGGTAATTTTAAGAATTTTATGTTCAAATTGTAAGTAGGTTTATGTCTAACAGGTAAATTTACTTTAAGAAACTATCAAGCTCCTTAAAATTAGCATAATAATGATATAAGTTCCCAATCCTCCGAATAACGATGTAACGATCCCTATGTATTTATAAAAGATGACAACGAATCCCACATATCCGATCCATGGTATGAAGGCAATGAAACAGTTGGGGTAAAGTATACTTACCGCTAGTTTTGAATTTGACGTCTCGATATAGGTGAAAAAAACAGTGGTCATCGTTATTAAGGGCAAAAAGATTATCATGGCTGCGTAAAATGGATCTTGCATCTTGGCACCGAAGTGGGTTGCCCCCGTCACTAAAGATCCTGCGCATATGAAGATTAGAACATATTTAGCTAACTCGATCATATTAATCCTCCTTGGAGACTTTTCAAGAACTTTTTTTATATGTAGTTCTCACGAGTATATAAAAAGCAGCGTGGCTCGCTATGGAACGTGGCTCGTTCCATGCAACGTGGCTCGTTGCATCCGCAATTTTATCAAAAATTATTCTATAACGGCACAAGAGAGTCCTTTTCTACTCTAAATATTATATGGGGGTTTAGAAAGGGGGTGATAAGGCAACGTGGGTCGTTGCATCCGCAACGAACTTTTAAAAAAAGTTCAATCAAAAGAAAGATATTAACTAGCAATCTAATCAAAAATTATTTTATTACTGGGACAAGAGGGGCGTTTTTCTCCTCTAAATTTTATATGGGGGTGTAGAGAGGGGGTGGTAAGTTAGGATAAGATAATTACAGTATAAAATGTATTATTCCCCCCTTCTTACTGCATCTTCTCCAGTTTTCTTTTCAACTTCTTATAAGTTTTCTTAGATATCTCTCCTCTCTTGTATCTTTGATCCAATTTATCCATCATATCTTGTAGAGCTTCTCGTTCTGCGTCTACCTCTACTGTTTCACGACTCGGTTCTTCGAGGATTTTTTCGTATTCGCTCCTGAGTTCTTTGTATAAACTTTCTGATATCTCTCCTTCTTCGTATTTTTTACGTAATGAATCGATGGATTCTTTGATTACCTCAATCTCAGAAGCCTTAACACCTTCTTCAATTTCTTCTTCCTTTCTCGTTTGGACGTATTCGGAGAAAAGATCTCTCTTGTAGAAAATCAGTGCAACCGCGAAGACTCCTACTATTCCAAAAATCCATCTGTAGTCAAAACCATTTTTTCCTGGTTTAGGAATCGCTTTTTCACCTTCAGACGGCGGTTTGATTTGAGATGCCACGCCAATATCTGCAGAAGCATTGGAGACCTCTGGGGCAGGCAGACCAAGTTTCATAAACACGTCATTTACCGAAAGGCCTTGAGAGAGCAGGATAATCGCGTTGTTCCTAATATCTTTAGCAACGTTACATTTACAGTCGATTATGTTAAAATCACAAGCCATACCATTGCATGGACAGTCTACGTAGATTGCCTTACTCACAAACTCATTCCATCTCTCTGGTTGAGCATAAGCATTAGAAATTAGAAATAATGCGAAAATGAGTAAAAAAAGCATTCTTTTGTGCGCCATCGAATTTCAACCTCTCTTGTTCTTCAAGTTTGATATGATTATAACTTAAGTATCTTATTTATGTTTCTATCGAATATCTAAAGTTGGTTGAACTCTTGAACTGACTTATATACTTTGCTATTATACGAACTCTCTGCACCTCTCAATGAAATTTTTTGTAAAATTTTATTTGGATTAAAATTTAAAGAAAATATGAGAGTTAAATAAAGAAAATAAGTATAAAAAATCGACAAT
Organism: uncultured archaeon; assembly: GCA_964347835.1. Classification (GTDB taxonomy): domain Archaea; phylum CAYFZR01; class CAYFZR01; order CAYFZR01; family CAYFZR01; genus CAYFZR01. The sequence continues at coordinate 11,419 of CAYFZR010000045.1, forward strand.
TTTAAATATCAGAACTAATACAGAAAGTATGGATTAAAATAGGAAATATTGAAGGTGAAAATATTTGGAAGATATCGAATTAGTTGAGAAATTAAAAATAGCACAAGAAAATTTTGAAAATTTAAGTGAAAAAATGAGAAAGTTAAGTGCATTAATAGACGTTTGTAGGAAGATAAACGAATTAAAATCAGATTTTCCACTATTGCAGCAAGAGTACGACATAAAAGAACTTGAGAATGAACTAAAAGAGTTAAGAAAAGAAGCGAATGAAATGTGGGAGACCCGAAGAGACTTAAGAATTAAGACGCACGAGAGATTTGGAAAACCTCAAGTTGAGAAATTTAGGTCAGGAATTCAAAAGCTTTCTGAAGAAGAGCTTTATTTAAAATTCAAGGATACTATTAAAAATTATGATGATTATACATATTCTGAGAGTGCTATGGTTGAATACTGTTTTATGAAACAATTTCCCAAACTATGGAAAATTTATAAAAGAACAATTTTGAAGATGTTATTGCTGACTTTGGTATATACTGAATAAGACTCGCAGTCAAATTTGTCCATTAAATCTGAGATGCCATCTAAGGAAGTCTAAATTAATCTTTTTTATTTAATTCTTCCATGGTATTCAAGATATTGGTTACCGTCTCGTTTACTGGGGTTGCGATGCCGTGCCTTTTTCCTAGTTTTACGATGAATCCGTTTAAATAGTCTATCTCTGTTCTCTTTCCCTTCTCTATATCCTGGAGCATTGAACTCTCGTGTTTTGCCGTAGGAGGTAACTGTTTCTCGAGGAGGTACCTGAAGTATTCTTCTGCGGTAAATCTCAGATTTATTCCTTCTGCTCGCGCCACTTGGAAAGATTCCTCTAGCATTGATCTCATAATTGCTAAGGTATCATCATTCTCTCCAAGCACGCCGTAGGGCACCTTCAAGATGGCAGAGAGGGGATTCAGGGCGATGTTATAAAAGGCCTTCATCCACTTCTCCCTGATGATATCATCAGAAGATTTAGCAGGTATTCCTGTCTCGCTTATAAGCCTAGCAACCATCTCAGACTTTTGAACGTCTCTGTCAAGAGCACCAACCAAGCATTCGCTTGCATATACCGTAACTTCGACGTGTCCAGGCTCCAAAATCCTTGCACCAAAAATCGCCATCCCTCCCATGGTTCTACTCCTTCCTATGAGTTCTTCTATAACTTCCTCGTTTCCGATGCCGTTTTGCATGCTTATAACTATACTTTCGTCTGAAAGAAGAGGAAGAATCTGTTCTAAAGCTTTTTTTGTGTCATAAGCCTTCGTAGTGATGAAAACTATGTCTTGAGATCCTATCTTTGAGGTTTCAGTGTAAGCCTTGACGTTAAAGGTATGATCGCCCCATATCCCAGAAATCTTGAGTCCCTTTTCGTTTATAACTTTCATATGAGGATCTCTGCCAACAAGAGCAACGTCATTCGTTCGCGATAAAAATCCTCCGAAGACAGAACCCAATGCCCCAGCACCCATCACCAATACATTCATAAAAATTTTGTAAGATGGAGCAAATAAAAAGCTTTTTATGGAGTATGAAACCATGGGTCTTTGTAATTGTTTTTTCTTTTAGTAAAGAGGTATTAGAATTGTATTTTCTAAGTGATGCCTAATTTAGCGTTTGAATTTGAAATTTTATACAGAAAATAAATAAGGTATCAACATCAAAAAAAAATCATTCTTTCGGGCTTGAGGCTGATAAGTATGATAGAAATAATGAGAGAGAGTTACGGAATCCTCAAAAAGAATTTAACTACATTGATGGTGTGGCAGGTTTTACAAATTATATGCGTTTTTATTGTCTTGTTTGCTTTTTTGGCATTTTTATTCGCCATGTTTTTGATTCTGGGAGTTTCGTCAGGTTTAACACAAGGTGGTTTTGATCCAACCGCAATATATGGCGCTATTACCGGAATTGGAATTATTTTAATGTTTATTTTATTTATCTGTTTTATTGTTGTAAGTTTTGCGATTACGGGTTTCTTCAATACAGGAATCGTGGGTTTATGCTTGAATGCTGTAAAAGGGGATGAAATCTCAATTGGTTCGGGAATAGAGTTTGGGAAGAAATTCTGGGTTACCGGAGCATTAGCGATATTTCTCTATACATTAATTACAAGTGTACCAGGTTGGATAGGCGATATTTTCCGATTTTTACTGGGAGATTCCTCCGTAATCGTTGGAGTATTAATCTCCGTACTCTTCGCCTTAGCAGGCATAATCATCTCCTTCTTCTTTCTATACTACATTCAGTCTATTGTAATCGATGGTAAAAATGCCATTCTTTGCCTCGTTCAAAGCGCCTCTTTCGTAAAAAATAACCTGATCGGAGCCTTTGTTTTAATAGTTTTAATCATTATAATAGGTATCATAGGTTTTGTGGTAATATCGGCTCCTTTTGGTATATTAGTCGCACTTTTATACCTAGTCTCAAGCGGATCTGAGATTTTAGCAGGCGTATCTGGGATTATAATAATCTTGGGAATTATTCTGTATATCATGGTCCTTATAATCTACACGATACTCTTTGGTGCTTACTATTATGTAACCTTAACAAATTTCTATCTGAAATTCAGAGAGTATTCTTAGAAGAGGGTTTTACACAACCAAAAATTTAAAAATGGCGTGGCGAAATCAATAATCAAAATTACTGCTCTTGGGAATATTGATGCGAGACGAAAAAAATTTACTAAAAATGAGGAAAAATATAATTGAAACACTGAAAAAGAATAGAGAAAGTTACGTATCTGGAGAAGATCTTAGTAAGAAGTTAGGAGTATCCAGAACCACGATTTGGAAGCATGTAAATGCACTCAAAAAAGAAGGATACCATATCGAATCTTTTCCAAAATTAGGATATCGTTTAATAGAGGCTCCAGATCTTTTGTTGCCGGAAGAAATAAAAGAAAATTTGAAAACTGAGTATTTGGGAAAAGATATTTACTATTTTAAAGAAATAGGCTCAACAATGGACTATGCTAAAGATTTAGCCTTAAAAGAAATCGAAGAAGGAGCCATAGTAATATCGGAGATTCAAACAAAAGGGAGAGGCAGACTCTCGAGAGAATGGTACTCTCCCCCTGGAGGAATATGGTTATCTTTGTTAATTAGACCAAGGATTGTGCCTACTCACGCGCCAAAGATTACATTGCTAAGTGGAATAGCCGTAGCAAAGGCGATTATAAAGGAATGCAACCTCGATGCAATAATAAAATGGCCTAATGATGTACTAATAAATGGAAAAAAAGTTTGCGGTATATTGACGGAGATTTCCGCTGAAATGGACAGAATAAACTTCGTTGTAGTAGGAATCGGCATAAATGTAAACAACGAACTACCATATGAACTAGAAGGATTCGCCACCACAATAAAAAGAGAGTTGAAAAGGGAATTTTTAAGGTTGAATATCCTCAAAACTTTATTGGAGGAGTATGAGTCTTTATACACGCGCTTTAAAAAAGATCTTGGTTTTATAATAGGTGAATGGAAAAAATACTCCGACACTCTGGATAAGTTTGTAAAAATAACCACTCCTGATAGGATAATTGAGGGTCTAGCGTTAGACATAGACGAAGAGGGAAGATTGATTGTTAAAACAGATGAATCCATAGAAAGAATTGTTAGTGGAGACTGCGTATACGTTTAGAAGTGGGTAATATTAGAAGGGGGTAATATCGCATTTTATACCGACTTTAT
>CAYFZR010000046.1:0-18780 GCA_964347835.1 uncultured archaeon
ACAAGAGACTTTTTTCCACTTTAAATTTTGCTTTCTAATCTAAATATTATATGGGGGTGTAGAGAGGGGGTGGTTACTCCCTTCTTTATATGGGGGTGGAGAGAGGGGGTTATAAGGTAGAATAAGATAATTCCAGTATAGATTACAATATTACCCCCTTCTAAGGAAGAGGGCTAATCTCTTTTGTGGTTTTTTGAATTTCTGCAGTAAAACCTTTCTCTATCTGTTCTTGGTTAACTAAGTCTACGATCCATGGACTCAGGGGAACAAAAGCATAATCCACTTTTCTTTCGGTTATTTTTACCTTCAAAACCAATGATTTTCCGTTAATATTTAATTCTACTCTATCTTCTCCTTTGACATTCAATTTTTTTGCAACACCTTCGCTTAATATGCATACGGCAGAAGAATCCATGTAATCTTTGCTTAAGGTGTCTCTCTCCGTTTGGAATACGTAATCTCCTACGAATACATCCATTTTCATGAGGTTCCCTCCATGATCCTTTGAAGAACCTCCTCATCTGATAATAACTTGCCTTGATAAATTGCTTCCAAGACGACATTCTCCCCATCCATTCGTTTCGCGTTGCCCGATACACAAACACCAGTGAGTGCACTCTTTATCCAAACATCGGATTTCAATGCCGTATAGGATCTAAATGGATCTAGGGTTATAATCTTTTTAGCCCAGTCTTTTGAGTTTGGAATCTTCGCAAAGGGATTTTCTCCTACGATCAAAAGGACATCGACCTTGTAAGAGTCTTTAACTATCTCTTTGTTTTCAAAATCATAAGGAGAGATATTTTTTGTTCTTTTCAAAAGTTCCTCGAATAAAGCGTAGTGGTTAAATCCATGGGCTAAAGGTAACACCTTCATTTCGTAATCTTTTATGAATCTATCCAATTCATTTTCGTCTTCAATTATTCTCTCTCCTATAATGATATACTTATATTTTGCTTTATCTAGTGCGTATTTAACCAATTTAGTCTCTTTTTTATCTGCTTTTTCTATTTCTGCAATAGTTCCTTCCTTTAATTCGATATAATATGGAGTAGAAATTACTGCCGTAGGGGTCATTGCAATGTCTAAGGGAACTAAAGTCCTGTCCTCCCAGCCTTTTGGAGTCTTTTCTCCGTGAGTAAAGTATATGTATCTACTTAGGAGTCTGGGGTGAGTATTCATGTTATCGGAGCCCCAGCACATGATAAATCTTCCATAATCTTTTATTTCGTCGAGGCTTGCAGTCTCCCATTCGTTGTAAGCCTTCAAAAAGATGTTTTTTTGTATTAGATCTCGATTCCAAAAAATAGCCTCTAATTTTTCTGCTAAATCAAAAAAGAGTTTTATTCCTTCATTAGTTAAATTTGCACCGCCGTATATACCTATTTTGTCAGAAGAATTTAAGATCTCGATGCCTTCCTCTATTTTTTTATCCTCAGTTTCTCCTTCCACGGGTTTAAGCCTGCCAGTTCCTTTTCTGCAAGCATTCCAAAAGACATCGCCACTTATTTCAATATCGTCACAAAAACAACTGCATCCAGAGCAAATTACTTCCATGTAAACCCCTCATACAAACTTTATAGCCTTGCTCGGACATGTTACAATACACGCCTCACACAAGACCCTGTGTTCACCGAAACGTCTACAGGACTCCACATTTATAGCCTTTACGACTCCGTCTTCAGTATGTAGTATGTACTTTTCTGATTGAGGACCTTTTCCTTGTCCAACTCTGTAGGGTTCTTCTGCTACATTAACTGGACAGGCAACAACGCAGTTTCCGCATCCAAAACAAAGATCATCGCTAATTATCAAACCAGTCTCTGTACTTACTTCTTTAAGGGGCTTTAACATTTCTATTAATTCGTCCTTGTTCTTAGCATATTTAGCCTCCTCAAATAGAGGAGTACATTCTTCTAATTCTTTTTTTCTCTGGATTAATGCTACTGCGAAAGCCATACATGTGGGCAATCCGCATTTTTTACAATTAGTCTTTGGGAGTTTCATTAATATAGTCAAAGGTGAGAGTTCAGCCATAACAATCACAAATTTACCTGAAAGGGGAAGGTATAAATATTTACCTATTATACTTCACTATTGTTCAATAAACATGAACATATGAATGGGTGAGGTCGATGAAAGTATTGTTAGAGCTTTTTGTATCTCCAACATGTCCGTATTGTCCGTATGCAGAAGTAATAGTAAAAAAAGTAGCAAAAGAAATGCCTGATAAATTAGAATATGTTTTATTAAACACTGTCACAGAAAAGGGACAGAGAAAAGCAATGGAATATGGAATACCCGGTGTTCCGAGTATTGCCATAGATAACAAACTAGCCGTCGTTGGTGTTCCAGATGGGGATGAACTTAGAGGCGTGATCGACCGCGCCTATGGGTTAAAAGTCAAAACAGAGATGACATGGGAAAGGATGCAATCTCTTTTAATTAGAAATTCTAGTATTTCAACATCATTAAAAAATATTTTGGAGATCTTAGAAACTTTCAAAGAGGATGTATTTAAAGATGAAATCGTCAAGTCTTTGCTAAATATTTTAAAGACCCAGATAGAAAAGGCAAAAGAAATAGCACCATCTAAGAACTGGTGCGAGAAATCCATCGGCTATTTAGCGCTTATAGAGAAAAAAACAGACGAGTGGATTAAATCTCTTAAAAAGAATGATATAAAAGAGTCTATTGATAGCCTAAAGGAGGCAAAGAAGATTTCTGAAGAATGGGGAGAGTATATATTGAGTATAACAACTCCTTGGGTTTTGTACAAAGAAGAGGTAGCCTAGTATTCCTAATAATTTTAAGTACCAATTGAAGATTTGAATATTTTGAGATTCTCCCATGGAAGCGGCTATACCCCGTTTAACTGACAAAAAAACTGCAATATGTGTATGATTTGTGTCAATACATGTCCTTTAGGCGCTATTGAGTACGACGGTATGGAATTCAAGGTTGATGTAAAGAAATGCTGCCAGAGAGATATGTGCACTATTTGCGTTAACGGATGCAAGACTGGAGTATTGAAATTAGAATATAAAGAGGCAGAGAAGTGTTAACTTTAAAAGGGCTTGGTATGGGACTTTTTTTAACTCAAGATCTATCTTGATGGTGACTTTTCTTTTTTATCCATTTTTATACCGTAAAAGACCATGCAAGGGCAGTCTCTATTTATTTTTAACGATATCCTTTTTCCGTACCAGGCACATCTTTATGCATATGTAAATCTTAAGTAAAATTAGTTAAAGAGCAGATATGGGTGGAGTAAATACTTAAGGTAAAACCCTGTTCTGATTATCCTTCTGAAGAGGGAAGATATCTCAGGGGGAACGATTATTCTCCTGTAGCCGTTGTCGCAATTCTTAATACTTGGGACACAGAAATACCTCCGTATCTAGAAGAGATCGTTAGGGTTTCTATAGAAACCGGAGCTGCATTGGCCGGCATGTTACAAACTGAAAACGTAGGAATAGAAAAGATTATAACTAACATCGTGGCGAACCCCAATATCCGATACATAATTCTCTGCGGAAAAGAATCTCTGGGACATCTTACGGGAGAGGCTTTTATAGCCTTTATAGAAAATGGAGTGGATGAGAAAAGAAAAATAATTGGTACGGAATCTCCAACTCCTTTTCTCTATAATGTGAAAATAGAAACCATCGAAAGGTTCAGGAAACAAATAACCTTAATCGATCTTTTAAATGAAGGAAGTCCCGACGTAATAAAAAAAGCGGTTTGGTCATGTTATCAAGAGGAACCAACTGAATTCATGGGTTATAGCTTGTACGATCCTGGAGCCTATCCTGAGCCCCCAATATGCGGAAAGATCACTTGGAAGGTAAGTGAACCGTGGACCTATCTTGAAGAAGATGATGCAAAAATTGTAGAAAAAATCAGAGATTCTATAAAAAAACCAGCGATCGAAAAGCCTCAAAATTGGTATGTTTTTAAAGAAGGGAGAAAATACGGTCCTGTTGATCTAAAGACTGTTAAGGAATGGATAAGAGAAGGTAGATTAACCGTAAACGATTTAGTTTGGACTTCTTCCTTCGATAACTGGAAAAAAATTAAAGACGTCGATGATTTTTGGATATAAGAATTTCAGAATAGAGGAAGATCTTGGATGTAACTCTTATCTAATTTTAAGGCTATCTCTGCCTTGCAAAGTTCTCTTCCTAAGTAAGAGGCATGATCTAACATAGATACAAGTTCTCTCCTTAGTATTTCATCGAATATTTCCTTAGCATTTTCTCCAACTATTTCTAAGGTAGGTTCTTCATTCGTGAAGTGAATAACTCTGATACGATCATCTACAACAATTCTAAATACTCCTACAGGATCTAATTTATATCCCTTCTTCCCTTTCGCTTTTATCTTTCTCACATCGATGTCTAAAGTCTCTCCTTTCTTTCTTTTTTCTTTAACCTTGAGTAAATCTATGCCTAGATCTTTTGGAGGGGAATTTCTTCTTTTTGATACGAACATCATCTTTGAGGCTATAGAAAGCTCATTTATGTTTTTTCTAGTCTTATCGCTGGCTTCTGGAGCGAATATTATGCAGGCACTTAACTCAGAGGCAATTCCTGCTAAAACAGCAGTGACACCTTGAGAATCAGCATCCAGTAATTCTGTTACATTTCCTAAACCAAAGAATAAAGGCATGTCCTTAAAATCTCTCCTGAATAAAACACAAGTCGCTATAGATTCGCTTAGACTCATAGAATGAATTGGATCTAACAATGGATCCGCTATGGGGAAAATTTTATTCTTTATGGCAATGTCTATATTTTCTTTTAACAAATTAATCCTATCCTCAAATTTGTGAGGAGCATATCCCTTTGAGTAATCGGTTGGGACAATGACTACAGGAACATTAATACCATTGAGATCATTTAGATTACCTTTGTCCCCGCTTAATACCAAATCAACGCCTTTTTTTACCCCAGACCAGATTTCATCAGCGTTCATTGAATCTATGCTAACTGGACAATCAAAATTATCCTTTACAATTTTTGTTAGTTTGCCTGCTTCTTTGACATATTCTTCTCCTGCAATCATACCTAAATCTATCATATCAGCGCCGTTAGAAATATAGTACTGTACTTTCTCCAAAAACTCTTTTTTATCTAATAATGGAGCATTTACTACCTCAGCGAGTACTCTCATAGGGAAATCTTTGCCTAAGGGCAAGTCCTTAATTAGAAAATTACCCTCCCTCCCTAAAAGATTATTTATAAGTTCTCTGTCTTCTTTATATCTCTCTATTTCATTCTTTATCTCTTTTTCGAGTTCTTCTCTTATAAATACGCATGCAGGAACTGTTTTAGATAACTTTACTTTTTCTGAGCCAAGTTTTTCTATGAGATTTAACAATACAGGCAAATCTGCCGCGGTTCTCGGTCCTTTATACGCGTTAATACCCAATTCTCTTTCTATATAAACCACATCTCCCCTCACCAAACCTGGTGTTAACAAAAAATCGTACTTTGAAATGTTTTTTTGTTTTAAATACGAAGTTATCTTTTTAGGAGTTAAGAACGCAGCGACCGTTACAGGCAAATCAATAACATCTACATCGTAATCCTTTGAAAATCTTTTAACATCTTCTTTCGCTAGTTTTCCGGTTACAACTAAGATTTTCATAACCCACACCTTATTTAAATATTCTTAATATACCTTAAATCATGATTGGAAAATATAGAGAAAAAATAGAAAAGTATTTTGAACCCCTAATGCCATTGTTAACAAGGTTTGGGATAACCCCCAATATCTTGACGGGTTTAACGCTGGTATTTGGCTTAATCGCTTGTTACTATTATGCAATAGATTCAGAGGTAATTGGCGGGATTATGCTGTTCATTTCCGCCTCTTTAGATGTAATTGATGGTTCTTTAGCAAGATTTTTAAAAAATCCAACTTCTCTAGGCTCTTTCATCGACTCGGTGTTGGATAAAATAGTTGAAGGACTAGTGTTCGTTGGTATAATAATTGGAGGGATAACGGGTTTTCTGGGAATACCAGGATTTATATGGGGTACGTTAGCCTTACACTCCTCCATAATGGTTAGTTATACAAGAGCTAAGTTAGATGCGTTGGGAATAGAAAATACTGGCATTGGAATAGGAGAAAGAGCAGAAAGAATCCTAATAATTGTCTTCTTTTCCCTAATCAATAATGTAAGCATAGGAGTTATGTTAGTTGTTTTCTTGGCTTACTTTACTATGTTTCAGAGAATGTGGTACGGCGTGAGGATGTTAAGATGAGATTTGATCTTCATGTTCATAGTGTTTATTCTCACGATGGACATTCGAAGGTAAAGGACATATTGGAGAGATGCAAAAAAATAGGACTAAGTGGTATTTGTATAGCAGATCACAATTCAATCGAAGGGTCTTTAGAAGCATTAAAACTGAAAAAAGATTTTGAAGACTTAATTATCATCCCAGGAATGGAGTTATCTACGAAAAAAGGTCACTTAATTGCATTGGGAATATACGAGGAAATAAGCAGTAATTTGAGTTTAAAAGAGATAGAAGACGAGATAGAAAAACAAAATGGCTTAAAAATAGCACCACATCCTTACTCTTTTCTAAGAAAAAGCCTAACCTTTTCTATTAAAGACATAAACATCGATGCCATAGAGACTCACAATTCAAGAGATTTTTTACGTTTGAACAAATTTTTCTCAACGCGCTATGCAAGAAAAAATAAAATACCCATGACTGGAGGGAGTGACGCTCATTTTTTAGATGAAATAGGTAAGGGATTTACTCTTATAGAAGCAAGCGATGAAGAAGAGATACTGAGCATGATAAGAAAAGGAAGATGCACTCCTTACTTTAATCCGATTCCTCCTAGCTATTATTTGAGGCATATCTATCATAAGATTTTAAGGTGAGTTTTTTCGAATGAAAAGTATTCTGTGAGGTGAATGTAATGGAAAAAAAAGAACCTTTTTCAACTCCTGAAGAATGGAAAGACAAGGGTATTTCTTTGTATGGACAAGAGAATTATGATGAAGCGATAAAAAGTTTTGATAAAGCCATAGAACTAGATCCCAACGACGCGGAAGCATGGAACTACAAAGGAGAAACTCTGCTCGTGGTAGGCAAGTACGAAGAGGCAATAAAATGTTATGAAAAGGTTATTAAAATAAATCCAAATGACGCCAAGGCTTGGTATAACAAAGGAACCGCTTTTCTTTTTCTTGGTATGTTAGATAAAGCCTTAGGGTGTTATGAAAAGGCAATAGAAATCGATCCAAATTATACTAGTGCATGGCGGGACAAAGGAGATTCTCTACAAGAATTAGGAAGATATGACGAATCACTAATTTGTTATGAAAAGGCAATAGACCTAGATCCGGAGGACTACAAATCATGGAACAACAAAGGATATGCTCTATATAACTTGGAGAGGCTCGATGAATCATTAAAATGCTATGAGCAGGCTATAAAGATAAATCCAGATTATGAATTGGCATGGAAGAGTAAGGGATTCGTCTTACTCAATCAAGGCATGTTGAACCAAGCGTTGGCAAGTCTCGATAAGGCAATAGAACTTGATCCTAAAGACGCGGAAGCATGGAATTATAAAGGTTTGGCCTTGTATAGTAGAGGAGATCAGGGATGTATAGGCTCCTATGATAAAGCACTAGAAATAAATCCTAACTACGTATTTGCATGGAAAAACAAGGGAATTTATCTCCTAGATCAATGTAGGTATGATGAGGCGATAAAATGCTTTGATAAAGCCTTAGAATTAGATAATACGGACGAAATAGCGTGGTATAGCAAGGGAGTTGCCCTATACGGTCTAGAGAAAATCGATGAATCAATAAAATGCTATGAGAAGGCTATAGAATTAAAACCAGGCTTCGCTGATGCATGGTCTGGCAAAGGACATTCTTTGAAGGATTTAGGTATTTATGAAGAAGCGAAAAAATCCTTCGAAGAGGCGTTGAATATCGATCCAGAAAACTTAGATGCCAAAGAGGGTATGCGGGAAGTTTTGAAGTTAATGAAGAAAGATTAGCATTTATAGTAAGCCAAGAATTTTTTTTTAAAAAAACTTATTTTTTAACTCCGAATATAATTTCCAAAACACTTTCTATGAAATCTCTCGCACTTTCCATGAGTTCTTTTCCATCATCTGTTATTTGGTAGTACCTTCTTTTGTTTTCTTTATTGCTTTTGACATAACCACTTCTTTCCAAACTATACAGGACTACGTATGTCGTGATTGTGGCAGGCTCAAAGTTAAATCTTTTTTTTATCTCCGCGCTTATTTCATATCCATACATCTGTCTTTCCGTCAAAAGACTGAGGATATAGATCCATAAAACCTCTTTTGTTAGTTTTCGCTTTAGCCTATCTAAGGGCATAACCTCACTTCTCTGCGTTATCTTGAAATTTAATTTTGTTTTATATCCGTAAAATATATATTATTTACCGTTTTATATTCTTCTAGTTTTACAATCATAAATCATTATAGAATATTGGGGGTTCGGAATGGCGAGGTTGAACGTGGCTATAGCAGGTGTGGGAAACGTTGCCTCGGCATTAGTACAGGGAGTGTATTACTACCGAAACAGGGATGAAGAGTTCATTCCAGGAGTAATGCGAGCTGACTTAGGAGGATACAAGATAAGGGACATAAAATTTGTGGGAGCATTTGATGTAAACGCTAATAAAGTTGGAAGAGACCTTTCTGAGGCGATTTTTGTCGAAAAAAATAACTGTTTGAAGGTAACTGATATCCCTAAAACCGACGTAACAGTTTTAAAAGGACCAGTGTTAGATGGTTTGGGAAAATATTTAAAAGAAACAGTTCCTGTATCTGAAAATCCAGATAATGTAAATGTTGGCGATGTTTTAGAAGAAAAAAAAGTAGATGTACTCGTAAATCTAGTTCCGGTAGGCGCTGATGAGGCAACCAAACATTATGCTATAGAGGCTATTGAGAGGGGTGTAGCCTTCATAAACGGTATGCCCTCCTTTGTAGCAAACGATCCTTTCTTCGTTGATAAAAGTGAAGAATTGGGAGTCCCCGTGATAGGAGACGACGTAAAGTCTCAGGTAGGCGCTACAATAGTTCACAGGAACCTAATCAATCTTTTGGTGGATAGAGGCACCAAGATAAAGAATACCTACCAATTAAACGTCGGAGGAGACATGGACTTCTACAACATGCTTGAGAGGGAAAGGCTAACTACAAAGAAGATTACAAAGACAGACGCCGTAAAGAGTCTGGTCCCGTATGACATAAATACTCACATAGGCCCTTCTGACTACATTGAATTCCTAAATAATACGAAAATAGCATTCATTCGTATTGAGGCAACTAAATTTTGCGATATTCCTTTAGTGATAGACTTGAGATTGGAGGTTCAAGACGCATTTAATTCTGGCGGCATTTTAGTAGATGCTATACGATGCGCTAAACTTGGATTGGATAGGGGAATTGGCGGAGTACTTACCTCTCCCAGCGCATATTTCATGAAAAAACCACCTTTACAGATGCCTGATTCCGAGGCAAAAAAACACTTAGAAGAATTTATTTCAAACGAGAGAGAAAGGTAGTGAATAGATTTTAATTGATATAAAAAAAAAGGGGGGAGGGTGTGGGGCTAAGGCAGGTAATACAATAGGTGGAAGAACTCTGAAATAAATTCTCCCTATACATTTTTGTAAAGAATTCCCTAAAATTTGCTCCAAATAATTTAGAGTTCTTTGAACTCGCCATAGAAATTTATAACGAGATTTTGAAAGGATTCTCTCGAATTGGAATAGGATATTTAACCAATTCTACCATGAACTTAAAATAAGATTGGTCGATTATACAATTTTTTTCTCATTTTTGTTGGGTTTGTTAACAGAAATGTTTACTTAGATAATAAATACCGATGTATGAAGAATGAAGGATTTTATGGACCAAATCCATATTTTTTATGTTTACATTGAAAAAAGGTAAAAGATGAATTTGTTGGTAAAGGGAAAATTTATAAAGACATCTTAAACATAATTTTTATCCGATTCCGAAAAATGAGGGAAGTTTTAAATTGAGAAAAGGGACATACATCGTTGTTTTTGCAGTCTTAATAACTGTTTTAATAACCAATTGTGTTACAAAATACCCTGAGGTGGAAAAAAACAAACTACTTCAGGAAGAAATCAATGATTTGCAGGAAAGAAATATGATGCTTGAACAGAAACTTCAGCAAATGAATTTAAGCCTTCAATACTATAAAAAACAGACTGAAATTTATAGTCAAAGAGTTGCAGAATTGGAAAAGATCAAAAAAACAACAAACTACACGATATTCAGTTCTGCAGAACTCGATGCACCAGCAGTTAGACAAAAAGTCGAATATACGGACAATTACCCTTTTTCTAAAGTTAAACTAACCCTTGAGGGAGTTATGATGGAGATCTCTGTTGAGATAGCACCCGGAAAGGGTAGAGTCCTGGTCGTTACAAAGCCTGCAATGGGAGTAATATTTCAAGACGCTGCAAATACCGCCTTCTATGTGGCTCAAATGTATACAGGCAAAGATCTAAGCAAATGCGATGTTATATTTAGCGTTACTTCAGGAAAAGAAGTCGCAGCGGTAGACGGACCCAGTGCTGGAGCGTTGATGGCTTTTATGGTAATTTCTGCAATAAACGAGAAGAAAATACCAAGAACGCTAACTATGACCGGCACCGTAGATCTTGAGGGAAACGTCGGGCAGGTCAGCGGCATTATTGAGAAGGCTCAGGCAGCCAAGAAAGCAGGAAAGACTCTGATTCTAATTCCCTCAGAAAACCGTGGCTTGATGCTTTGGGGAGAGAATAAAAGGGAAGTAGCAGGAACAGGAATTATAATTACAGAAAGAAGACCGAAGATAGTTGATGCGGAGGATTACATAGAGAAAAATATCGGCATAAATGTGGAGTACGTGAAAAGCATAAGAGATGTCCTAGGGTACATGTACTGATAAAATTATAGTATTATCAAAGAATCACATGCTTTCCCCTTCCTTCTTCCCCTCTTTATGCTAAAACAGCGATTTTTGTGCGTTTTTCTAATCTCGAGTAGACTTAAATACTTTTGATATTTCTTACAGAAGTACTTCTTTCTTTTTGTACTAAAGCCCTTGATCTTCATTTTTTTATCCCTACTTTAAAAATGGTAAAGGATGGGGGGCGGATGTCCGATTAAATAGTATATTCATTCATCAAAATAAATTCTCTCTCTACAGATCTGTCAAAAATTCAGAAAAATTTGATTTTTCACTCGCTGAATAAAATTCCGTAATATTCACAAAGATCTGTAAGAGTACATGCATCACACATCGGTTTAATGGGTTTACATATTTCTTGTCCATGTTTAACGAAAAGATCGTTTATGTAACGCCAGAATTTCCTAGGAACCTTTTTCTCCAACTCTTCTTCTGTCATCTCAGGGTATTTAGTTTTTACAATACCTAATCTGTTAGAAATCCTGTGGACATGGGTATCCACCGGAATGGCATCTTTGTTAAATCCATAGACCAAAACGCAGTTAGCGGTCTTTCTCCCAACTCCAGGAAGAGTGAGTAATTCATTAAGATTATTCGGAACTTTACCTTTGTATCTCTCCAATATAGCATTAGATACATCTTTGACTCTTTTTGCCTTTACTCTGTAAAATCCGCTGGGTCTAATTAGATCCTCAATATCCTTTTCATTTGCATTTGCTATCATCTCTGGAGTATCGTATACAGAGAATAAATTATCTATCGCTTTCTCAGTGTTTTCATCCCTTGTCCTTGCTGACAATATGGTGAATATCAGTACTTTGAAGGGATCTTCTTGCGAGCGATTTATGTTGTATCTTTGCCTCAGTCTCCTCACTATCTCTTCTATTTGCATACTATCATCTTATTAGGAGTTAGTATGTAGTTTACCTTGACATCATGTTCTTCGCTAGGAACATTGTCAACGATTTGAAGTGGGTGTACTATGGTGACAATCTTACAGTCACTGTTAATTAATTTTTTTTTCTTCAAAAAACGGTACTCTTTGTCACCATAACCACTTCCTTTTCCCAGTCTATTTCCCTCTAAATCTACGGCAACAGATCCCTGTATGAACAAATCAACCTTAGACTTAAGATTTTTCCCGTATTTCTTGAAATTTTTAATTAAAACGGCTTTATCGATCTCTCTTACGTTAGAGATCTCTAAAAATTCCTTCATATGGGGAGTAGCTAGGGCGAGTTTCTTTCCTTCTTTCAATACAATCTTTCTAGCGTCTTTTAAGACATAATCAGGGGCAGAAAATACGCACTTTGCATTTTTAAATTCTTCTAAGTCTAAGAGCCTTTTGCAAGCCTTATCCGAGCCTTTGAAGTTTGGTATTCTTCCTCGAGGAGGTAACGGAAAAATAGCAACTCCTTTTTTATCAAGTAAATACCATACATCCTCTCTTATCTTTTGTTTCAAGGGAAACACCTTTAAATATTTGACCATCCTTATTATAAGTTGGTGATGGATATAAAAAGTAAATTAATAATATTAGGGTTAATCTTTATACTCGGAGGACTCAGCATCATATCCTTACCAGCATTAGATTACTACAATGATAAACTATTCGTCATCGAAGAGATACTGTTCGTAATCGCAATAGGAATCATCTGCATTTTAATCGGATTTGGGACGATAAAATTATCTACCGTGAGAGTTAGAGGATAAATCCAAGGATTCTTTTTTTATGTATTTAACAAACTTTTACTCGTGAACTTCAATAATTAACTCACACGACGGATCTCCTGCACACATTCCTGTGGTTCTTTTTGCTGTAGCCTTAGGGTTCAAGGCTTGAGAAAAGGGAACCATAAATAGTAGATCCCATTCATTGATATCTCTTAGTTTTGGCGGTTGCTGAAAGGGACATTTGGTGATTTTAAGCCTTACTTTTGTTTTGGTTTGTTCAGGCAAGGTAAATTCAAAGTCGTGAACTTTCATCCATACGTCCAAGCATTTTCCTATGGCTTCGGCATCGTCTCCTGTTATTCCGAAGTCTTCTGCAATCGTATTCGCTATTAACTTTGCTCTTTCTTCTGCAATCTCTCTGTAAAGCTCCAGAGGAGCACCATCATTGTATTTTTCTTTGAGTGAAAATAGCATTCCACTTAGAATTCCTGCGTAAGATGCCAATACCAATCTAAGCTTAGTTTCTGACGGAATTTCCATACCTTCCACCTCCCCCGCCATCATGTATTTTAACTTAGCCTCTTCAAAACTCTTTTGGTGCGCTCATAATCTCAGGTTAATGGTGATCTATAGTATTCTTACCTCTATTGTGGGATCTTTCTTATTCACAAGATCTTTGAATTTGTTTGGATCAGCCTCTGTATTCTTTATGTAGTTGTAATGCATGGGAATGACAATCTTTGGCATTATTACCTTTACAGCGTCCGCAGCACCATCCTCATCCATCGTGTACGTTCCACCTATAGGCAACAAAGCCACATCAATCTCTTTTAGATCTTTCATCTCGGGTATAAAATCCGTATCTCCTGCGTGATAAATTCTTACCCCATCTACTTCAAATACGAAGCCGATTCCTTCTCCTTTAGGATGAAAGGCTTTTTCTATATTGTAGGCCGGGACAACCTCTATTGCAATGCCTTTTACTGTTAACGTATCTCCAACCTTTATTGCTCTTACGTCTCCACTGAGTTTATTTGCGCAAGCCGACGTTGTTACGATCACTGTGTCGACCTTCCTTACCTGATCTATGTTATTCGGATTGCAGTGATCAGAGTGTCCGTGCGTTACCAGTATCAAATCTGCTTTTTCAGCATCTTCTGGAAGAACAAAAGGATCTGTGTAAACAAGAACACCATCCCAGGTTTTAAAGGTAGCGTGACCTAACCATTCAATATTTATATTTTCAACGTTAGTAGCCTTTAATTCTGGAACCTTCTTTTCAGGAATCTCTTTTTTCTCAGGTTTTTCCGTAATACAGCCAGAAACTGCAAGACTTAAAAAAAGGACGATAACCAAAAACGTTGTGCACTTCTTCATACATCAACCTCCAACTGAAGTAATCCTCGATGAATATAACAGTTTTTGCACATGACGTAGATATATTTTTAAATCATAGTTGCAGAGTGATTTTGTATGAGAGAAGCTACAATCAGTCCAGAAAAAAGAATGGAAGTAATAAAGAAGGCGCTAGAAATTTTGAAAGATCAGTTAACCATGGAAGAATACTTGATATTCCTCCAAACTATTACAAAAATCGGAGAACCACATAAAACTTTGAAAATAGAAAATGAAATTGAAGGATTTAGTGAAGAAGGATATAGCGAATAATTTACTTAAAAAACCTTAATATCTCTCTTAGATCCTCTCCTGGAACATGAAAATTGGCAGATTCTATCAACTCTTTCATGTTGGTATTAAATGCAATTGACAATCCTACCTTTTCAAATAAGCCTATATCGTTTAAATGATCTCCTACTGCTGCTATATTTTCTGTAGGGATGTCCTTTTCTTTACTTATATTCTCCAAAACTAATGGTTTATCGAATACACCGCAATTAACTTTTACACCCAGTATTCGGTCATCTTTTACAACAAGTTGATTTGCGAATGCGAAGTCTAAATTTAATTCTCTTTTTACCCTATCAGATAATACTGTCAAACCTGAACTTATAACCCCTAACTCATAATTCTTCTTCAATATGTTTATGGTCTCTTTCGCCCCTTTCATGTAGGGGACGCCATCTGCTATCCGCTTTATCACGCTATAGGGTATGTCTTTCCATAGAGCCACGTCTAATTCAGCCCATTCGTTGTAACTTATATCTCCTGAATAAAACATTCTTTTGTATTTCTCACACTCTTCCTTGAATCCTAATTGGGAATGAATGGTATCCCATATGCTATCCTCTTTGACCAATACTCCATCTAAATCAAATACAATTAGTCTAATCATGCTTAATCTTCCAAATGGTTTCATCTTTGTTGTCTTCGAGTATTATGCCTATTTCTTTTAACTTTGTCCTTATTTTATCCGCTGTTTCGAAATCTTTATCTTTTCTAGCCTTTTTTCTGATTTCAACTATTAAATTTATTAATTCCTCTTTTAATTCATCTGGTCTTTCTAATATTTCTCTTTCAAATAAATCTCCAAAAAGTATTTTTCCAGAGGTTTGAAAGAAATCGGCGATTTTTTTAGAAGTCTCCTTGCTTATTTTTTTATTCTCTTCTATAAATTTATTTATTTCCTTAGTTAGATCAATTAAGGATTTTATAGCCAAGGATATGTTGAAATCATTGTTCATTGCCCCTTCGAATTTTTCTCTAGTTTTTTCCAATGCCTCAATGAGGAAATCTTCCGAGGAAGTTGCCTCACCACCTCGTTCAGCTAACTCTTTGACCATGTTTATTGAATTCTTAAGCCTCTCAAGCCTCTTCTTCGAGGCTTCAAGATCTTTTTCGTTAAAGTCTATCTGATTTCTATAGTGCGTGGACAAAAAGAAAAATCTTATAAGTGAGGCTCCGTATTTTGAAATCGCTTCTCTAGCGGTTATATAGTTCCCAAGAGACTTAGACATTTTCTCTCCTTTGAGAAGAACATGCTTTACATGCAGCCAATACTTCACAAAAGACTTTCCGGTCGCCCCCTCGCTTTGGGCAATTTCGTTTTCATGATGAGGAAATATGTTGTCTTCTCCTCCTCCATGAATATCAAAACTCTCTCCTAAATACTTCATAGACATAGCAGAGCATTCTATGTGCCAACCAGGTCTTCCAACAAACCAGGGACTGAACCAGTAAGGCTCATCCTTTTTTGCGGCTTTCCAGAGGGAAAAATCGCCGACTTCTTTCTTAGAATATTCATCTGAGTCGATTCTTCCACTTGCTCCTTCTTTTAATTCTTTAGGCCTAAATCCAGAGAGCTTACCGTAATCAGGAAATTTAGATATATCATAGTAAACCCCGTCTTCCGCTTGATATGCACAGCCTCTCTCGATGAGCCTTTGAATTAACTCCACCATCTCCTGTATATGCTGAGTAGCAAGAGGATGTACTTTTGCTCTTAATATACCTAAGGTATCCCTATCTTCAAAGTAGACTTTTGTATAGTACTCAATTATCTCTTGGAAACTTATTCCAAGTTCTTTTATCCTTTTT
This sequence comes from uncultured archaeon, assembly GCA_964347835.1. GTDB lineage: Archaea > CAYFZR01 > CAYFZR01 > CAYFZR01 > CAYFZR01 > CAYFZR01. The sequence continues at coordinate 16,181 of CAYFZR010000046.1, forward strand.
AGGATTTTCTCATCTATGCTTATATCCGTTAAGTTGGATACGTGATATACTTCGTATCCCAGATATTCTAGATATCTTTGCAATACATCCCAGAAAATGTAGCATCTTGCATGTCCTATGTGCATGTAATCGTTAACGGTTAAACCACAGGTATACATCTTTACTTTTTTGTTTTCTAAGGGCTCGAACTCTTCTTTCTTGTTTGTCAGAGTATTATAGATCCTTAAGGACATGGGAATAAAACTCAACCTCAAATATTAAAACTTAACCTATCAGAAGGAGGTAATAATACATTTTATACTGACTTTATCCTATCTTACCTTACGCACCAAAATCGTAGATTTTGGGCGTGCCAATAATCTTCGATTAGAAGGGGGTAATAATACATTTTATACTGAATTTCTCTATCCTACCCTACCACCACCTCTCTACACCCCCATATAGAGTAGAAAACGACTCATTTGGTACTGTTTATAAAATAATATTTGATAAAATTGCTAGTTAATATCTTTCTTTTGATCGAACTTTTTTTAAAAGTTCGTTGCGGATGGAACGAGCCACGTTCCATAGCCACGCTGCTTTTTTTATTTTTCTTCATCAAGTTTTTTTAATTCTGTAGTTAGAAGAGGCAAGAACACTCCAACGTCTGTTACAACTCCTAAAGCCTGAGCAGTACCTCTGTCTGTAAGTTTAGTAACCGTAGCCGGATTTATATCAACACATACGGTCTTTACATGAGATTTAAGCAAGTTGCCAACCGCAATAGAGTGTAACATGCTGGCCATCATGAGTACCATAGATACGTCTTTCAGATGCTCTCTCATAGCGTCTTGGGCTTCCATAACGTCAGTTATAACTTCAGGCAGAGGACCATCATCCCTTATTGATCCTGCCAGAACAAAAGGCACATTATTTTTAATGCATTCGTACATAATCCCTTTTTTCAAAATATTTTCTTTTATGGCGTTTTCTATCGAACCTGCTTTCATTATAGTATTTATCGCCAGAATATGATGTCTGTGCCCTCCGGGAGATGGCCTTCCATAAGTTATATCCATTCCTAAAGAAGTGCCAAATAAAGAGCATTCTACGTCATGCACTGCTAGTGCATTTCCTGATAACAAAACATCTACGTATCCGTTTCTTATTAACTGCGCAATATATTCTGAGCCTCCTGTGTGTATAACAGCCGGGCCTAATACCCATGCGATTTTCTCCCCGTTTTTCTTAAGATCATACATTTCTTTCGCAATCTGTTGTATTATAGAAGGAGAAGGCTTTTCGGTAGAAACATGACTAATCATAAACTCGAAAACACCTATCCTTCCTCTGGGTCTCTCGGGAGGTATTACTCTTATTCCCTTCTTACCTATGACTACACTCTCACCTTTTTTTATCTCGCTTATAGGCTTGCACAGAGCCTCTTTTTTCTTTGCGTCGATTACTATCATACAGTCCATCTCAATATCCTTTACCTCCAACCACTCACCTTCGTACCTTATGTATGTGGGATGGTTGGTTGTTGAGTAGAAATCATCCGGAACCGCCTTTTCTTTTGGCGCTGGTAAAAATTCTACCTCTTCTATCTCAGGAACATAGGCGCCTGTCTTGTGCAGTTCTCCCAAGATTTGGTCTAAGTGTTTTTGATCATGCCCTTTTATCAATATCCTTGCATAACTCGTTTCTTCCTTTTTCTTTCCTATCTCAAACTCCATTACTTCAAAGTCTCCGTCCATGTCCATTATGGTATCGAATACCTTGGGTAAAATGAAGGAATCAATGATGTGCCCTTTAAGTTCTATCTCCCTCATAGCCATGAGTATTCCCCCCAAATAGTTTGTCTGTACTTTACTCTAGGCTTTTGCATATATTCAAAGGATATAATTCTTTCTATGTCGCATTTGTTGATGAAAGAGATTTTAGTTAGACTGCTCGAAATTCACGCTTAGAAAACCAAAACCTAAAAAACTCTGGAAGGGTCATTTAAAAATTAAATAAAATTTTTAACGCTTATCTATTAGTTGTTAAAATAGAATTATTAGACCTATTGAAGTTATCTGGAGAATTATACACTACTGAGGGCATATACAATGAAATTTACGCCCTTAACAGAGAAAAGAGGTATCTTAGTATAGATGTTATTAGGAATGCAGACTGGACAATTATTGAGAATCTAACGAAAAACGAGATTTTGGATACGATTTCGTCAGTTCTTTGGCTGCAGTTTGCATAGCCATTTTGACCTCCCCTAACATTGCATCCGGCTCTGTAATCACTGCTATTAAGTTATCTTCGACTGCAGCTATCAAGACTTTTCCCTTAGATCCTCTAACGTCGATTATGTCCATGTTCCCAAGATCAAGCGACTCTATTGAAGCTAGACCTGAACCAAATGCTACAGCTGAGATGTAAGTAAATTCATCCCTTTTGGCATCCGGTGGTAGGGCAGCAGCCAGTGGTAAACCTTCTTTACTTATGTATGCAGAACCTCTCACTCCGGCTGTTTTGTTTAATTCAGCCAATACTCGATCTGCCCCTGCCAATTTTATTCGCCTCCTTTTCAGTGGGTATCATATAATAAGTCAGTTCATATAATTATA
>CAYFZR010000047.1:0-14065 GCA_964347835.1 uncultured archaeon
TGTCCTCCCCTCTTACTAAAAGTACTCCGTTTTTCTCAACTATCTCTGCTACTCTGCCTCTTATGAACTTAACGCCGAATTCATTCTGAATTCTCTTGTAGTACTCCTCGTATCCCTTACCAAATGCCCTCATATCCATGTAGAAGATGAATATCTCTGCATCAGGATGCTTTTCTTTTATAAGCTGAGACTCCTTCAGACTTGCCATGCAGCAGAATCTCGAGCAATACTCGTTGAATCTATCATCTCTAAAGCCAACGCATTGTACGAAGGCAATCCTCTTTGGTACCTGATTATCGGAGGGTCTTATCAACTTACCCCTCGTGGGTCCTGTCGTATTAAGTATTCTCTCTAATTCAGCCGTAGTAATAACATCGGGATACACAGTATAGTTGTATTCCTTAATTGCGGAGGGATCGAAGGGGTCTCCACCAGTAGCGACTATTATAGTTCCAATTTCTATCTCAATTTCCTCATCGTTGCCTTCGTAGTTCATTGCTTCCGGTTCGCAGACCTCTGTACATACTCCGCATCCGATACAATTCTCTTTATCTATAACGTAGATCAGAGGTACTGCCTGGGGAAATGGAACATAAACAGCCTTTCTACTCCCTAAACCGAATTCAAACTCATTTGGAACTTCCACAGGACACAAATCAGAGCATAATCCACAGCCAGTACACTTAGACTCGTCTACAAACCTAGTTTTCTTTTTTATCTTACATTTGAAGGATCCTATCTCTCCTTCTACATCCAACAACTCAGAATAGGTGAGTAGTTCTATGTTTTCGTGGTAATGCACATCTACCATCTTGGGTCCTAATATGCAGATGGAACAGTCTCCAGTAGGAAAAACCTTGTCCCACTGAGCCATTCTACCTCCTATACTTGGACTCTGCTCTAAAAGATAGACCTTAAATCCTTGATCCGCGAGATTTAAGGATGCTTCTATACCCGCTATTCCTCCCCCTATTACAAGAGCACTCTGTAATACTTTAGCCTTTTTCTTTTCCAATGGTTCTAAAATTTCTGATCTTACAATACTCATTTTTATAAGGTCTTTAGCTTTCTTTGTTGCGTTTTCTGGATCTTTCATATGAACCCAAGAACAGTGTTCCCTTATGTTAGCCATATCTAGAAGGTAAGGATTGAGCCCTGATTTAATCAGAACTCTTCTAAAGGTTGGTTCATGAAGTTTTGGGGAGCAAGCAGCAATAACTACCCTACCCAGTCCCTCTTCTTTTATGTCTTCTTCAATCAATATCTGTCCGGGATCAGAGCACATGAACTCATAATCTTTTACGATGTAATCTTCCCCTAATTCTTCCTCGAGCTCTTCCGCTATTTTCTTTACATCCACAACTCCGGCTATATTCACTCCACAGTGACATATGTAAATACCAGTTTTGGGTGAATCTTTCATTTACACCAACTATTATTTATTGCATATCCAATGTTTTTTTCTTATTAAAGATTTATAAATATTAATGTAAGACTTTTTTAAAAAAAAGGATTTACATCTTCTAATTTTGATTTGGAGTTGTAATTCAAAATATTAAAGTACTTCGTCCATGCTGCCCGACCTATAGCCTTTTGTATCGAGACAGATGTACTTAAATCCAAAACTCTTTAGTTTGTTGTTAATTATCTTCAAAACTTCTTTATCGAAAAATTTATCCATTTCCTCTTTTTCTACCTCTATTCTCGCTAAATCACCGTGAACTCTAACCCTGACCTGCCTCAAGTTCAAGAACTCTCTTAGAAAAGCCTCACTTTTGTCTATCCTTTCCAGAAGTTCGGGGGAAATCTTAGTGTTGTAGGGAACCCTTGAAGATAAACACGCGTTTGATGGTTTATCATGGTTAGGCAACCCTAATTTTTTTGCCAAATTCCTTATATCTTTTTTTCTGAATCCTAATTCTGCCAAGGGGCTTAATACACCAAATTCTCTGCTCGCCATTATCCCTGGTCTGTGTTCTTTAAGTTCATCCGCATTGGTACCATCCAAGTATACATCTATATCCATATCCTTACAGTGATCTTCTATGGCGTTCCATATTACCTTCTTGCAGTGATAGCATCTATCAGGAGGATTTTCAACGAATTCGTCCAAGGACATTATATCTACTCTCAAAACCCTGTGCTCCACCCCAATATGCTCTGCAATTTCTCTGGCTTCCTCTGTGGTGCCTAATGGTACCTTCTCCGTATCTACTGTAAGAGCGATAACGCTCTTTGCATACTTCTTGCTTAGGGCAGTGACCAGAGAACTGTCTACGCCTCCAGATAAGGCTACTGCAACTCTTTTTTCGGAAAGTATATCTCTAAGTTTCTCATCTATATCAGAAAACATTTTTTACTCCTCAACTACGAATAATCATGTTGTAACTAGAAATCGTCTTTAACAAGATGGTAGCGGCGCTATAAGACTTTTAGCCATACTATCTCATAGTATATCTTCTTGGAGATATTCGCCACCTATATGGATCTTCCCTGATTTGTATACTTCTAAATGGTTCTTGTGTTTCTTTCACCCTTTTACTCAAAAACTTTCTTAGGGCTTCCCTTATAATCTCGCTCCTGTTTGGGAAAACGCCATTCTCCACCAATGCGTCAATCCCTCTGAGTTCCCTATTTGATAATCTAACTGTCAGACGGCAGTCTGTCATCGATAACAACCCACTAACTTGTTAGAATAAATTAAAACGTCCTTATATTTATTTTTTACTGATGATATATCATCTACAAATATCACATCCATGAAGTTCAAGATGCTCCTCGTAAAGATTGCGAAATTCATCACTAGATCTTATTCTCATACAGATGTCACAAATCATAGAGGTTATGTCGAATATTTCGGATTCTCCAACCATTAATCTCTCTTCAAAATCATTTATTAGGTCCATGATCTCTTCGTTCTCTGTTAATTCCTTCCAAAATGCATGTTTTCCACCCATATACTGGCTTATGGCTGGTTGAGTAACTCCAAGTTTTTCTGATACCTTTTTTTGCGTCATATCATACTTTTCTATGAGTCCTTTCGCAACTAATGCCCTTATACTGGGTAATACGATCTTAACAACAACTTCACAAGGTGGTCTCATTCATTATCCTCCACAACGTATTTATAGATCTTATATAAGGTGGTAATATAAAAGGTGGTTATATACCTTTTTATTGCGAAATTTCGTTAATAAAAAAAAGGAGGTGCCATTAGATGGAAAGGAGGAGTTGCGTTTGTCTTTGAGCAGTTACCACCTTCTGCAAAGTTTGTTTTTAAGATTTTGGAGTACAAGGGTCCATTGACCCAAAAAGAGATTATAGAGGAGACTGTTCTCCCTCCAAGAACCGTAAGATATGCTCTTACAAGATTGAAGTCTTTTGAATATGTAAAAGAAAGATTCAATTTTAAGGATGCGAGACAGCCAATATATATTGTGCAAAGCTATTAGATTTTTTGGTGTTTAAATGGATGCAGTGATAGTAAGGTACGACGAGATTAGTCTAAAGGCCAGAAGAACAAGAAAAAAGTTCGAAGACATATTGATAAAAAACATCAAGGAATCTATCTCCAAGTGCGGATTAAAAGGAAAGATAGATAGAAGATGGGGTAGAATATACATATGGACTGAAAACACAGTCGAAATTTCAGAAAGAACCTCCAAAATATTTGGTATATCCTCAGTTAGCCCCGCTTACTCTTGTGAGGCTAATTTAGATGATATTAAGTCTCTAATTAGAAAAAAAGCTCCTCTTTTTATAAAAAAAGGAGAGACATTTGCGATTCGGGCTAGAAGAATGGGAAAGCATGATTTTACGAGTGAAGACATAGCAATAGAGACTGGTTCTGTAGTAGTAAGTTTAGGAAATCCTGTAGATTTAAGCAAACCTGATAGAGAGATATTCATAGAGGTTAGAGATGAGGATGGTTTTTTGTTTACGGAAACTTACGCTGGGCCGGGGGGCTTGCCATTGGGAAGTCAAGGTAGACTTGTTTCTTTATTCTCAGGAGGGATTGACAGTCCTGTCGCAACATGGTTGATGATGAAGAGGGGATGTAGCACCTTACCTGTTTACTTTGATAATTCCCCCTTTACAGATAAGACCACTCTAAATAGAGCAGTAGAAGTTGCCAAAGTTCTTTCTAAATGGAGTATTGGAGAAAAAATGCGCCTGAAGGTAGTTCCTTTTGGAGAATTTCTAGAAGAATTTATTACCGGCGCAAACAAAAAATTCACGTGCATCTTATGTAAGAGAAGCATGTACAGAGTAGCCAACGAAATCGCTAAAGAGAACAATGCAAAAGGTCTAGTTACAGGAGAGAGCCTTGGTCAGGTGGCAAGTCAAACCTTGGATAATTTGCCCGTATTAGATGACGCTAGCAACTTTATTGTATTCAGACCTCTCATAGGTATCGATAAGAAAGAGACTGAGAGATATGCTAAGTTTATCGGTACCTTTGAACCGTCTATTCAAAAGTCAAAGGGTTGCTCAGCAGTACCTGATTATCCTGTTACCCGCGCCAGACTAAAAGATGTATTGAATACAGAGAAAGATTTTGATATAGATGGTTTGGTAAAAAGTGCGTTAGATAAAAGCTATATCTTAGATTTAGACTAAGAGATTGCACTTAGAATGGTTGAAAGGGCCCTGATCACAGAACCTTGAGTTATCAGCCCTACCAATTTTCCATTCTCTAAAACAGGCACCCTTTGATACCCTTTTTCCAACATGATATTTATGACTTCCCTTATAGATGATTCAGATAATACAGACTCTAGATCCTTGGACATTATATCTCTGACAGAGAGTTCTACGGCATTATCTCCCAAGAAGTTTGCATCCCTGTGAGTGATAATTCCCATAAGCTTATCATCCTTCAAAACCAAGAGTGCACCGATGTTGTTTCTAACCATCTTCAATTTTGCATAACCTACCGTCTTGTCTGGATCTGTTATGTAGACCTTAGAAGCCGGCAACATTATGTCTGAGGCAGTAATTTTTGACATCAGAATTGAGCATTTTTCAATGTCATCTTTATTCAAATTTTTAAACGGGGATTCCATGAAGTATCCTCTCAGTTACTAAGAAGACGAGATTATACGCCCTTGGGTTACAAGCCAAGGATTCGTTTTTTAGACCTACTCCGACTTGAATTTCTTCCTAAGTTCGTCTAGTTTTTCTTTATCTGACTCTTCAGATTCTTCCGATTTTTCCGTATACCTGTTTCTTAGGAGTTTTTCGAGTTCCTCTATCTTCTTTTCAAGATCCTCGCTTTTATCTTTTACTTCAGGCTCTTCTACTTTAGGCTCTTCTTCTGGCTCTATCTCTGGTTTAATCTCAGGCTCTTCTACTTTAGGAATTTCTATTCTAGGCTCTTCTTCTGGAACTGCCTCTTCCTCTGACAATACCTTTTCTTTTTCTTTTTCAATTTCTTTTTCCAAATCTCTAAGTTTTTGAATGTATTCCTGTCTTATGGATTCTTTTTTCTTTTCTAGTTCATTTAGATGCAATTTTAATTCTCTATCACGTATGCTCTCTTCTAAATCGTGCAGTGTTTTTTCATATTTGGGCTTTGCCTCCATATATCTCTCGCTGGAAAGCCTACCCAGTTTGAAGCTTGCTTCTAACGTATTCAAGGCTGCTTTGTTTGCCTCTCTTTCAATTGACAGTTCTGCCAGTTCCGATTCTATTCTTTTACTTTCCTTTGCAATTATCTCGACGTCCTTTACGATGCCAACGGTTTCTGAAGGAGTCATACTGTCTAAATTGGCGGATATCTTCTTTATCTCAAAATTTAGGATATCTATATTCCTTTTAAGTTCGTTTAAGAGCTCTTTCGCCCATTCTTCACCCAAAAGAAAACCTCCTTCCTCAATTTCTTCTTTTGTAGGTAACTCTTCTACCTTAGGAATTTCAATTTCTGGCTCTTCCACGGGTTGTTCTTTTATCTCTTCTAATGGTGGTTTGACCTCTGGTTCTTCAACTTTTGGTTCCTCGACTTCGGGTTTTTCCACACTAGGGCTAATTAGAGGTGTAGGTGCTGTTACCAGAGTTTCGACAAATTCTTCTTCTGCCCTTGTCGCTCTCATCTTTCTCATTACCGTTATGATGCCCGAGAGCAACAGAATTACTAAGATAAGGGTCAGGAGAATTATGATGTTGGTTATGTCTGATAAAGATTTGGTGGTGAATCTCTCTATAAACGTAAATCCGGTTGTTAATCTATCCATAAAAGTTGCAAAGATCAATTCATTCATTTTTTTTACACCCATTGTAGGAAACTGTCCTTATTATATTCTGATGGATCAAAAATAAAAAGTTTTCTACTCTTGTTGTCAGACGATTGAATATTGAACTAATTCCTAGTAAAAAATATTTTAATGAGAAGATCAAATATAGGTTCGGTGTTACATTGAATATAACGGGCTTTGAAGGTAAAATAATTAAGACAGAGCGGAAAAATGAATTCATTTTGGTGAAACTTACAAATCAAGATACTTTGATCAATCTAAGAATCTTTAGTGATTTTGAGAGCCTTCAAAACCTTAAAAAGTTGCTAAATGAAAATATATACGTTAATATCATTGGAAATTTAATAACTCAGAAATCTGGTGAATTTTATTTAGATGAACCGATAGGAGTATACGAAAAGGCAAGCATAAGTGGAAGGGTGGAGGATTTTGAAGTTGATAGTGAAGACGTAAGACTTATTCTGAATAACGGAGAAGTGATTATTCCTCTTGAAACAATGAAAGAAGAGCCAAAAATTGATATTGGCAATTTAATTGGTTCAATTGCCCATTCTAACGGTTATGTGCCTCTTTGCCTAATTGAAAACGGTTTTTACACCTATAAATCTGGTAAAAAGCCCGTAATAAACGTAAAAAACAGGTTAGATTTTCACTTAATCCCCAGACGCCCGTTGATGATCAATACTCTCATTTCATCTATTTTAGGTGGTATTGTGGGAATTGCTACTTACCTTACTATACAATCAGTGGGTATAATGCACACGTCTTATTTCACCTTGGCATGGTTGTTACCCTTCATATTCGGTGGGATTTCATCTTCTTACATCCTAAAAGGGGAAAAAATAGATTCAATAACGACAGGAATAGGCACAGGAATACTTTTATTAACTGCGATGATTGTATTGGATAAAAATGGAATATATCCTTTCTATTCTATATTAAAAAGCATGTTTCCAATTTCTTTCATGGTTATCATTATTGGCTTTCTGATTATGATTCAGTCCCCTATCTTCTCCTTTTTGATATGGAAAATCCTTGAACGATAAAGATTGGTATACACCGCAAAAAGTATAACCAACTGGGCCTATTATGAGTATGATGGTCGATGAGGCTTAGAAAAGTAAATTGTGATATATGTGGTTCATTGGGGACATCTTTGCTCATATGCAAATCCTGTGGTAAACAGGTCTGTCATAGATGCGTTAACCCTCTTTTAGGAGTATGTTTATCATGCGCGACTGGAAAGAGAATAACTTAGAACAAGAGGATTTGTTAGAAGTAAGGGTCTCCTCGATTTTTAGGGGTGCCCACACGCGACCAATTATCATATTTGCACTGGAAGACAATCTAAATAGAGTATTGCCGGTGTACACAGAGATGCAACAAGATTACGTGGAAGGAATAGAAAAGATAAAAATTTTCTTTAAAGAAGGGGTTATTATATCAAAGGTTTTCGTTAAAAATGAAATTAAAGAGATGGATGTTGGAAGATCAGTCTTTCTTGCATATATTAACAGAGCCGATATCTTTGTTTCGAGAGAAATAATGGATGTTCATGGTATCAAGATTCCCGATGAAAGAGAGGTTTTAGAAATTCAGATTGATGGATTAAAAGATTATTTGAGAGATCTAAAACTTAAGAAGAGTGAAATAAGAATATATGAAGAACTCAGAGATCATCTAAGCCAGGAAATAAAAATACTTGAAGATAGACTGCAGAAAATATCAGAAGAGGAGGATTAAAAATAAAGAGTTTGCGCCTGATCAAGTCAAGCGCTTATTGATTGTTCGTTCTATCATTCTCCGCCCGGTTCATGACCGCCAACAAGGTGTATTACATGTTGTTCCAATGATTTTGCTGCCCATTCTGCATCCTTGTTTGGATGGCAGTTTGCTTCTAACATACCGCATGAGAATACCGGATTCTGTTTGCTTTCCTCCATTTCCCAGGTGTGAGATCTAATCTTATACTCACCGTCTGAGCCTATGACAGGCATGTGACAATCACTGCATCCGACACCCTTCTTTTCCATATTTTTACCAGGACCAGGCACGAATTCGATATAATGATGCCCACCAGTATGGCACTTCACACAAAGTTCAGTGTTACCATCTGCTGGAACCCAGTCTCCAATATTAGCATCGTAAAAGCCAACGAGCCCTAAACCTGTCTCTGCTGGCGGATGACAGACATTGCAGACAATGTCTTCCCATTCCTCTTCTGGCACTGGATCATTATTATCCCTGGTCGAACCTATAACGAATTGGAAAGGCGCCTTACAACTTGCGCAATAGGTATTTGCACCAATCCCTTCATCATACGAGTCTGCGTGCTCACTTTCCATCCATGTGGTTACCTCGTGAAGGCCTTCAACACTTTCCGTCAAGGAGGATAAACCGACCATCCCTAGAACTACTAAGACAACAATAAAGAAGGACGTCGACAGAACGACCTTATATTTTTTCTCCATCCACACCCCCTCGTACACAAATTCATATTATATTATAATTATAATATGCTCCAAATATAAAAATTTTTCGTTGTTGGTTTGTTACGATGAATCTTCTCAAGTTGCCTTAAAAAGAATAAATGCCTAAAAGATAATTAAGAAGTGATGTTTTCACTTTAATAAAAAATATATCATTAATATAGTATAAATTTAATATATAAAACCCTTATAAGACAGAAAAAGTTTTATAATCCCCATAATAGATTTGTTTTATGCCCCACATACCGATACTCTCAAATACAGTGAGGTATAACTTCCTGCTAATTGGCGGGGGGGACGTCAGTGCGAGGAGGGTCAAAACGTTGTTGCAAGCCGGGGTTGAGATCACAATTTCTGATCAATTAGATCAAGATTTTTCTTTTTTGGAGGAAATATCCCATGGAGATAATCAACGTTAGACTTACCCACAAAAAAGCAGACGTTTCCACGCTGGATTCCGCATTTATTAGGGATATTCCCAAAGCTCTCAAAGACATTAAGAAACTGGATTTTCCTGAGTGCTGTATCTTACAGACATGTAATAGGATTGAGTTCTACTGTATTGGCAAAACAGGCTCGGAAAGCAAGATCGTTCAATATATCGTATCAAACGTATTTGAAAAATCTGAATTGGGAGAATGTTTGGTCCGAAAAGGCACTCAGAATATATTAAGGTGTATAGAAGAAGAAGTAAAGAATATAAACAGACTAAAAGAGGCAATAGAAATAGAAAAAGGAGAAAATGTACTGAGACACCTTTTAAAGGTAGCATCAGGCATAGAATCCATGATGGTAGGAGAAGACCAGATCCTTGGACAGGTAAAGGGAGCATACCATATAGCAAAGAAGAACCGTACCATTGGTAAAAATCTTGATATTGTTTTTAGAAAAGCAATAAATGTTGGAAAGAAGGTAAGAAAAGAGAGTAATATAAACGTTGGATCTGTTTCAATAGGATCTGCAGCTGTAGATCTTTCAGAATCAATTTTTGGTTCTTTAAAAGACGTGACCGTTTTGGTTGTTGGCGCGGGAAAGATGGCCACCTTGGTGGCAAAATCACTCAAAAAATTTGACTTAAAGGTTATTTATGTTGCGAATAGAACATATGAAAAAGGCGTGGAACTTGCAAAAGAATTGAATGGTATTGCAATAAGATTTTCAGACTTAGATCAGGCACTACTAACTTCTGATCTTGTAATATGTGCTACAGGAGCCCCCCATCCTATTATTAACAAAGGGAAGTTAGAAGAAGTAATCCAAAAGCGAGGAGGGCACTGCCCCTTAATCGTAGACATAGCAAGTCCTAGGGACGTAGCCGAGGATGTTAAAACATTAGATAATGTAAAAATATGCGACATCGATGATCTAAGGGCAATAGCAGAGGAAAACATTGAAAAGCGGAAAAACGAGATCAAGAAAGTGGAGGATATTGTAGAAAGCGAGCTCAGACTTTTAGAAAAAGAACTGATAAGACAGAAAATCGAGCCAATCTTATCGAAGATGTATACTGGAGCTGAAGACGTTAGACAAAGAGAGTTAAGTAGAGCACTTGCCATGCTTGAAGATCTTGATGGAGAGAACCAGGAGATCATAGACGATATGACCAAAGCAATTGTAAAAAAGGTTCTTGCCCCGATGATTGAAAATTTAAAGAAAGCAGCAGAAAATGGAAATATCGAATTTTTGCATATGTTACACGAGGCGTTATGATGTTTCCGCGCACCAGAATGAGGAGACTTAGAAGGTCTCAACTTATAAGGGACTTTGTCCGTGAAACTCAAATTGACATAAAAGATCTCATATATCCTTTTTTTGTGGAGGAAGGGCTTAGCGACAAAAAACCTATAAGTGCGATGCCCAATCAATTCAGATATTCAATAGATTCTCTGGTAAAAAAGTTAGGGGATTTGGTTGAAATCGGAATCCCTGCCATAATTCTATTTGGAATACCTGCAGAAAAAGATTCTCTTGCAAGCAGCGCCTATGATAAAAATGGAATCATTCAGCAAGCGGTAAGAAAATTAAAAGAGGAATTTGGAGAGGATCTCATAGTTATAACAGATATTTGTCTGTGTGAATATACAGATCATGGGCACTGTGGCATCGTTAGGGGAAACGAAATCTTGAACGACGAAACTCTAGAACTGCTTGCTAAAACCGCACTATCCCATGCTGAGGCAGGATCAGATATTGTGGCTCCATCAGATATGATGGATGGAAGAGTAGGTGCTATAAGAGCGGCTTTAGATAAAGAGGGCTTTTCTGATACCTTAATAATGTCTTATGCTGCTAAATATGCCTCTACTTTCTACGGTCCCTTTAGGGAGGCTGCTGAATCTGCTCCCTCCTTTGGAGATAGGCGCTCTTATCAGATGGATCCTCGAAACGTAAACGAAGCATTAAGAGAGGTTTATTTAGATATCCAAGAAGGTGCTGATATCATCATGGTAAAACCAGCATTATCTTATCTTGACGTTCTTTACAGAGTAAAGAAAGATTTTGGATATCCTACCGCAGCATATAATGTAAGCGGCGAGTATACAATGATAAAATTGATGGTTGAAAAAGGCTACATTAAGGAAAAAGACGCTGTCTTTGAGGTTTTAAATAGTATTAAAAGGGCTGGTGCGGACATGATATTGACTTATTTCGCAGAAGATGTGGCGAGGTGGCTTAGGGGTGAGGTCTGAAGAACTTTATGAAGAAGCAAAGAAGTTACTGTGCGGGGGAGTGAATAGCCCTGTAAGGGCGATGAAACCTTATCCCTTTTATACAAAAAATGCCAAAGGTCCGATGATATTCGATATCGACGGAAATTCATACATCGATTACTGTCTCGCCTACGGACCCCTCATATTAGGACACGCAAATCCTGTGATAATGGAGTCTATTTCAAGACAGTTAGAAATGGGATGGTCCTACGGAACTCCCATAGAAAACGAGATAAAACTCGCCAAGAAGATTGTTAGACACGTTCCATGCGTAGAGATGGTGAGATTTGTAAATACAGGCACAGAAGCTACAATGGGAGCGATTAGATTAGCAAGAGGGTTTACTGGAAAAAATAAGATAATAAAGATAGAAGGAGGTTTTCACGGAGCCCATGACTCTGTTTTAGTCAAAGCTGGCTCCGGTGCAACTACCTTTGGAGAGCCTGACTCCTTGGGAGTTCCAGAGGATTTTGCAAGAAACACCATAGTCATTCCCTTCAACGATGTAGAGGCATTAGAAAATATTGTCGAAGAAGATTCTGACATCGCTGGATTTATTTTGGAGCCTGTTATGGGGAATGCAGGATGTATTCTTCCAAAAAATGATTATTTAAAGGAGATAAGAAGAATATCATCAAGAAAAGATGTCTTATTGATATTCGACGAAGTAATAACTGGCTTTAGATTAGGAATGGGAGGTGCGCAAGAATACTTCAAAGTTACTCCAGATATCGTTACACTCGGAAAAATTTTAGGGGCAGGTTTTCCTATAGGTGCTTTTGGAGGAAGGAAGGAGATCATGGAATTTATATCTCCTGCAGGTAAGGTATACCAAGCAGGAACATTTAATGCCAATCCAATATCTATGTGCGCTTCATTGGCATCTATGGATGAAATAGAGAAAGGTAGGGCTCATGAAAAAGCAAATAGTGCATGCGAGAAGCTTGTATCCGGATTGAAGGACTTAATCGAGGATTCAAACTTAAAAATTCAAGTAAATCAAATTACCAGTATGTTTTCCATGTTCTTTAGCGAAAATCCTGTTGTTGATTATAAATCTGCTATTTCTGGAGATAAAGAAAAATTCTTAGAATTTCAAAGATTATTGATGAAAAAAGGGGTTTTCTTCCCACCTTCCATGTTTGAGACTTGCTTTCTTTCATGTACTCACGATGGATCAGATATAGAACTCACCTTAAACGCGATTGAATCTGCATTGAGAGAAGTGTACCTATGAGAATCGGAACCAGAGGAAGCAAACTCGCCTTAATTCAAACCGCTTTTGTAAAAGATTTGTTGAAGTCTGTTGAGCCGGATTTAGAATGTGAAACCAAGGTAATTCGTACAACTGGGAATAAGATAACTGATGTTCCCCTCCATAAGGTGGGAAAGGCAATTTTTGTAAAAGAAATCGATTCTGCCATATTAGATGGAAGGGTAGACTGCGCAGTTCATAGCATGAAGGATGTTCCATCCCAGATGGAGGAGGGTCTGGTAATAGCCGGCGTACCCAAGAGAGAGATTCCAAATGAGGTCATCGTTGGAAAGAAATTAAATGAACTGACAAGCCAGGATGTTGTGGGTACAAGTAGCATAAGGAGAAGGGCTCAAATCTTGAGCAAAATACCAGACATAACGGTAAAATGGATTAGGGGCAACGTAGACACAAGGATAAGAAAATTAAAAAAAGGAGAATTTACTGCTTTGATCATGGCTTACGCTGGAATAAAGAGGATGGGTTTCGAAGAAGAGATAAATGAGGTTCTTGAAATAGGCCGCTTTATGCCTGCTCCGTGTCAAGGAGCTATCGCGGTTGTGGCATCAGAAGATTCCGATTATATAGATTTAATCAGAAAAATAGAAGATAAGAATACAAGGCAAGAAATAACAGCCGAAAGAAGTCTGTTGAGAACGTTAGGTGGCGGCTGTCAAGTTCCTTTTGGTGTAAACGCCTCGTTGAATAAAAAATTAGAATTGAGATGCATACTTTTTGACCCAGAAGGAAGGAAGAAGATTTTCCACGAAGAAACAGGAGAACCTAAAAATGCAGAAAAAATAGGAGAGAGATGTGCCCATGCTTTATTTGAAAAAGGTGCATCTCATTTATTAGATATAGCCAGGAAAACCGATTTGGATGAATTATTCAGGATAGGTTGATTTTGAATCGAATGATTTATCTTTCATTACTAATTAGTTAAACGGGGTGGGAATATGAAAAAATGGACCGGAGACTTTTGGCTTTCCATTCGAATGCTTCTTACCATGTTTTTGCTCGCAGCGGTTTATCTCGCTTTTCTGGTTATATTAACCTATTTAGGATATCCTCCAATTTTCATAATTTTGATAGCAGCGTTACTCTTAGGAATTCAATACTATACTTCAGACAAGCTCGTGCTGATGAGTACTGGAGCAAGAATTGTCGAGCCGGAAATGGCGCCTTTGCTTCACGATACGGTGGAAAGACTATGCCTAATGTCGGATCTTCCCAAGCCTAAAATAGCGGTTTTACAGAGCAATGTACCCAATGCTTTTGCTACTGGAAGAGCTCCAGATAAATCTGTCGTGGCTGTTACTACCTCTCTCTTAGATAGATTGTCTCAACCGGAGCTTC
>CAYFZR010000048.1:0-4184 GCA_964347835.1 uncultured archaeon
GGTCTAGGTCACGTATCTCAAGATGTACTGACCGAATCCAGTGAATATCATCAGAATCCATAAGACCAAGGTAACCTGCATAACCAATCTAAAGTTCTTGATCTTGAGAAAGGATGGCAAAGGAGCATACATACGTAGAACTAAGTAAATTGCCAAAATCTTCGTTATCGTTCCCCCAAAAACATGAATTGGTGTGAGAACAAGCAATAGCGAGATGACGAATTGACTCGCACCAATGGGCAACTTCTCAACGGAGGGAATCATGAAGGCAAAAATGAGTATTGTGTTGATTATTACAACTAAAGTCATTTTATAGCCATGTATTGTAAAGTTTTTTTGTCTAGCGAATCGAAATCCCACTAAAATCATGATAAAAAGAAAAATCTGGAGTAATAAGTCTATGTCCGCTCCTGTCGGCGCTTTAGTACCAAAAATCTGTAGCAATATCGTTAGCTCCATGTTAATGATCTCCAAGAGGTTGGAGTAGGATCTTCATCAGGTTAAATTTAAACCTTTCCTAACTTCTCAATTTACGATGTCTGATAAAGTAATATCAAATCCTTATCAATAACGATTTTCGCAATTTTTCTTCACATTTATAACGATATCCATACTAAAGATATAAAAGATTCGTATAATATTTAACTAATTAGGGAATAAATTTTGATAACTAATTTGAGGTTGAAAGATGTCGAAACTTAAATTTATACCTGATAAGGTTGTTCTATTTGAAGGATGCGTAACATCGAGAAGAATGCACATTATACGCTTTGCGTTGCGTTTCTTGTTAGATAAATTTGGAATTGACTATATAATTTTAGATAACGAACAATGCTGCGGTTCTCCAATTTCTAGGGCTGGAGATGTTGATCTTGCGAAGAGACAATTGTTGCACAACTTAAGAGAGGTAGAAAAGACCGGTAGAAATGTTATAGTCACGGCTTGTCCCGGATGTGGATCTACGTTGAGATCAGAAGAAGCGGAGAAACGTGGCATAAAAGTAATCCACATAATGGAGATATTCATGAAATTAGCCGAGGAAGGAAGGCTCTTTAACGACGAAAATGTTCGTCCGATAAATGCTAGGGTAACCGCTCACTTCCCATGCCACTTGCTAAGAGGAATGGGAGTGGATCTTTTCCAAGGTTTTAGAAAGGTCCTTGAACAAATACCCGGTATTGAATACGTTGAATTAGAGGAGGCAAATGCTTGCTGTGGCGCAGGTGGAGGCGTTAGAGCCACTCAAATAGATCTCGCTAAAAAAATCAGGGAAAGAAAGCTTGATTTCATAGTAGAGTCTGAAGCCGATCTCGTGGTAACAACCTGTCCATTCTGTGAATTGCACATTGGAGAGGGGTTAAAAGAAGAGGAAATTCCTAAAAATATTATATCATTGCCCACGCTAATAGCCCTTGCCTATCCAGACTTTAAAGATAAGATAGATGAGATCGTGCGAAGAGAAGCCGTTCCGAAAAAAGATCTCGAGGTTGAGAAACCTCTAGCGGTAGCAACAGGATAAAGCAATATAAAAATAAATTTAATATTTTAATTTTTCTAATATAATAGCAGGGCAAATTCTACTTACACCCTCTATTTTACCAATTTTTTCAGATATCAGCTTTGTAAGTTCTTTTCCATCTTTAACCCAAATTTCGGTCATTATCATGTGGTCTCCGGTTGATGTATAAACGCATTTTACTTCCTCAAACTCAGTCATTTTTTCCGCAGCATCTAAAAAACGAGAAGGTTCAACATCTAAGCCTACCAGTGCAACTGTTCCATAACCAATTTTTGAAGGATCTATGATTATTGAATATCTTTTAATTATGCCTTCGTCTTCTAAGGCTTTTACTCTTTTTCTAATGGTAGATTCGCTTACTCCTAATTCTTCTGCTATTTCTGTGAAAGATTTCCTAGAGTTTTCTTTTAAAATACCAATTATTTTTAGATCTTTTTGATCAGGCATATTCATCACTTTTAAGTATATAGGTATAATGGACGGTATTAATAATTTGTTGTGCGATTTATGATTAATTTTTTGTATATTTCGTTATGTTTAATACTAACAAAGTTATATATATAAATTTCCCCATCTAATGACAATAAAATTAAATAGAAAATAGGAATTTTTATACTAAACTATAAAATATAATTGAATTAATCAGAAAATCTATACGATTTTCATAGGATAATTTAAAATTTTCGACGAATTTCATACTAAAGAGTTATATACTTCGGATAATACATAACTAATTAGAAACATAACGGAGTTATATATCTGTTAGGAGGTTTCAAATGATAAATAATAAAGCCAAAATTTTTAAGATAGAAGGTTTGGAAGATATTTCAATTAACATAGGAAAGATTCTGGAAGAAGAAGAGCTCTGGGAAGAGCCTTTAGGTCCAACACCCAAACCAGATATCTTAGATTTAAGAGACTGGGATTTCAAATTGCTTAAAAGATATAAACCCTTCTATGCGCCTTATACTGATTTCTGCGACCTTTGTACCATGGGTAAATGTGACCTCTCACAAGGAAGGAGGGGCGCATGTGGTTTAGATATATCAAGCCAAACCGCTAGAACAGTTCTTGCTGCTTGTTTGATAGGAACAGCGGCTCACAACACTCATTCAAGGGATATGTTAGAGAGGCTTATCGAGAAGTTTGGACCAGATCATCCTATAGACATTGGAAAAGATGTTATAAATGTCGAAGCACCCTTGACCAGATTAATAATCGGAAAAAAACCCTCTACTTTGGGCGACCTTGAAGAGGTTTTAGATTACATTGAAAAACAAGTTACTTATGGTCTATCAGCCGTTCATACAGGACAAGAAGGTTCTTACTTAGATTTTGAGTCTAAGGCGCTTCACGCAGGAATGTTAGATCTGCTCACGATGGAAGTTGGAGATATAGCACAGATATCTACCTATGGCTTCCCCAAGGCAGATCCTGATGCTCCATTGGTAGAAATTGGAATGGGTACAGTCGATAAAGAAAAACCAGTGATACTGGGAGTTGGTCATAACGTCTTACCTGGAATCGGAATCATCGATTATCTAATAGACAATAAACTGGAAGATGAAATAGAACTGTGCGCCGTATGTTGTACTGCCCACGATATGACGAGATATTACAAAAAGGCAAAGGTAATAGGACCTATAACAAATCAACAGAAGTTCATAAGAACTGGAGTTCCAGACGTTATCATAGTGGATGAACAGTGTGTAAGAACCGTTGTTATGGAAGAAGCCAAGAATATAAACGCGCCTGTCATTGCAACGACCAACCAAATTTGTTATGGATTGCAAAACAGGACTAATGACCCGGTTGATGAAATTGTAAGAGATTTGGTCGAAGGAAAAGAGCCAGGAGTTTTAATAACGGACCCAGATAAAGTAGGAGAAGTAGCTGTTAAGGTTGCCAAAGCAATTGCTCCAAAGAGAAAGAAATTCAAAATTATTCCAGATTTAGATAAGATCAAAGAGATTGCATCGACATGTACTCTATGCGAGAGATGTAGACGAGTATGTCCGAGCAATTTACCCATTCATTTAGCCAACGAAGCTGCTATGAAAGGAGACTTCTCTAAGCTAGTAGATCTACATGAGAGATGTATTGGATGTAACAAGTGTGCATTCGAATGTCCTCAGGGAATAGTTCCGCTAAACCTTATAGAGGGAGCTTGGCATGCGGCTGCGAAGACAGAAAGGTCATTGATGAGATCTGGAAGAGGTCCGATATCGGACGTTGAGATAAGAAACGTTGGTGCCCCCATAGTCTTAGGAACCATACCCGGTATCGTAGCGTATGTAGGATGCTCAAACTTCCCTGCATCGAGGAAGGATCTGTACGATATGGTGGTAGAGTTCGCTTCTAGAAAATTCATAGTAGTTTCTTCAGGATGCGCGGCAATGGATCTTTCTTTCTACAAAGATGACGAAGGAAAAACGGTCTGGGAAAGATTCCCGGGAGCTTTTGATGCTGGAAACGTATGTAACACAGGATCTTGTCTATCGAACTCCCATATAGCGGGAGCAGCGGTAAAGGTAGCGAACATATTTGCCCAAAGAAACTTAAGAGCAAACTTCGAAGAGATAGCAGACTACATATTGAACAGGATCGGTGCAGTAGGAGTTGCATGGGGAGCTTACTCCCAAAAAGCAGCTGCTATAGCAACAGG
>CAYFZR010000049.1:0-4763 GCA_964347835.1 uncultured archaeon
TGAGGGTTTTTACGTACTCTTTAACACCAGCAGCAACATCCAAGACCTTATTAGTCCGCCAATCTGCACACATATCCACAAAATTTCTAATCCTTTTTTCGCTGAGTATATCGGGCTCACTTCTACCTGTTTTTAAACTTGATGGGATTGCTCCTCTCTCATATCTATCGAAAAAGTCTCTTTTTTCTTTTATCAGGCTAAAATAATAGATCTCTTCTTTTGAAATTTGTTTCGCCCGACCCCTGTTATCGAGCCAAAATTCTGCGCTTCTAATGGGGAAACTACTGTCAAGCGATTGAAAGTAAATATGTCTTTGATTCCCTTCTAATTCTTCCTCTACTAACCTCATCAACGAATGAATGCCTTTTTCAAATTTTTCTTTCTCAAGTTCTGGTCTCCAAGGAAGCAAAACGAGATATACAACACCCTCTTTGATTTTATAATCGCTTATCAATCTACAAAGAAGATTTTTGTTCCAAATCTTGCTTATCTCTATTTCATAAGGCTTTCCTTCAGAAAATCTTTTTATAATACCCAGGGTGTGTATTGCCCTACGCTTGCCTCTCCTCATACCAATCTTGCTCATAATCTACATTCCCACAACCCTTAATATAACACCTTACATTTAAAATTTAAAATGGTGGGCAAAGTTGAACTCCTGTGAAAGAGTTATGAGTGTTCTGAGACAAGAGGAGCCAGATAGCATTCCAGTTGCTCCCTTGATCAACATCGCCTTTGCTTCTAAATATTCAGGCATATCTACCTTCGATTATGTACTCAGTAACGAGAATTACGCTCGCGCTCAAATTTACTGCCAAGAAAATCTCGGATATGATTGGGTATGGAACCACCAGACCTTTCAGGGTATTACAAAAAAGGAAAAAAGTTCGATTAAAACATATTCTAATTTTTTGTTACTTGAAACTGAATTGGGCACATTACTGAGGATTCCCGAGAAAGGGTCCATTTCAGTCGAAAAACCGGTTTTGGAAAGCAAAAAACTAGAAGATATTGAAGTTCCAGATCCCTATGAACGGGAGCGGACTGAGCCTTTAATGATAATGCTCGATAAGAAAGATGTATTTGTGTGTGGAGATGTTTTAGGACCTTTTACCTTGGCTGGAACATGGATTCGTGGATTAGAGGCTTTCTTAGAGGATTTGATTCTGAATCCACATTATGCGAAAGAGATTCTCGATTTTTCCTACGAGTTTGCCTCCAGTTATTCAAAAGTTCAGGAGGAGAAAGGAGTACATGGCATTTTAATCAAAGAGCCTAGTTCAACGTTAATATCTCCAAAACATTTTGAAGAATTCTGTCTTCCTTATTTAAAGAGATTGATTGCAAAAATAGATGTTCCAACCATTTTACATATCTGTGGAGATACAAGAAACATACTCGGTATTGTAGAAAAGTCAGGAGCAAACTGCCTGAGTGTTGAAGCCTCTATATCACCAAAAGATCTGAGAGAAGACTTTGTTTTCTGGGGCAACTTAGATGTAACAAACGTTTTGATGAAGGGAAAAGAAAAGGTCAGAGAAGAAGCGAAAAAACTGATTGAAATCGCTAATAAGAAATTTATCCTGAGTTCAAGTTGTGTTGTTCCTGCAGAAACTCCTGTCGAGAGTATATTGGAAATGGTTAGGGTATCAAGGTTTCATTAAAATCATTTATTTTATCCTATTTATTTTATCCCCACTTCCTCGCTGCATTAATTAAAGCGTTTACATGCTCGAAAGGGGTGTTCGCATGCAATCCACAACTGGTAGATACGATATATCCCTTCTTGCCAACTTTCTCGATATTTTCTTTTACCTCTTCCTGAATCTTTTCTACAGGTCCGTTAAATACGGTATCAACAGATACATTACCGAATATGGCAACCTTATCTCCCACTTTCTCTTTTGCGTATTTAAGATCTACTGTCTCGTCTAAGCTTAGGCACTTTGCTCTTGTTTTCACCAATTTTTCAAGTATTGGAGTAGTATCTCCACATATATGGATAATCACTTCTCCGCCGTATCTTCTCAACTCCTCACATACCCTCTTTTCGTAAGGAAAGGCGAATTCTTCATAGTGCTTGGGAGATATAACTTGACTAGCGGCAGAGGGGTCTTCCATCATTATTCCATGAGTCCCTACGTCAATCTGTCTTTTTCCAACTTCTATTGCATATTCTGTCATAAAAGCAAGCAGTTTTTTTGCTTCTTTGGGGTTCACAAATAAATCAAGCAGAAATCTCTCCATACCCCTCATCCATTCTGCCGAGTAATGGAAGGGCGCCTGGACCTTACTGCATATATATACCTCGTTATTCGTTTGATTTATCAAATCGATCAACGGCTCCATTCTCTCTTTTTTATCCATATCAGGTATCTCAAGTGATTCTAATTCATTGTAATCCTTCAAAACAGGCTCTATTATAGAGGGTCCTCCTTCCAACGGTATTTTTATCTTCGATCCCATCTCGTGAATTAAAACAACAAAACCTTCTTGAATTCTTATACTCTCTTTCTCCTCTTTCGTCACGCCCTGTATGGGCTGGTGGTTGAATATCCAGTCATAACCGTATTTTTTTAAAGCAGCGATCTGACCTTTGACATAAAGATGGTTGTCGGTTACGTATTCCCATGGCTTGACTCCCAGAACCTTTGAGGCGTGCGGCACATTTACCATGGGAGCAACAGGAACCAGATCGGGTTCTTCCAATCCCATCGATGCTTCAAATCTTTCTCTTGAATTCATACAATTACAACCGGGTACTTAGTTAATAACATATATACTCCCTGATCAAATTAAAGACCATGTACTATGAAGTTTTGGAACCAAGGTTGAGTTGGGAAGATATAGGAGGTCTTCAAAAAGTAAAAGAAAGGCTCGAAGAGATGGTATCCCTGCCTCTAAAGTATTATGATTCCTTCAAGAAGGCAAACTTAAAGTCGCCTACCGGCGTACTGCTTTGGGGACCTCCGGGCGGGGGGAAGAGTATGTTAGCCGAGGCATCTGCATACGAAGCGGATGCGAGTTTTATCACCGTAAAAGGCATCGAGATAATGAGCGAGCCTCAGGTAATAACAGAGATGTTCGAGGAAGCGATAAAACTAAAACCATGCGTGGTTTTTATAAACGAAATCGATTCGCTGGCTCCTAGAAGGGAGGAAATATCTTTATGGACCTCAGGAATTACTAGAGATGCCCCCATGCGTTTCGCAACTCCGGAGATAACCCGAATTATAAATCAGGCTCTTGATAAGGTTAGCAATGAGAAGGATGTTGTTACACTGGGCGCTACTTATAGACCTGATATCCTTGACCCTGTGATCTTAAGGCACGGAAGGCTGGAGAGGAAGATATATGTTCCTGCGCCAGACTACAACGACAGATTAGAAATCTTAAAGATACACACAAGAAAAATGCCCACCGACAACGATGTTGATTTAGAGAAATTGGCTAATATGACCGAATTCTACGTTGGCGCTGATATAGTGGGTTTGTGTAGAGAGGCCGCTTTGATTGCCATAAAAGAAAGCAAAGAGAAATTTAATACAGTAAAGACGGAGCATTTTTTAAATGCTCTAAAAAGGATAATTCCTCCTCTAACTAAAGAAGAATTGACAAAATACGGGGACGTCTTAAGAGAGGAGTGCCCACACAGATATCAGTACTAGGTGATTCCTTGATTTTAAAAGTTGCTCCGCTCATCGGAATCAGGCATGCCAAGATTTTTACGTCCTATACATATGAAGAAATTCTTTCTGATGGAAAAAAGGCTGCTGAGGCATTAATAAAGTCTTACGATTTTTATAAACATGGTCTAACCCTCTCTTACTTTGATCCCGATCTATTCAAAAATTGTTTTGACGGAGGGTTCGTATATCAGGATAGAATTAAGGAATTGATAAAATGTAACGATATCCTGAGTGAGAATCTGGATGTACCTGTTACAGGAATTCTTACGGCGCCCTTTACCCTGTGCTATCAGAAATTTGGATCAGATTTTTTGTTCAAAATTAAAAAAGACGTTGAACAGGCTAAAGATATTTTAGATGAAGCAGCGGAAACGGTTATTGAATTATCTGAATTCATTGAAACTTCATATTATTTTTTGGGGGATCCTTGCGCATCTCAAGACCTTATTTCACCTGAAAATTTCTTAGAACTGGCACTTCCCTACCAAAACCTCGTATTAAATAAATTGAAAGGTCAGAGAATCCTGCATATCTGCGGAGAATTAAAGGTCTCTTTAGAAAAAAGTTTCGCTGAAATATTAAGTTTAGAAGAAGATATAAAGAAAATAGATACAAAAAAAATCCTAATGGGCGGAATAAATTCAAAAGATCTTTATAAAGAAAAATTTAACGATGTAGAGAGAAAAATAAAGTATTTGGCCAATCTAAAGGATAAAAAAATTATTCTAAGTTGCGAGGGATTGCTAGAAGATACTCCCAAGGAAAATGTAAAAAAGATAATTGAAACAGGAAAGAAGTACTCTTCTTTTTAAAAATTGAAAAATGAATTGTTGCATTCCGAAGGTAAACAACAATTATAGGTATGCAACATATTTTTATAAAAGGAGTGCCACCATAGATAGCAAGGACGTGATACCTAGGCGGCAAACAAGAATGAGGCAACAAAAAATAAAAAGCTTTCTCGTGCTGAGAAAGTAATAAAAAACGGTGCTATACTTCCCGAAAATAGAGAAATTTTAGATAGATACGATGAAGAAAACAAAAGTTTAGGTAAAAAAGAAGGTACACGGTACA
>CAYFZR010000050.1:0-75211 GCA_964347835.1 uncultured archaeon
TTGGATATTATTATTTCGAAAGAAGATCACGAGCGATTAAATAGGACTATTCGCAACAAAAAGAGAAGAGAAATACTTGAATTCTTAATAGAAAAAGAGAGAACACCTGAGGAATTATCTAAACTATCTGGATTGACCGATAAAGAGCTGGATTACCATATAACTATGTTGAAGTATGGATTATGCGTTGAGGAATTTGAAAGAGACAACAAAAGATACTATAGACCAACGAGGGAGGGAGAGATCGTAATCGAGTTAACAACAAAGAAATAATTCCCTTTTTTCATTTTTTAAAATTCAATATTTATATAATATTAAATTTAAGTTTAAACCCGACAAATTGATATATTTTTTTCTCAAGAGATACCTTCCAAGGTGATCCCCTTTGATGGAGGCTGTTTTATCCATAAAAATTCCGGATAACTGGGTTACAGAAATTACTAATAAGTACCCTGCCACGATAAAAGTTTTGGATTGTTTACCTTTTGAGGGCGAGGGAGTACGAGACCTCATAGAGATTACCGCTCCAGAAAATTATTTAGATCAAGTACTTAATGATATAAAGAGGCATCCAATGATCTCCTACTTTGATGTAACCACAACAGATAAAGGTAAAGCTTTAGCAGTAGTTTCTGCTGATAGTTGCGTTCTATGTAGGGCATTAACCGGATCTGATTGTTTTCCGAGTTCAGTATCAACTAAAGACGACAGAACCATAGAGTGTACTTTGATAGTGAGTGAGCGAGCGTCTCTCCAAAGACTAATCAGAGAATTAGAAAAAAACGGATGTGATGTTAACTTAATTAAAATAGCAAGTATAAATGATAAAGAGGCCCTAACTTCAAGACAAGAGGAGATTGTTCGTATAGCATTTGAAAAGGGATATTTCGACTACCCCAAGAAGGTTGGAATTAGAGATTTGGCATCAATCTTCAATGTTTCTCCCTCAACTTTGTCTGTTATTCTTAGAAAAGGAGAAAGAAAAATTTTAGATGCTTATTTTAAGAAAAATAAAGGTTATTAACCTACAGAGATGGATGATATAATTTAAAACATGATACAATGCAAATATTTAAAAAAGGTTAAAATATTATTCGATTAAAATATCTAAGGTGAATTTTATGCGGAATATTGTGGTGGAAGAACTTCATGCAAGACCGATAACTGAAAATAAGATTGAGATAGTTGAGAGGAAGGGGCTCGGTCATCCAGACTTTATTTGTGATTCTATAATGGATCAAATTTCTGTTGGACTAAGTAAGGAATATTTGAAGAAATTTGGCGCGATTATGCACCATAATATTGATAAGGGGCTCCTTGTTGCAGGAGAGGCTGATCAAGCCTTTGGCGGCGGAAAAATAAAAAGTCCCATGAAGCTCGTGATTGGAGATAGAGCCACTTTTGAGGTGGAAGGAGACGAAATCAATGTTGATGAAATAGCGATTTCCACCTCTAAAAAATGGATAAAGGAAAATTTGAGATTTGTTGATCCTGAAAAGAATATAGAATATCAAGTTGAACTAAAGAGGGGATCTGAAGCCCTTACAGATTTGTTTGAGAGAAAAGGAACTGTATTAGGAGCGAATGATACCTCGGCTGCGATTGGTTATGCACCAATGTCACCAACAGAGTCAATTGTTTATAACACTGAAAGATTTCTTAATTCAAAAGAATTTAAGAGGGATTTTCCTGAATCAGGTGAAGATATTAAAGTAATGGGTTTAAGGAGTGATACAGAACTACATTTAACCATAGCAAACGCCTTGGTTGATAGATACACCGAATCAGAGGTTGACTACTTCAAAAAGAAAGAAGGGATATTAGAGGAGATTAAAGCGTTCGTGGATAAAGAAAGCGATATGAAGAATTTTATCTATCTAAACACCTTGGATCAGACGGGTAGAGGATTGGCGGGCTGTTATCTAACCGTTACAGGTACATCTGCAGAAGATGCTGACTGTGGACAAGTTGGTCGTGGTAACAGAGTTAACGGCATTATACCTCTAAACAGACCCATAGGCTCTGAAGCAGCGGCAGGGAAAAATCCTGTAAGTCATGTTGGGAAAATATACAATGTTTTAACCCACCAGATTGCAAACAAGGTATACCAAGAAGTCCCTGGTCTAAGAGAGGTTTATGTCTGGCTTCTATCTCAGATAGGGCAACCCATAGATCAACCGAAGATTGCCGTAACACAGGTTATCTTGGAAAAAGGTAGATTTGAGGACGTTGCAGATGAGATAGAAGCAGTTATCGAGAATGAACTAGCCGATATACACGCCTTTACAATGGATCTTGCCCACGGAAAGATACCGGTTTGTTAAGATTTTAAATAACCAACTAAAGTTCTTTGCAGTTTGGAACTTTATTATTACAGATAGGAAGTTTTCCTTGCTGGTGTGCACACTCTATTAACAATTCTTTTTCTCTTAGACAACAATTTCTTTCTCCACTAATTAACTCATACCTAAAAAAACAGGCTTTTAAAAAACAAGGATCTTCATTAGTCAGGATTGAATTCAACCTTTCCCACAAATTACGGCTTCTTCCGACATAAATCACGTTTCCAAATCTACTTCCTAGTTCATAAACTCCCAAACTTTTTGGAACGCTTTTAATATTTTTTTGATTGATTTCTAACCATCTCTTCTTTATTGGCACATTAAAACACCTTATGAGTTAATCATTTACGATTTACTTAAAAATACCGAAATAAGAGTGTTAAAATAGTATTAAATGGAAAAGACTTTGTCAAAAAGATTACACTTGATCTATATTTCCTTTGTTCTGTTATTCGATAATAATATGTATAACATAAATATCAACGAATAATAAACACTTTAATAAAGCAGTTTTAGGAGAGTTAGAATTGGATCATACAAAAGGGGGAATCTTTTGAATATTTTGTTAATAATGGGGTTATCATTTATCCTTTTCGCCTTAAGTGGTTTTACTTTGACGACCACTCACTTGGGGAAATATTTCATTAGTCTTCCTTTTCTTTTTATAATGTTGGTAGTTGGAATTGCTCTGGTTTTAATTAGCCAAGCATCTTAAAATTTTAACTTAATTTTGTGATGCATAATCAGAAGATTCAATAGGTCTATTGATCACCTTTTTATTTAGAACTTTTATCTTGTGTTTTGCGAAAAAATCTTTCCTTATAATTTTATGCTCTAAATCGTCCATAAATTTAGGAACTGTTAAGCGTTTTGCCCTCAGAGAGAGTTTATCTAAGAAATATTCTACTTTTTCGTTCAATTTTTTATCTGGACCAAGAACGGTAATCTCAATTGTATTTTTAAAAATATTGGGTTCATCTCTAGGATATTTCTCTGAAATCTCTACGAAATCAATATCTTTGAATCCTTTCTTTATTGTGAAAAATTCTATTAATGTGCCTTTCCTGAAAATCATCCAAGTTTCAGACTCTGTACTCGTTGAACAAATCTTGAGGTGCCCAGTATACGAATTTTGATCCATTATGCACATAATTCTGAAAAAATCCTCTAAGTGCACTCCGGATATTTCGTCTATAACCCTTGGTCTGCCAAGGACCCTAAAAACTAGGTCTGATTTTTGCATCGCAAGAAAATTAATGTGATAACCACTAATTATGCTCTCTCTAAACATATTTGTGGTTATTATTGCAGATTTGTAGGTGCAATATATTTAACGTCTTGTTCTTTCAACTTGAAAATAAAACCTAATCTTACTATAAGTCTCTAAGATAAGTTTTTTAGAGATAAATAGGACATGTGTCTGACAAAAACGAAAAAAATAAATAGAAAATCTTTATATTAATTAATGAGGACACCATCCTCTCCCTTGCCCTCGCCATCTTCGATTTTTCGGTGTCCTCATTTTCCCCATAATTTCAAAATGTTTGCATACCTTTTTTATCAAATTATTTGCATTTTCGCCGCCTTTAAGAGATTCAGGAAGAAATATTTAAATATTAACTGTCCTATTTTGTTGTAGGCCTTAATATGGGGGGTGGCAAATTTGAAGAATGGGGGCACAATAATTTTTTCGGTATTAGCACTTTTAATAAGCACCATAACTCCAGTGCTATCTTCTTGTGTTTGTGGATTTGATCCGATTTACCTCGAAAATAGGGCAGTACATAGGAGTAACAACGATGCTATTCATGACACAGTTACAAAGAAAATCGAGATTCCAATAGAAGAAGATTATTACATTAAAATTATAAGTTATGGCTTATCAAGGCTTTATATAAATGTTCAAAGAGATGATAGAACCGTTTATGAAGTATGGGCAGTTTTTCCGGGTCCGTATACAATTAATCCTCAACCTAACGCTGTTTCGTATTTCCGCATGGGAAATTTATCTCCGGGTGAAATCAAAGTCACTTTGACTCCTAGTGGACCAAATGGAGCCCATGCAACCTTAATCGCTGGTTATTTTCCAGGTATTGGATGAATTGATAGTTAATAGGTTAAGGACTAAGTTAGAATAGTATAATTTCTGTATAAAATTAGATATTACGCCCTATATTTTATTATCCCATAATTGAGTAGTAAGGGTCAGATACTTTCAAAGCAAAATATTTGTTTACATTAAATGTTAACAAGTATTATCGCAAAACTTAAGATACTTCCAAATGGAAAAAGGATATTGTTATAATGAAGGTAATAGATATTTCTGTGATTATTTCAGAAGACATGCACGTATTCCCGGGAGACCCTAAACCACTGATAACCAGGGTTTTAAATATCTCAGCAGGAAGTCCCTATAATTTATCCAATCTATCTATAAGTGCTCATGCAGGCACGCATATAGATCCGCCACTGCATTTCTTAGAAGGAGAAAAGGGCATTGACAAAATAAAACTGGATAATCTGGTTGGATACGCGTTTGTATTGGATTTAACCGATTTAAATGAAAAGATAACAGCAGAAGATCTAAAAAAGTTCGAAGACCATATTAAGGAAAACGATATCATACTATTCAAAACTAAAAACTCTTTTCTCTGGAAAGAAAAGGATTTTTCCAAGAATTACATATATTTAACGGAAGAAGCGGCTAAATATCTCATTGAAAATGGAGTAAGGACTGTCGGAACCGATTACTTGTCCATCGAAAAGTTTGGAAGCGAGGGTGCAAAGGTGCACAAAGGGTTATTGAAAAATGAAATTTTGGTAATAGAAGGATTAGATTTAAGCAACGCAGAGCAGAAGAAATATTTCTTTGTTTGTTTGCCTTTGAAGATAAAAGATGGAGATGGCGGTCCCTCAAGAGCCATACTGATAGAGGAATGATTATGTTCTCATTTACAAATCCAACTTACGAAGAATGTTTTGATAAAGAGTGGATTATCACCAACGGTTTGGGTGGATACGTATCCTCTTCCATTACTGGAGCCAATACAAGAAAATACCATGGCTTGCTGATAGCGTCTCTGAACCCTCCTGTTGATAGGTGGCTCTTACTATCTAAGCTTGAAGAAAGCATTATTTACGGAGATAAGGTCTATGAGATTTCTACAAATAAGTATCCAAATGTGATACACCCAAATGGGTATAAATTTTTAAAACAGTTTAGATTAGATCCTTTTCCAAGATTCATTTATAGCATTGAGGACGTCTTCATAGATAAAAAAATTTTCATGATTCACGGAGAAAATGCCTCCATAATATCTTATGATGTAAATGTTGAGGATCCTTCAAAGGAATTGACAATTGATATACGTCCGCTTATAAATTCAAGAGACTACCACGGTAATACACATCTACCGCTAGATTGGGAATTTTTAGAGGAAGAAAGCAAAAAAAAACTCGTTTAAGATCTTCTTTTAGTAATGCTCCCTCTCTCATCATAGGATCCGACCTTGCTGAATACTTTAAAATAGGAAATTGGTACAGGGACATGTTATATGATATCGAAACTCAGAGAGGCATGGACGATAGGGAGGATCATTATTGTCCTGGAAGATTTTTGATAAAAATTGATAAAAAAACTAAGTTTAACATTCTTGCTTGTGGTGGACATCAAGATGTTGAAGGAGTATTTGATGAATACTACTCGGAAGATCCAAAAGTCTTTGATTCGATGTATAAGAAACAATTAGATAGATTAAATGAATTGAATGAAAAATTATCCTCTATATATGATATTAAAGACGATCCTGTAGATTTTGCCATAAAAGCGCTTATAAATGCTTCGGATTCGTTTATTGTTGAAAGAAAGTCTACTTCTTCAAAAACGATAATAGCCGGTTACCATTGGTTTTCTGATTGGGGAAGAGATGCTTTGATTGCTTTACCGGGTTTAACTCTAGTTACGAGAAGATTCGATTATGCTAAAGATATTCTGCTTACTTTTTCAAGTTATTGCAGGGACGGACTGATCCCTAATAGTTTTTCAGATTATAGAGAAGAAGCGATTTACAACACTGTAGACGCTTCGCTATGGTTTTTTTATGCTGTATACAAATATTTAGAATATACGAATGATTTCGATTGGGTTGGAAGAAAATTATTCCAAACTATGAAAGATATAATATTTAATTATATGAAAGGCACTCATTTCGATATTTTTATGGATGAAGACGGACTAATAAGCGCAGGAAATGAAAATATCCAACTAACCTGGATGGATGCTAAAGTTGGAGACTATGTCGTTACACCTAGACATGGAAAGGCCGTAGAAATAAATGTCCTATGGTATAATGCATTAAAAACTATGGAATTGATCTGTAAAGAGTTAAATAAAGACCATTCTTTATATGAAGATAAATACAAACTTGTAAGACATAGTTTTAACGAAAAATTCTGGAACGAGGAAAAAGGATGCTTATACGATGTGATTAGAGAAAATTATGCGGACGATTCCGTAAGACCAAACCAAATATTCGCGGTAAGCCTTCCATTTACTCTGCTAAATAACAGAAGGGAGAAGAGCATTATACAAATAATAATGAAGGAATTATTGACTCCTTATGGACTTAGAAGCCTTTCTCCCTCGGACAAAAATTACAGGGGAACCTATACGGGAAATCTATGGGAAAGAGATACTGCATACCACCAGGGAACAGTTTGGACTTGGCTACTCGGTCATTTTTTAAGCGCCTTCATTAAGGTAAACAATTACTCAGAAAGGAGTAAAAAATTTGCCGACGAATTATTCTTCACCTTTGTATTAGATCATGTAAAAAAGGCAGGAATTGCAACTATATCTGAGATATTTGATGGAGATTTTCCAAATAAACCAAGAGGATGCATATCCCAGGCTTGGAGCGTTGCTGAGATGCTCCGTTCATATATAGAAGACATCAAAGGATTTAAACCAAACATTTAAAGGGCAAAATCTAAAACTTCTCCAGTATAATCTGATGCTTTTCTAGATCGATTTTAGAGATTTTAGCCTCAACGCTTTTTTTCTCTCCCAATATTCCCGAGATTTCTATTCTATCCTCTTTAACTTCTAAAATTAATGCTTCTTCCATGACGGTTTCGGTTTTTTCACCTTTTTTTAAAACTACTTTAGACTCGCACATAAAATTCACCAGAAAGAGTGCTAATTCAAAAGGTATATAAACATACTTTTATACTTACCAGAGATATTTCTAGAATATTTTGTTAGTCACTCGCACTCTAAGGCTGTCTTTAATTTATCGGCAACTCTTTTTCCTTTATCCGTAAGAATAACGTAAGTTTTGTAGGGATATCTGTCTTTTTCTTGATCGATCTCGATGTACCCGTTATCTAAAAGAGGAACTATTACGTATTTGTTGAAATCTCTACATTGAACGATTTCTCGTAATCTTGGGCGTTCTAATTTGTCGCCATTTTCGATTAGGGCTAGGAGAGCCAAAGCTGTATATTTGCTTCTGAATATTTGTTGGTAAATCTCTTCAAATTTTTCGTATAAAGACGACATGAGCGTTTTATTTTAACAATCATTTATCACCTTTTCGGCTTTTAATCAGCAAATAAAACCGAAATAAAGGTAATTACTATAAATACGGAGAAACAAAACCTCAGTCGTGAAAATCAATATTCCTATGTCGAATATCAACTAAATAGTCTTGATGAGGAGAAATTCTAATATAAGACTGAATATCAAGACAATCCAGAATACTGGATGAGTGAACATAAGATTTAGGCGGGTCTTCCACGGGATGTTGGTAGGAAAGAAAGAATGAGACGGGACAGGATATTTTTCAAGCTCAAGTTCAACATTTTCTATAAGATTGGGATCGAGATCAAACTCTACCTGAGTGATGCTTTCCTTTATATTTTCTAATCTCCTTATAATTTCTTTTCTTTTACTAACGGGTATGTACCGCTGGGATTTCTTGAATTTATCTTCCAATAAAATTACTTTATCCTCAGTCATGATTACCAGTTTAGCGTTTTTAAGGTATATATTTTCCTATTACATTTTTGTTTCAGATTTATAAAAATTGAAATATTGTAGTTGAAAAACTGAAAATTTCAAAGTATACATGATTATTCCTCAAATTTCTTCAAAATTTCCTCTTTCATTGAAATGTATTCCTCTTTGGTTATTTCTCCCCTTGCAAACCTTTTATTTAGTATATCAATTGCATCTTCTTTTTTTGGTTCTTCTTTAAACGAAACTAAGAGATATATGAATATAACTACCAAAATTAGCCAGATTATCCATCCAAAACCAAATCCAAATCCATGCCCATGCATCATACCGTGCATCATTCCTCCCCAGTATCTACAACCAAAAAAGCCTGATCCTCGCTCGTATCCAAGTGTGAGCAGTAAGAGCAGGGCTAAAACTCCAAAAACCACGTAAACTACATATTGTTTTTTCATCTTCCTCCTCCATCTTAATACCATTTTTTTTATATTAAGTTTGACTGTAATTGTTAATAAGTCTAAGAGAAGAGGAGAAGTTACTCCTCCGCAATTATTCGAGTAATTCCCGCTTCCTCTCTTCAAACTCTTCTTTATTAATTTCTCCACGTGCGTATCTTTTCTTGAGAATTTCAAGTGGAGATTCTTCTATATAGAATCTATCCACTCGATATTGTTTTATAATCCATTTCACAAGTAGGGTGATCCCCACTATAACTAACCCCCAAAAGAGGATCATGGAGATCAAACCAAATCCAAACATTCCAAATCCAGAAATTCCTCCGTACATCATTTTCAAGTCACCTCAAAATAAATAGGGAAGAGAAAATATCAACAATATCTCTACTCCTCCAATTCATTAATAACTGGACCATGCCAGCTCTCTATCCAAAGTGCTCCAGTGTATCCGTTAACGTTTATCTGAGCCACGATCTTTCCTGTTTTATCCTTTCCATGAAATTCATAGAATCCATAATAGACTTCTGCATTTTCTAAACTCCAGTCAAGTCTGTTTCCATTTATGAATTCTTGAACAATCTTCTTAGCTTCGACTTTGTTTATGCTCATTGGAACCGCATCTCCGGTATAAAAATGACCATACTTTGTGTTCCACATCATATTCGGGCCCATCTCTGGAGATAATCTCCCACTGTATTTGTTTACAAGGATTTCGAAGGCGTGTTTCCCTGTATCTTTCTCCTCAACTTCCGCTTCAAAGTGGGTCTGGAATTCATATACCTCGTCAACTTCTAGATTGCCGTATTCTTCTACATAGTTCTCCGCGATCTTCTTAGCGTCTTCGATTGTTATAGGCTCTGCATCGGTATCATTACCGTACCAATCACCCATCATAGGACAGTAGTATCCGCCAAATCCCTGATCCATCATTCCATGGCCGTATCTAAAGCCATAACCTTGGAGTTGGCTTTTATACTGGGGTTGGTCAGAACCATACCAACCATGCATCACGCCTCGGAAGGCATCCATCATACCATGCCATCCGCCCATCATACCCCCACCAAAACCCATTCCGTGGGCAAGTGCTGTTCCAACCAGTAGGGTGGAAGTCAGTATTCCGACCATCATCAAAGTTTTCGTTTCCATTGAATCACCTCAACCCTTAAAAAACCCTGAAGAGAGATGAAAATTGCAGGCAAAACCGTATATAAATGAAGTATAGAATAATGTTAAAATCGTTTATAATCGTCCAATACCGTCCAAAATTAAAAATTTCATTCTTTTTTCAGCCAATCGCCTATATAAACCTTGTAGGTTTTTCCAATCCTCTCCCTAGAAACTATGCCTTTTTTCTCTAAGTTGATTATGATAGCACTAACTTTAGACTTAGAAAAACCGCTCCTGAATCTTAAGGAATCCTGAGTTATACCCTCTGAATCTCTTATGATTTCCAACAGACGAATTTCATCGTCGTTCAATGCTCTCTCCAGTATAGAAAGGCTTTCGTCCCTCTTGATCTCCTTTTTAATTTCCGGTTTTGCCCAAATAAAAAAAAGCAGGCCTATAATTAAACTGACTACGAAAGAGAGAGACATCTTATATTGTACAAACATCGCACTCTCTTCTAAGCCATACAATATGGAAACAATTGAGTTTAGACCGAAATAAACGATAAATATTAACAATACAGAAGCAAGTAACCTTTCATTCTCTGTGACAGGTCTTTTGAGTTTCATATGGAGAATCTCTCTCAATCATTCAATAAAAACTTTAAACTAAAGATCTATAGGTGCGTTCCATAATTTTTTAAGAGCTTCCTTCTCCATAAAATGAAGTTCTCCCGGAATTATAATGCTATGGGGTTTCTTTCCAACATTGCATTCCTTGAGATTTGGAAAAAAATCGATGATTATCTTAGGATTCAAAGATCCTACCTCTCCCAAGACTATTCCTAATGTATCTTCTTTTATTAAACCTCCCTTTATTTCTTTTTCCATTTTTATTAACAAATCGATGCCTTCCTGAGCATGCATCATCTTGTTTTCTTTTATATCTAAGAGAACTAAAGTATGCAAACCCCTATCTTTGTTTTCTTTTATCGTATAGTAGGGACTTTTGGGGAAGTACTTTTCCTCAGGAATGACTAACGTGGTAGATCTACCAAATTTGTAGTGCTGCAATCCCACAATGCTAGGAGCAGCAGAGTATATTGAAGGGGCATGGATGATGCGCGTTTCTATATCCATCTCCTTGGCTCTTGTGCGGAGCCAAGCGTGTGTAGTGGCGATTAAGGGATCTCCGGGTATAAAAATAGCGATTTTATTTTTTTTCGCCTCTTTTAGGATTTTTTCTCCCTCCTCCTCCAGATCTCTTCTAGAAAGTACTATGATCTCTCTATTTATTAAAGAAGACAAAGATTTAATATCTAAGGAAGGCAAAAAACTTGTGTATAATTCACAGTAGACCTTATCGCATCTCTTAGCATATTCAATACCCTTTAAGGTAATATCACTCTCATCGTATAGGCCTATGCCTATTAGATACAGCATGATACCACGTGATAAAATGAAAGGTTTAAAGGTAGATAAAGTTAGGGCTGAATCCACTATAAAAATTTTAAGGGAAAGATTGCTTTTGGATGGCGATTATAAAATCACTTCTCAGGGAGATTATGTCTTGCTCCCGCTAAAGAATTTAGATGAGAATTTGAGTGGAATAGGTGAAATAATTGACTTGGATGAAGTAGGGGAAATAGTTGACTTTCCATTTGCTTTAACAAAAAAGAAGGCATCTTTCAAGGAAAGATTGAGAGAATTAGGAATCGAAGATTTTAGATCCTTTGACGTCGTAGGTGATATAGCAATTCTTCAGATACCAGAAGAATATCAAAATCTAAAAAAAGAAATGGCAAAGATCTTGCTTGAAACTAATAAAAATATAAGGAGTGTATTTGAAAAAAGAGGGAAGGTGGAAAACGAATATCGCTTGACGCCCTTGAGTTTCTTGGCAGGATCAAAAAATACCACTACAATACATAGAGAGCATGACTGTTCGTTTGAAATAGACGTAAAAAAGATATATTTTAGCCCCAGACTCTCTTATGAAAGACTTAGAGTTGCAAAAAAAGTTAAAGACGAATTGGTCTTAGATATGTTCGCAGGTGCGGGCCCTTTCTCAATTGTTATCGCTAGACACTCTAAAGCAAGAAAAATATATGCTGTAGACAAGAATCCAGATGCCTTTTACTATTTAAAGAGAAATATAGAATTAAATAAAGTAAAAAATGTCATTCCAATATTAGATGATGTAAAGAATATAAGAATAAAGTGTGATCGCATTATAATGAATCTACCTCACTCTTCTTATGAATTTCTACCCTACGCATTGAAGAATATAAAAAATGAAGGAATTATACATTACTACTGCATCTCTGAAGCTGAAGAATACTATAAAAAAGGCTTAGAAGAGTTTGAAAAACACTGCAAAGAATTCGAGGTATTGGAAAAGAGAATCGTCAGATCTTATGCCCCCCATAAGTATCATTGCGTGCTGGATGTCCGCGTAGAAGATATTGGAGACAATTCTACATGAATATCAGGGATACAATAAAAAATAACAAAGTTTTAATTATTATTTTATTGATTGGAATATTTTTTAGAGTTATTGATTTAGATAGACCATTTTATGGTATCCAAATGTGGCCCGAGGCACACTATAGTATGAAGGCAGAGAATTTCTTTAAGTATGGTCTTTTTAAGCAATACGCTGATTTTGGGGTAGATTACACAACCCCGCCCTTAGTACCTTGGTTCATTTTCTTATCTTTCAACCTATTTGGGATTCACGAGTGGACAGCAAGACTGCCAATGTTCCTTTTTGGCACAGTCTCCTTGATCGTCCTATTTTTGATCGCAAAGAAGATATACACGGAAGACGTAGCACTGTTAGCCGTATTCATCGCTGCTACTTCTCCAGGAATAGTTTACTTCTCCAGAAATATCCAACCTGAATCTCCGATGGCTTTTTTTTCTTTATCTTCTGTGTTGTTCCTAATGAACTACAAGGATAATTTTGGGCTAAAATGGTATTTTTTGTCACTATTATCCTTTTCACTTGCTATTCTTAGCAAATATGTAGCCTTCCTTGTTCTTCCTGCTTTGCTTGCGATTTGGTTTTTTTATGGTAAAAAAGAAGAAAAAACAAGCAGAATTTTGTTGTATATAATTTTGGGGTTGGTGCCCTCCTTACTGTGGATTTTATGGAGCTTTTCGATCACGGAAGGAGGTACCATGTGGTACTTCAAAAGAACCCATCTATTTTCAATAAAGTACATTTTGGATGCTTTTTTCTACACATTCACATATCTACTGCCCTGGCAACTTGGATTGTGGTTTCCAATAATAATTGCATCTCTCTTTAAAATTAGAAACATAAAAGAGCACGTTATTATCTTTTCTTACACCATACCGTGGTTCTTTTTGATTTTCCCTTATCCTAAGTTGTTCGTAATGATTCTAGCCGGCACTCCCTGTGGATATTATGATTACCCTGCCCTCTATGGATTATCAATTTTAGGTGCGCTAATCCTGATAAATTTTAATTATAAGAGGTATTTGGGAATTTTTTTCATAATTCTCATATTTTTCACGATTGTGCAGGGATTCGCTTACTACCTTGGATACCACAAGGTTGTTTTAAACCGCGAAGATTACAACGAATCAGAGCCTTTCTATTCTGCCAAATATGTGAAACACTTAAACGTTGAAAATAAACCGGTTCTGGTAGATTGTCCACCAACCATGTTTTATGCCGGAGGAGATCCTTCTTACATAAAGTGTGCGCTCGATGAAGAACTGGGATCATCCGACAAAAATGTACTTATAGATGAGATCAAAAGCGGCAGATATGAGTACGTAGTCACGTACTACTACGATTACGAGATCAAAAAAGTTTTAAGAGATCATGAGTACGGACAAATTGCACCCCGAGCATGGAATCTGGAAAGATCTGAAAATTAATTTTTTAAAGAACCTTATACAGTTCAAACTTGTATCCATATCCTTCCTTCTCCGCAATTAATCTAAAGTATTTTGTTTTATTATGTTTAACAAACGGAAATTGCTTGTAGTCGTTCGATAAAAGTAAATAGGTTATTCCGCTCTCTCTTAAAATATCTCTTCCATCTTCAACCGAGAGTTTAGGATTCATCAATCTATTATGGACTTTAATATTCTTCTGCCACTGTTTTGTGTCCGTAAGATCGCTTAAGAATGTGCTAGCATTGGTATAATAAACGATTATATGCCCTATGGACCAATCGTTTGATAATATTGTATCGTTGGATGAAAAATTTGTGGTAGATAAGATGTCCCTTAATAAATAGGCTTCCTTGTTTAGGGGCTTAAAATGATTATAAAGTATTCCGTTTATTGCTAATGGATTTAAAAATATGACTGAAATAGAAAACAAAGCAAAAAGGCGGATTTTTACATCTCTGTGTCTGAATATATGAAACAACGCCAAAGAAATTGCAATACAAAAACTGAATATTAAATAAATGGTAATCTTCATCATGAAAAACAAAGAGAGAATTCCTATGCCGACAAAGTAGATAAATAGGTAATTTTTTTGTTGATACATTTTAAATGTACCATAAAGTAAAAAAGGAAAGCAAAAAAGTAGGTAAAATGTGAAAAGAGTAAAAATTATGGAGTAATAGTCCTTGAAATAAAATATTGAAGCATATTCAATCGTATATCCAAAATTGGGAGACAAATATTCCATAAACTTAAAAAAATAAAATAGATATATTGAAATTAAGGAAACTAATACGAAAAAAATTTCTTTAATTTTATTTCTAGTTATAACGCTGAATAAGAATAAAATAAACAGGAAAAAAAGTGCAAATGAATGTGTAAACAAAAAAGAGGCGGCAATTATAAAAAAAAGAAAGAGGTCAGGAAGATAAAAATTTTGTAACAATCTAATATATGTGAAAGTTAATAGAATTAAGAGAAGAATAGTCAACCCTGTAGGACGTGCAAAAAATCCTGTTCTATAAACTGTTGCGGGATTTACTGCAAAAAGAAAGGCAGATAAAAATGCTATTTGCTGGTTAAATAATCTCTTGCATAATATATATAAGGTTAGTATACTAAGGTCCGCGCAGTAGACGGTCAAAAAACTTCCGATTTCTAAGAAGTTTAGATTTAAAAAGAATTTTGTGATGGCAATCAATATATGATAAAAAGGAGGATAATAGTAGGGTATTCCTCCCAGTTCTCTACTATCCCAGTTAGGAAGTTTACCCTCGCTAAAAATGATCTCGCTCATTCGAGCATGATAAAAGGGATCCGAATCTAGGAAACCTAACTCAAAATTATATATCCAGAGTCTTAATAACGTGGCTGTAAATAAAATAAAAAGGGCGGTAGCGACTACCTTTTTGTCCATGATTTTAAGTCTTTGCAAAGATATAAAATAGTTTGGATGTTGGATTAACCTGTAGCTTCAGCTAGCAACGCTTCAATTGATTCATTTGTATAGTTGTATGCTCTTTGTGCTTTGTTTCTAGTTTCAATACCCTTTCCTCTCATGAATACAACGATAACCGCTACTACTGCCAGTGCTACTGCTATCATTAGTATGTATTCTAAAGCACCCTGTCCTTCCTCTTCCCGAATCATTTTTCTCAAAGCCTTGCACCTCCTTAAGTGTATTTTAATAAGGTTATAAACTCTATTAAAGATATAATTTATGTAGACAATTTTGAGGATTAAGACGACATTTTTCTCGGCATCGCAATTTTGAGAAATATGTTGACACTTTTTTAAGCGCCGAAGAAAAGCCCTGTTAAATATTTAACCACCCAGAAAATACCTAATGATCCAGGGACGATGAATGCTGCAAATTTAAGACCTCTTTGCATCTCACCGTATCTTATTACACCTATTACAAGTGAACTTATCAACGACTGGAAGGCAATATAACCCAGTAGTATGTATGTTACCTCCCTAACCGGGAAAACCGAAGCCCCAAGGGTTCCGAAAAGAATCATGATGGTGGCGATCATACCTATAGCCAAAGGCGCAGCAAATCCTGACGCAGCCGCTATAAAAGAGACTTGCATCATTGTTGTCGCTGCTCTCTCCCTTTGTATTCTCTGTGTTTCCCTAACGTCGTTGGAAACTGCCTCAAGGACTTCGGAAAGAGCAGCACCCATTCTCATGCCTTCTACTACCATCCTTATTGCACGATCAAAAATAACAGAGCCTACCCTCCTTCCCAATGCCAATAAGGCGTGCTCGACCATCCTTCCTCTCCTTATCTCCATGAGGGTTTTTTCGAATTCTTCCGATATTGGTCCATACTTTGAGACAGCAACGTCTTCCATGGCACCTTCTATACCTAAACCTGCTCTTAAGGTGAGAGCCATCTGCCTCAGAACCTCTGGGAGCATATTTTCCATCTTAGTAACCCTTCTTGATCTTAATCCATATGGTATTGCATAATAAAAGATAAAAATGATTATAAGAGGAGTTATTAACCCCAATGGGAAATATGGGGTAGGTCTTAACACTAAAAGAGCCAAAGGAGTAAGAACTACGGTAATGATAAGAATGGCCGACAAATATTCACCAGAGGAAAGGGGTATCCCTGTCATCTCTAACTTTCTATCGACGTTCTTTAGTCTAGAAGGGGGTATTGCCTTTTCAACTAATTTTGCCATTTTTCCGAGCATTTTTCATCCTCTTTTATAACCAAGTTCTTCCAAGTCTTTGTAAATTATATCTCTTGAGACTGTAAAAACCTCAGCCACCTTTGAAATATTTAGAGTTTTGGGGTCTCCTCCTAGCAAAGAGATTGCGTTCTTTAATATTTCTCTTCTACTGCCCTTATCAACCGGTATCTCCATTTGAGAATTCTCGTTAATCGCTACAATTATTGTAGAGTAAACTCTACCGGGTATTGGGGTCGATGTAGTCTTTACAAAAAAATCTGCTATATCACCATCCAAATCCTTTAAGACGTTATTTATATTCTTTTCAGCATTTCTTAGGGCTTGTTCTTCACTTATTCCTCTTTCATTCGCGAATACTATTTTCTTTCTTACATAATTTTCCCCACTCACAGAGATTGCTATTTCTATCACTGCGCCTCCTACGCCTGCTTCAATACCCACCAGCATCTTTTCGATACTCCCACCCATCCCTGCTAGTTTTTTGTTTATGTCTTC
The DNA here is from genome assembly GCA_964347835.1 of uncultured archaeon. Lineage (GTDB taxonomy): Archaea > CAYFZR01 > CAYFZR01 > CAYFZR01 > CAYFZR01 > CAYFZR01. The sequence goes on from CAYFZR010000050.1 coordinate 17,050, forward strand.
TCCTGCTCTTTCTAGCGCAGTCTTGACATCACTTCCGCTCTTACATACTCCTACTACTCGCATTATACCTGAGGCTCCATCTTCTTGACAAAGAGTCCAAAATAGAATAGCAAGAATGGGATTAGAACCAGATACAGAACAGCCAGTGTAATCGTATCGAACACCATATAACCTGAAAGCGTCGAAACCGCCATGTTAGTTGCCATTAGCATAACTGGAGCCACCACAGAGAGCATCATGTATAAAAGTCCAAAAGTATTCAGAGTTTGGGCATAGTCTCTCAGCTTCATTCTTAACTCAAATCCTACCTCATCTGCTAAAATGGTTAAGGTTTCTGCAAGATCTCCACCGGTGCGCATGGCTCTTATCATGTTTCTGACGGTTTTTTGAATACCTTCCGTAGGAACTCTTTGAGAAAATCTTTCCAGTGCTTCCTCTACTGGAACACCACGATTTATATCCAATATTACTCTACCAATTTCCTCTGAAAGGGCGCCATACCCAGCGTTTGCTACAGAAGTAAGGCTTTCAAACAAGCCTATTCCAGATTGTAACTGGGTTGCAAGATGTCTTAGGGCGAAAGGAATTGCTCTATTTGCTTCTCCAGCCCTTCTATTTGCAACTTGTTTCGGATACATCCTTACAATCAATAGAACTAAAATTGCTGCTATCACAGAAAATGGAATTGAATACAACGGAAGGAAAAATACTGAAAGCATAAAAACTGCTACTCCGGCAATTATGGAGAAGCCCAGCATCATTGCCACATATTTTATTGGAGTGATGAATAAATGAGCCCGATAAAGGTCATCGTCTAAACCCGTGAAAAATCTAACAGAGCCCGAGGCTCCTCTTCCAAAAATAGAATAGAAAATATCGGCAAGTCTTTCGGCTAAAGGTCTTTCTAATTCTACTCTTTTCCATTCTTCCTCTTCTCCCTCAGCGGCCACGGTTTCCTTATAAAATTCTTGTAGCTCTTTAAGTTCTTTCAATCTTTCCGCGACCGCGCTATCTGCTCCCCTTTCAGATCTAAAGCTTTTTAAGGCGGAACTGACCTTTTGCCCGATTTCGAAGGAGCCGAATCTCCCTCCCACCTTACCTACTCTGGACGAAACAGTGTCTGTTTCTCTTACAAATACTTTTTCCATCGCTTTAGCCCGTTCAGCAGTCTTTACAACTCCTCCACCAGTTTTTTCCACGGATCCTATGACGCCGCCGCCTACCGTAGTTAAAAGTTTCTTTAATCCTTTTTCGGTGTATTTTTGACTTTTTTCAATCTCTCTTGATTGTAGAATTAAACTTTCGACCTCTTTTGATACTTTTTCGCTATTTTCTGATTTTAAGTCTTCCTTCTCTGCTTTTTCATCTTCATCTACCTTGCGTTTTCTTAGCAGATTTTCTAACTTTTCAAGGTCAAACTTTTTTGCCAATTAAGTAGCCTCCGTACTCCTTAAGGCAATATCAAGTAATGTGTCAGGTTCTTGGTAATACAGCTGGACGATCTGGCCTACCTCTTCTACACTTCTGATACCTTTTTCAATCATCCATTTCAATATTAATTCTCTCTTCTTTATCTCTGTGTTCAATTCATCCCCGTTCATACCACCGTAATCTCCGATCTCCTGTTTTAGTCTGCTTGGCACCCCTGTTGAAATAATGGTATCCGTTTTCGGATCCCACTCAAAAATTCTGTTTAACTGTACCTTGCCCCTCTCCATTCCTGCAACTTCTGCAATTTCCGTAACTCTCCTGATAGAACCTTTTTCCCTGTGATGATACCTATTCTGCATGACAACCAGATCCAAAGAGGGAATCATAATCTCTGGAACACTCATTGGTGCGCTAGTTAAACGCGTTATTGTTTCCTGTGCACTATTAGAGTGGATTGTCCCCATGCATCCATCATGGCCTGTGTTCATCGCGGTAAATAGGGTTTTCGCCTCAGGACCTCTTACTTCTCCTACTATTATCCTGTCTGGTCTCATTCTGAGAGTATTTTTCACCAAATCGTTCATTGATATCTCACCGCGCCCCTCAATATTGGGGGGTCTAGTTTCTAATCTTACCCAATGTTTTATCGGTAACTTTAACTCCGCGGTATCCTCTATAGTCACTACCCGATCTGTATCTGGTATAAAAGACGCCAATGAATTAGCAGTAGTAGTTTTTCCGCTTCCTGTCCCTCCTGAAACAAGAATGTTTGCGGGTTTTGTTCCAAGGCCTTCCCCGCAGAACCATAGAAAAGCAGCAACTTCATGACTTACGGTTCTAAAGTTCATAATGTCTACTATCGTGAGAGGATCTTCACGGAATTTTCTTATCGTAAGCGTAGGACCATCTAAAGAAACAGGAGGTATGGTTGCGTTAACCCTACTTCCGTCCGGGAGTCTAGCATCCAAAAGAGGGCTTTGGTGATCTATTCTCCTACCTATAGGGCGGGCAATTCTTTCGATTATTATCTTTATATCCTCATCACTCTCGAATACGAGGTTAGTTTTACACATGTCGTACTTTCTATGGGCAACGTATACTGGTTTACCAGTAGCAATAACCATTACCTCTTCCAAGTTATCATCCTCGATCAAATAATCGAGTAAACCATATCCTATCATATTTGAGGTGATATATTCTGAGAGTAATTTTCTTTTTCCTGGAGAAATAGATGGGTCAGTATTTTTTATGAGATCTTCGATCTCATTCATGAAAATTTGACGCCTCGTTGCCACATCTGGTATGGAATCAGGGTCTATCTTTATCTCACTAATTGCTAGTTCTCTTATATCTTTTATTAAACCCTTTTCCTCGGTGAATTTAGGTAGATTTACCTTGTAGATAAGAATTGATTCTCTGCCTACCTGTAATATTTCAATCCTGCCATAACTGTCGATTATATCAGCGTCTAGGTATTCTCTTTCTGTTATGGCGTCTTCCGTTAAAACTTTTTCAAAAGACGTAATTTCAGAGGGTACTGGCTCAACCTCTGTAAGAGGGTTATTTTTTGAGGGTTCATCTTTAGATAGAATCTCATCTAGGAACTTTTTTGAGTCCTCTGATCTCAAACCTGTTAGTTTTTTTAACCTATCTTCTTTTTCACCCATTGGACGCACCATAGGGACAGTCAGAAATTATCTTACCTATATCTTTGTGTTACACAACCTTAACTTTTTTGGTGATTTACTTATTTCGTAAGTATGCAAACGCTTGGATGAATGGATTAATACTTCCCTAAACTAATAGTTCTTTTCGGTAGCAACTTTGACAAGATTGACAACATAATTGTTTAGTTAAGAAAGATATTGAAATATTAAGGAACCTTAAATCGAAAATCTCTCTTTTGCATCTTGAGGACAACCAAAGGCAGTTTGTCTTCCACTTCTAAAGAAATCTTATCTAACACAGAATTCAAATCTTCTTTTGATTTTAAGTAGAGAATTGCCAAAATATTCCATTCAGAAGCATTTTCAGTAAGAAATTTTGTCTCTTCGAGTTCTTTCAAAAATGAAATAACCTTTTCCTTGTTGGGTGATGTTACTTTTATCAATATGGCGACCGGAAAAACTCTTCCAACCTTAGAAGGATCTATAGACATCGTGTACCTCTCTATTATCTTGTCTTCTTCCAATCTCTTTACCCTATACCTAATGGTGGCCTCACTCACTCCAATCTCGTTCGCAATCTCCCTGAAAGATTTTCTTGAATTATGTTGTAATCTTTCTAAAATCTTAGAGTCTAATTTATCCAAAGGTACACCAGGTTTCACAACTATAGGAGTGAGTATTGCTCTATAACTCCTCAATATTTCTTCCTTATAATCTGTGATCTTTTCTGGATTGAGTAAATATTCATAAACTTCCATTATATCTACACTGTCCTTTTTAAATGTAGAGTTGCAGTAAAGACAATTAATCTCTTCGTTTGGGCTTTGGAAGAAATTTTTGCATTTTTTGCAAAAGTAAACATCAGTTACCCTTGTATAGTCAACTCCCAATGATTTTAGAGGTGAATCACACTTCGGACACCTGTGCGTTGAAAATTCCTCTTCCAAATCTATATGTCCGCATTCAAAGTGTTCTATATAGGACGCTTTCTTAATGTTCGTTGAATTGCATAGTGCGCATGTCGATTTTAGTTTAAAAATGAATTTATGACAATTGGGGCATGAATATATCTTATCAAAGGTTTTTTTTACTAAGAATCCATTTGAATGTAATCCTTCAAGTGTCTTGATGGTCTCTTCTCCTCCGGTCCCCAATATTTCGTCAGCCTCAGGATATAAGATTCCATCGAGGTCTATATATGGGGATAGTGAATTCTTGCTCTCTGTTAGCATCATTCCTAGTAAATCAATCTCTTTTTTTCCTAGCATGGAGTTATTTCTCCTTAAGGAGTCTTAAACCCTTAGAGTCTATGGTAAAGGGTATTAGCTCCGGTGAATGGTTTGTACCGCGCATCTTCAATATCTCTAATGCACGTACCCTTCTATTACCTTTTCTTAAGTAGTAGAGTACGATCACCCCGTCGGCTATGAAAGTCTCAATACCGAAACGACCTGTAGGACTTCCTGTGGAAGATTCAGCGATCATAAGAGTTGTCATGTTCCTGCTCTCCATAGATTTTGCCAATACTGATATTTCTTGCCTTACCCTAAAGATATCCGATTCATAAAATTCAAGGGAAGAAATTGGATCAAATACAATGTGAGTCGCATTTATCTGTTGAATGTTATCGTGAACGAGACTTGCAAGATTTTCAACCGAAAAATCACGGTATCCAGAGGTAGATACTCTATCCAAAATATATCTTTCCTTTGAAAGTCTTGTTGGTATGGCCCTTACGATTCTCAATAAGTCTGATTCAACCAATGCTTCTAAATCCCATCCAAATCTCATCATATTTGCTATGATCTTTTCAGGTTCTTCTTCAAGTGCAACCAATACTCCTGGTTCGTCTTTCTGGGTAGCACTCTTTACCAAGAACTGTGTAGCCATTATACTCTTCCCTGTACCTGCGGCGCCTACAATTAGGACTGTTCTTTTTCTTGGAAATCCTCCCTCGATCAAAGGATCTAGACCATTGATACCAGAGGATATTCTTTCCACCTCGATCATACTCCACCTCTGAAAACCTGTAAAAATATTACTTCAAACTTATTTTTAAGGTTTTAGGATCACTTATATAGGTTTGCATGCCCTTGTTTAAGTTTGTGACTAATCGAGAAATTCCGATCTTCTTATACTCCTTTTTTTGTGATAGAAAAACTTAAATCAAAGTGATATATCAACGATATTAGGTGATTTATTGAGCAGGATAAGAACTTATCTTAGAATAAAGTCCTTTTACCGAGTATTTTTCCTCTTATTTCTTCTATTCTCTATCTTCTCCATTTTTTCACACATTGGCTTTGGTCAGCGCTGTTGCCCCAGTGGAGAGATAATAAACTATGGTAACTTTGATAGAGGCCCCCTATATATCGATATGGTGAAAAGTGACGAATTACTCCCTGGAATGGTAAATGCAGAGATACATGTTTGGATTGCGAATAGGGGTGACGATACTTTGGAGGACTTAAAGGTTTATCTCTCGCCTACTTATCCCTTTGAGGCATACAAACCAACCATAACTTATTTGGGAGATGTTGGAACTTTTGGATCCTTAAAAGCCACTTTTTATTTGAACATAGATCCAGATGCCTTAGAAGATACCTATGAGATACCAATCTATGCTGAATATAAAATAAGGAAAGATAAAACGAGGGATGAAGGGGAAGAAAAGGCAGAGAGATATATCACAAGAGGGACTTTTAAGTTAAGGGTAAGTGGTTTTTCTTTCTTGAACTTAGAGGAGGTTACGACAGAACCTAATCCAGTGCTCCCTGAAGAGGGCTTTCTTTTGTTTTTGAAATTGAAAAATGGAGGTAGTAAAAATATCTATGACATCAGAGGTGAAATAGAATCTGAAATACTAGCGTCTTCATCTCATTTTCATATAAATGCACTAAGAAAAGGAGAAAATAAAGAGATATCGTTACATCTTACAACAAAAGACGTCTCTCCAGGCGTAAAAAACATCAAACTCAATTTAGAATATCAGAATTTCTCAACAGATCGCCTTATACCAATATACCTAGAGGCAAAGTCCATAGATCTCCAACTTATTGATGTGTATACCAGAAGTATTCTACCCGGAGAGAGCGGTACCATAATTTTTGTATTTCAAAACATTGGAGAAGAGGATCTGCATGATTTTAAACTGATTGCTCATTTAGATAGTCCAATAGCAAGTGTTTATGGAAATGAGATATTTTTAGGTAGTATTAAGAAAAATATTATATCAAATGCTACTTTCCCCATTTTCATCGACAGAAACGCTGAATCTAAGTTATACACCATACCTTTCACACTAAAATATAGAGATTCCTTAGATAAACAACATTCTAAGAATATAAGCATAGGAATTCAAGTGAAGGGCATACCAGAGATAGCCATAGGAACCACAGACACAGATCCTACGAGAATAATTGCCGAATCTCCCTTTTCATTGAGTGTAGAACTGGAAAATGTTGGGACAGGGGAGGCAAGATCTGTACGCACTACCCTGCAAGCAGATGAGTTCATAGGAGAAAAGGAGAGTTTCGTAGGATCTTTAGATCCTGATGACACAGGAACGGCTATATTTGATCTTGTAGCACCAAAAGAAGGAGACAAACTTTATCCTGCAACAATCACCGCCGAATATTCAGACAATTATGGAAACACCTATAAAAAAATCTTTGAACTAAACATTTCCACCTACAAAAAACCAATTTCTAAAACGCCTTTCATTATTGGTGCTCTTTTAGTAGTAGGGATCGTCTATTACGTCTGGAGAAGAAGGAAGAAACATGCGGCTGAGTGAATTTTCTCTAAAAAACCTGTTTCGTAGAAAAACAAGAACGGCTCTGGCTCTTTTGGGCATTTCTGTTGGCGTTGCAGCTATCGTTGCATTGGTATCCGTTGCAGACGGATTAGAAGCCACTGCGCTGGAAGCCATAGGAGAATTAAAAGGTGTTTTTGTACAAGAGGAAGATACTGGGAGTCCAATATTCAGTAAGATATCAAAATCTTATGAAGAAAAGATAGAGGCTTTGCCCGGAGTAAAACTGGCATCGCCCATGGTATTTTACCTTCCAAAGAACATAGAAGATGAAAGCGCCGGACAAGGATTCGGCACACTGAGTATAAGTGGGATAGATCCAGAAAAATTCAAAAAGACTGGTTCTCCGGTAACAGAAGTTAATAGGGGCAGGTTTCTCACATCCAGAGACAGATACAAAGCAGTCATCGGTAAGCAGGTTTCTGATAACTACAAAAAACAGGTTGGCAGTTCCATTGAAATCGATGATAGAGACTTCAAAATAGTTGGCATATACGAAACAGGCTCTGTTGCATTTGATAACGATATTTACGTCCCTCTAGATATTGCCCAAGAACTGGCCGATATGGAAAAAGATGAGGTAAATGCCATAGTAGTTCTGGCTCAAGATCCAACTAATACCGATAAGATAGCAAAACAAATCGAGATGCGATACGATGACCTACAAGCAGGAACGCAAGAGGAATTCTCAGAAATGGTTTCCGGTTTGTTAGGGAACATACGAAGCGTTACATGGGCTGTTTCTGGTATCGCGGCTATAGTCGGCGGAATTGGTATAGCGAATACAATGCTAATGTCCGTGATAGAACGGACTCGTGAGATTGGAGTTCTAAAATCCATAGGTTGGAGTAAGAATGATGTATTGAAAATGATTATGACTGAAGCCGTCGTTCTAGGTTTTATAGGAGGTTTGACCGGAATTACTGTTGGTTTTGGAGGAGTACTTATCCTTAGAACAATTTTTCCATCAATTAATCCTATACTAACGATAAAATTAATATTAGAAGTTTTAATATTCTCCGTCTCCTTAGGAGTTATAGGGGGCTCCTATCCTGCGTGGAGTGCCTCAAAAATGGATCCAATAAAAGCCTTGAGGACTGAGTGAATGATTTCAATAAAAGAAGTCACCAAAGTATACAAGATGGGCGAAACTGAAGTAATCGCTCTCGATAATGTTTCTCTCGAGATTAAGAAAGGAGAGTTCATAAGCATAATGGGTCCCTCTGGCTCGGGAAAAACAACTTTGCTCAACATGTTAGGCGCTTTAGACAGACCGACGAACGGTTCGGTCTTATTGAATGCTAAAGACATATCAAAACTTGATGACGACGAGTTAACCTTAATTCGGCGAGAGCAAATAGGATTTATATTCCAAGGCTTTTATCTCATTCCGACCTTGAATGCTCTTGAAAATGTCTTGGTACCCCTAATTCCTACGGAAAAAGATCTAATTTCCCGTGCCAAAGATCTTTTAATCGCAGTAGGATTAGAAGATCGTATGCACCACTACCCGTCTCAATTAAGCGGTGGGGAGCAACAAAGGGTCGCTATAGCCAGAGCACTAATTAACGATCCGAGTTTTGTACTCGCAGACGAGCCTACTGGAGAGATAGATAGCAAAACTGGCGAAAAAATCCTCGAGTTGATGAGGAAGATTAACAGAGAGCGCAGCACCACCTTCATTATTGTTACCCACGATCTGCACGTGGCGGAATTAACTGACAGGACAGTCTACTTGAGAGATGGTAGCGTTATCGAAAGACCATGATTTAGTTTTTATAGCAATATCTTTTCTTGTGAGAAATCTGAGGGCGCCCTTGTGTGGGGGAAAGCGTTGGCGCCCTCATAATCGGTAAGATTATCATTTTATTTACAAATTCTGATAAAATAATGTTAAAATAGTAAAGCCCAAGATATCTCAGAATATTTTACGGTGGGATCAATCTATAGGCCAGGGTTGCAGTAATTTCTGATTCAACGATTGCCGCAACTATAAATAAAAAGATTGAAATGAAAAATAAGACTATTGAGAACTCAATGCCTCTCTTCATATTCTTTATGTCTCTATCGAGGACAAAGAGGACTAAAGACTTCCATAACCTGATACCTGCTGTACCCGTTAAAATTAATGCTGGTATTTCAAATATTCCATGTGGAATCAAGAGAAATAGGACTTTATATGTGTGTAAACCTTTTTCAACCATAAAAAATATCATGTACGCTATTATAGAGGCGTTAGCAACCAAATACAACGCCGTACCAATTAGAGGAGCAGGAACGTAGTGATCTCCGTAGGGAATGACGCTCAGATAAATGAGAGAAGATGTTACTAGATTGTGTTTAAAGATTGATCCTGCTGTAAGAGTTAATTCACCAGACTGGATCTGCTTTACTATTTCATTATAAATTGGTTCCACAACCTCCTTAATTCCAGATTGATCCTCATAAATTGAAATTGACGTTACAAAAAATGAAAGAAAAAATAATAGAGAGCAAAAAAACATCAATGATAAGTTTTCTCTAAAGACTTCCCTGATCATTTGTGGTACACCTTTGTTTTAAACCATTTTCTAAGTTCTATGAGATAGTTGAATCCACATAGATAAAAGTTTTAAGGAAAGAGATAAAAAAATAATAGGCACGATGATCGAGAAATCTGGGAGGGGAAATGTTTGAGGGAACCACTGGTATTTATCGATGGTGAACTTGTTCCAAAAAAAGATGCTAAAGTTTCGGTATTCGATCATGGTTTTTTATATGGAGACGGAGTTTTTGAAGGTATTCGTGCATACAATGGCAGGGTTTTCAAACTAAATGAGCACTTAGATCGATTATATGAATCCGCACATACAATAATGTTGGATATCCCCGTATCAAAAGAAGAAATGAAAGAAAATGTTTTAAAGACATTGCGTGCGAACGATCTTTCAGATTCCTATATACGCTTAGTTGTTTCAAGAGGTGAGGGAGATCTGGGATTAGATCCAAGGAAATGTAAAGGAAATGCCTCAATCGTTATAATAACCGAAAAACTCGAGATGTACGACTTAAGTGATGTGGGAATTAAAGTTGTTACAGCATCGACCAGAATTCGCCCTTCTGATAGTCTGAGTCCCAACATAAAAACCCTTAATTACCTAAGCAACATTATGGCAAAAATAGAAGCTGATCAGGCAGATGCCCAAGAGGCAATTATGCTAGATTCCAGAGGGTTCGTCGCAGAATGTACCGGAGATAACATCTTTTTTATAAAGAAGGATGTTATAGTTACTCCTCCATCAATCAACATACTTAAGGGGATAACAAGAGAGGCTGTATTCGAAATCGCTGAAGAATTTGAGATTCCCATAGTCGAGAGAGAATGCACCTTACATGAATTTTATAACGCTGAAGAAGTATTCTTAACAGGCACAGGCGCTGAAATAGTTCCAGTGGTAGAAATTGACGGAAGGCGAATTGGTAATGGAAAACCAGGGGAAGTCACAAAGAGGATACTTTCGAGATTTAGAGAACTCACACAGACTGAGGGAGTCCCGATTTGATTTTCTTCGTGGAGGGTTTATCCTCCTCTTCAATAATCTTTTTGTGAGGGTAGGCGGATACGCATATAGGATTTTGACTGCCAACCTCCTCGAAATATCACAATATGGTATACTTTCTCTCGCTCTACCAATCCAGAGCGGGCTTCTGCTCGTCACATCAGGGGGGGTTGCACCAAGCGTTGCAAAATATATTGCAGAGGGAAAGGATGTCCTAAAATCTTCTTTTGTCTTTTTTACCTTAGCCTCCTCAGTTATTACTATTTTTTTGATTATTTTAGTATTTCTTTTTTCTCCATTTGGAGAGGAGGCGAGAATTCCCCTTATTATTGCATCCCTCGCAATCCCATTCGGAGTTTTAATATCTGTTTTGACGGGTAATTTTCAGGGTGAAAGAAAATACGGTAGAATGTGTTTTGTTTTGTCCTTTGAACAAGTGATGCGTATAATACTGGCATTACTCCTTATAGGATTAGGTGCAACAGGAGCGATATTGGGATCTACATTAGGTTTCGTGGTATCATTATTTTTAGCCTTTATACTAATGCCTTTCAGACCGAGTTTTGGAAAAGAATATAAAGAGGTGGTGCTATTTTCCATTCCTGCCTCTTTAACAGCAATAGGAGCCTTCCTTCTGTATAATATCGACACTCTCTGCTTAGGATGGTTGGACACATACAGAAATGTTGGACTGTACAATGCTGCAAGCCCTACTGCAAGAATCGTTATCGGAATCTCAGTAGCTGCTTCTGCTTCTCTGCTCCCCCTAATGGCATCATCAGACCAAAAAGAAATTTATTGGAGACAATCGCAGAGATTTACAACCTTTTTTTTATTTCCTGCTACAGGAATTCTGATATCAATGCCAGAATGGATATTAAAACTTCTTTTTAAAGACGAGTTTGTTCTTGCAAAGAATTCTTTAATTATTTTAGCGGTTGGGATGTTTTTCTTTGCACTTTATACCCTTTCGACAAGCGTCTTTCAGGGATTGGGAATGCCAAGTATCCCTATGTATATCTTATTGGTCTCGGCAATTCTAGATATTATCCTCAACGTTATCTTGATACCGATTTACCATATAAACGGCGCTTCGATGTCAACCTCAATTTCTTGCGTCTACGCATTCTTTATGAGTATTCTCTTCCTTAGATCATTTGGATTCAAATTCGAGATAAAAATAATATTGCGTGCTTTCTTTGCGGTTCTTATCCCTCTTTTCTTATGGTATCACCTTCAAGGTTTTTTAGGACTTTTACTTGGATTTTTGCTTTATACTTCTTCTTTCGTTCTGATTAAAGGTGTAACCAAAGATGAAATTGACCTTCTTTTAAAATGGTTACGTGCTTAACAAAATTAGTTTAACTGAAGATTTATAAGTTGCATAAATGATCGAAGTATGGCAAAAACGTTTACCCAAGAGATATATATTATTATAATAAAGTAAATGATTAAGAAATTAAGTGAAGTGAGAAAAATGGCTGTTAAAGAAGAACTCAAAACCTGTGAGGCGAAACTAAATGCTCTTACCATTCTGGCTGGAGGCCTCTCAAGGTCTATGGAAGCAATAATGGGTAAGGGCGGAAGAGCGGTTGCTTATAAAATGGGGAGAGATGGCGGGAAGAGAATGGCAAATAAGATCGGTAAAGCAGGAAACATAAACGAAGCCATAGAGAAGCTCACGAGCGAGATTGGAGATCTCTATAATATCGAGATAAAAGAAGACGGAGGAGAGATTGAATTAACTACAAACTACTGTTACATAAGAGAGGTAATAAAAAAGAGACAGGCAGTAGGGCTTAAACCTGCCGGAACTCTATGTAGAGTGACTCGCGGCTATTTAGAGAGCGTCATAGAAGAAATGACCGGAAAAAAAGTTCGACTTAAGCTATTAGAAGCGGACTTAGACAAAGACTTTTGTAAAATAGTGCTAAAGCAGCTTTAGCGGTATTCTCTCAATCTCTAACCTATCAAAGGTTGGATGCTCCTTCACTATCGCTACTTCACAATCCAATAGGAGTTCAGAAAGATGCTCGGCAATATACCACGAGGTTTCAATCCTTTTCTTGGATTCATCTAAATGAAACATATCCTCTGGAATAGAGTATTCGAAAATCAACTTTTTTAAAACGACTTTTAAATCTTTACTCGATTTTGGATAAATTATTCCTTTAATCAGAAGGCCTTCTTCGGTAATCTCTTCATACTTCTTCTTAACGTTTTTTGCCCTTCTTAAAAATCTGTTCTTCAGTTGAACCGAATCTTTTATACGAGAAGCACAAAGATGTGCGTTAAATCCTTCCAGATTATTTAAGATTTCCATCGCTTTTTCAAAACTTCCTTTTATGGCATTTGATGAATCATTGAGTAACTCATAATTTTTTAGATGCGGTGCATTTGTCTCTGAGAGTTCTAATTCATTTATGTTTATGAAAGAATATCCTGAATTAGGCAGATATTCTATTAAAGCCGTGTAGTCTTTATCTGGAATTGCCGGTATCTCTATCCCAGTATATAGATATTTTGTCACCCATTCGAGACTCATTAATTGTTCTAATTCAGCATTAATCCTCAGTTCATCCAATCCTGCGCCGGCAAGAAGTTCAGCCCGCTCAGGATTTAAAAGATCGCCAGATGTATAAAGATGGATGTGGTGTTTGCCAAAATCCCTTTTTAGAAGTTTTATCATCTTCAGAGTTCTGTCAAATACCAGTAACGGCTCGCCTCCTGTTATCCCTGTTCCCTTAGCCTTAATCAACTTTGCCTCGTCTATTATGTCGTTATATGATAGGACTTTTCTTTCGTTTGCCCACATTACGTCTTCTTCTCTTCTCTTTTTTGAGACAGGACAGTAGTAGCAGTGTTTATGGCACATCCCTGTGATAAAAAGTACTAACTTGGCGCCCTTCAAACAAAGTCTACAGCCTTCAGACATCTTCCCTTTTAGAGTGGTACCATACCTGGTCTTCATATTCATCCAATAGAAGGGAGTATTATATAAAGAAGGGGGCAATCGCCCCCTCTCTACACCCCCATATAATATTTAGAGTAGAAAACAATTCACTCGGTACTGTTAATAAAATATCTTTCTTTTGATCGAACTTTTTTTAAAAGTTCGTTGCGGATGGAATGAGCCACGTTCCATAGCGAGCCACGCTGTATTACTCTTCATCTTCTTTAAAATTCTTTAATATACGGTCTATTACTTTTTTTTCAGGATCTTTGAGGCGATGAGCCTTCAAAAGTAAGTCTCTTGACATGTATACCCTGTGAACTATGTCAAATCCGTCTTCAGTTATGGACATCTCGTTATGACTCTTTAAAAATTCAATCAACTCATTTTGTTCCAAAGAAAACATCTCAATTATGCAAGGTCCCAAATTATTCAAAAAGTATTGCAGAGCCTCATCAGATGTAAAATCTTCCTTTCCAACGACAAAGCATGCCATTGGAGCCCCCTCCTTTGCAATGATATAAAAGTTGTAATCTTCCATGGAGAATTTAGCATATCCTGATAAAAATTTGGATCCCATCTCAGTCAAAGCATTTCTTAAATCTGGTATTTTAACCTTCTTTTTCTTAACTCGTTTTCCCTTTGGTAATTCAGTCATTATTCTAAAACTAGTAAAAAGAGCCTCCAAGTTTAGTTCTTTTATGTATCTTAGTTGGTATGGAGAATATTCAAAAATCGCAAAGTTTGATTTTTCAATGGACTTTATGTTGTTGAGAGCATCTTTTCCTTTTTTTATTTTTCCCTTGCCTTTTTTATAAGTTGCCCCCACTAAAATTCCGTTTTCAAATATAATGTAAGACTCAATATTGTGCGTTGAGATTTTGATGTATCCGTTAAATTTGTCTTTTTGTTTTTCCCTTATTAACGTATCAATCTCAACTTCATTCTGAGAAAATGATGAGATTAAAGTTCCCTCTTTTGGTAGTATCATTTTTTTAACCCCACCCAGTTTGGTTATTTGAATGCCTTTATATTAAAATTTTAGCCTTTTATTTGGTATCTTAATAATGCCGCAATACCTCCAAGGTAAAACAACTTCTCGCCAGCCTCGTGTTCAGAACTAACTATCAATACATTAGAAGAAGTCTTTCTGGCATTTTCCATCATTTCTTCTATTCTTTTATCTTTTTTCGACCTGAATTCCCTTAATTTCTTATCAGATATGATTAGTTTGTCTACTGCTCCATAATTTATTGCTTTTTCAACCTCTTCTAAACCATATAAACCAAGACCCGAGTCCTTTCCGATCTCTTCAAGGAGGCTCTCAACTAACTTAAACTCCTTTGTTATACGGGCATCTTTCAATATCCTATCTATTGCGCCTCTCTTTATTATTTCATGAACCGCTGACTTGCCCGTGGTGCTTGCAGGCTCCATTTGAGAAATATCGCTCAATTCCTGGTAATTCTCAGATAAAAACTTTGAAAAACCCTCTCTCGTGAATCCAGGACCGCAAACTATTAAAGAATCTGTTTTTATTTCGATTATCTTATTCGCTATTTCCCGGAAAAATCTTTTTTTTTCGCTTGAAAAAATCTTATCATCCATCCTCTTGCTAAGACCCGAGTATATTGTTCCCAACGAGTCAATACCGTACTGCCTTAAAATAAAAATCTCAGCCTCGCTTTCGTCTATGGTTACTACCATTACTAAAGGTCTTGTTACCTCCTTCTCTGCCTCTTTAAGTCTTTCTAATTGATCCTTTTTCCATGATTTCTCTACTGTAATGACTGTCTTTTCAACGACATCTAAGGTGTGGTGCTTACTCAAGTCTATACCGTGTTCTATTATCCCTAGGATTCTTAGCCTGTTTGAATGGGGGTGGAACTCAACATTCTTAACCCTTACTCCAAGGTAAACTGGTTTTTTTTCTGGTCTTTCGCTTCTTATCTTATTTTTCAGGACTTCTTGATCTCTGCGATAAGACTTTGAAAAAACTAGATCTTCATCTTCAATAATATTTTGTAAATGCCATAGATCATTTAAAGTATCTACTCTGAGTTTAATTTTCCCTTTTTTCAAATCTCTGTGAAGTATTTTCATACGGGCACCATCGAAATCTATATTTAGTCTTATAATAATCTTCTCAGGTGGGTCACTTATGGACGAGTGTTCTATAAATATTAAAAATGATGCTAAGAATTTGATTGAAAGATTTAAAAAATCAATGGGTGAGGTTCCTTTTAACCTTTATGCAACGGTTAACATCGAAATAGTCTGGAAAGAAGGAGATATTCACAATTGCATCTTAACCATAGATGCATGTGATCCCGATGAACTAGAGTCTATATCCGAGAAATTAATTTCTTCTATCTCGGGTAAAATCATTTTTTATGAGGTTTTCATAGAGTATTATGACGAAAAAACAGATAACTACATGGAATTCAGACTCCAAGATTGAAGCTCAGTTTCGTGATATATAGGAAGTACAGAAATGTACTCAAAACACTTAAATATTACACTGTACTACATAAATGGACATCGAATAAAGGAGGGGAGAGAAATGTCAAACGTTACTCTATCAATAGATGAAATGCCAAGGAAGTGGTACAACATTCTTCCTGATCTCCCAAGACCTCTAGATCCCCCCAAAGATCCTGAGGAAGGTCCATCTAGAATGGCTAATTTACCCAAAATCTTTCCACAAGCACTATTGGGTCAAGAAATGAGCATGGATCCGTATATTGATATACCAGAAGAAATAGTGGAGATTTACTACAAAATAGGACGACCTACACCTCTTTATAGGGCAACAAGATTGGAAAAATTCCTAAACACACCTGCAAAGATATATCTCAAGAGAGAGGATCTTTCTCCTACTGGAAGTCATAAATCAAATACTGCCGTTGCACAAGCATTTTACGGAATGAAAGAAGGAGCAGAAAGATTAACAACAGAAACAGGTGCAGGCCAATGGGGTTCTGCGCTTGCTTTAGGATGCGCCCTCTTCGATCTTGAGTGTTTGGTTTATATGGTAAGAGTAAGTTATGAGCAAAAACCCTACCGAAGGATCGTAATGCAACTATACGGAGCAGATGTTGTCCCGTCTCCCAGCGATAAAACAGAGTCAGGAAGAAATATCTTGGCAGAAAATCCTGATCATCCAGGATCTTTGGGTATTGCTATCAGCGAAGCCGTAGAAACAGCCATAAATCACGATGGAACATTCTACTCTCTTGGAAGCGTGTTAAACCATGTGTTGCTTCACCAAACAGTCATTGGACAAGAAGTGATAAAACAATTTGAAATCCTCGATGAGATTCCTGATTTCATGGCAGGCTGCGTAGGAGGAGGAAGCAACTTCTCAGGATTTATGTTTCCAATGATAGGTAAAAAACTAAGAGGAGAATACGATGAGACAACGTTTATGGCGGTTGAGCCTAAAGCCGTGCCAACCCTTACGGGTGAAAAGGATTCCTTATCTCAATACAGGTATGATCACGGAGATACAGCGACCTTCACTCCTTTGCTGATGATGTACACGCTTGGTCATGATTTTGTACCGCCGCCGATACATAGCGGTGGGCTAAGATACCATGGCGATGCTCCACTTTTATGTTTGCTCGTAAAGGAAGATTTAGTCGAGGCCAAGGCATATCATCAGACCGATATATTCAGAGCAGGTCAAATACTGGCAAAGACAGAAGGGTTAGTTACAGCCCCGGAAACTTGTCATTCACTCGCGGCTGCCATAGACGAGGCAAGAGAGGCAAAAAAGACAGGAGAAGAAAAAGTTATAGTCTATAACCATTCTGGACACGGATTGCTTGATCTCGGTGGATACGATGATTTCCTTTCTGGAAAATTAAAAGACTACGAGCCTACCAAGTAAACAACGTGGCTCGCTGCACCCCTATTTTTTATAACTTTTATCGATCCAGCTCTACGCTATAAACGCAAGACTGGTCTCCTTTTTTTGTACAATCAATCTCCTTCACTTTCACATTTTGATCTGTGCTAGTAGACAATGCAGACGCAAAGAAACTTGCATTCCAAACACAGTATCTGGCACCAACCTCTATTCTAGGTATGGTGGAGCAAAGCCAACAGTCTTCTACGACAAGATTATTTCCATCTAGGCTTATTTTGCCCAATCCAAGGTCATTAGAAGTTTCCGCTAGTTTTGAAATAGCCTCAGGAAGATCGTTTTGCAGTGTTTTGCCCACATTCTGCCCTACTATTATGGCCCCTGTTCTGAGCACGGATCCTGCTCTCCCTACGCCCAGTTGCCTGACAACAGTGGCTCCAATCATGTGTCCTATGTGAATCGGGCTTTTTATATCCTTGACCTTATTAAACGTAGAGAAATAAGTCTTGATGAGTCTGTCAGCGTCTTCCATGGTGTATTCAACAGGTCTTATTAACAAATCCTTTATCCTTTTTGAAGGGGAGAACGTAAAACTACATTTATCGTCCCCTTTTGCTATACATTCTTCCTCTATAACGCTATAATTCTCACCGGTGTTCTCTTTCAAGATGTACTGGAACAAGATTCTCAAAGAACTGCACATTGGTTGTTCCATAGAATTTTCGAAACTGATGCACTCATGACAGTCCTTTGAGGTTGCGAGCCCAGACTTTTGGTCGAAGGTTAAGTCAAATATTTTCAGTACCTCATTAAAATCGGTTTCTGAACTTAAAATGCCGTTTCCAATATTTTCGCTTACCTGTCTTAGAATTGGATGGCAACCTCCACCCATATTCTTTATTACGCCAACATAAACCCCTGTATTTACAGCAAGACTTATTTGATCTCCAATCGATCTTGTCTCTTTCTGATTGCAAAATTCAGATAGTTTCTCGGCTATCTCTTTCATTGCCCCCCCGGATATTTTTTGCCAATCCATAGGGGGGCCTCATAACAATGCGCCAAGTTCCGGAACAATTTTATTCATTTGCATCCTTATATAGCCTAGATTCGCCGAGGTATCGGCAAGTACACCCAAAACAGCAGAATCTTCCACGGAGATTAAGAATACATTTCCATTTGCCCCTTCAGCTATGACGAACTTCACGGTTCCCTGTTTTAATTCACCAAAAGAAACTGTGAGGGCACCGTAAGAGGCTGAGAGCGTAGCTCCGGCGTCATCCTTACTTATGTCCTTTGGCAAAACTTCCGCTATTATAAATCCATCCATGCTTACTAAGAAAGATCCTTTTACGCCAGAGATGTCATTCAACTTCGATATTATCTTCTCTATCTCGGCTACCAATCCATACACCTCCAATTAATAATTACCCAATAATTTATCTATTTCCTCTATGGTAGGTTCTCTTATTCTCAACTTCCTAAGGAGAGCTTCTCTTTCAGATTCGATTGGACAGAGATCTACCCCCAATCCACCTATCAGATGCTCCTTATAGTATTCGTTTATCAGAGTCACATCCGAGTCAGAATACTTAAATAAGTCTATCTTTATAGCATCCCACTTTCGAGTCGAGAGTTCTTTAATAAAATCAATGCCTTTTCCTTCTTTGTCCTCTCTTAAAAATTTTCCAACCGCCAAGATTGCTTTTCCGTCATTAAAAACTACTTGACACGCCACTGTCTGATCTGGATTTTTTAGGTAAACATCAACAAGCCCTGTAAATTTCTTGCATGAAACTTCTTGTAAATATAAAAGCGGGTTACTTTCTTTGATTTCGAGAGATCCTTCTAACTTAACTCCCTTAGGGAGCAACATGGAGACCATCCTCAATTTTTCGGCTAATTAATTTAAGTTATAAAGGCTTAATATATAAAAATTCTTCCGTGACGAATTTTTCTAAATAATTTCAAATTTGAGAGTGAAAACATGATTATTAACTAAAACTTCCCAGTGAAAAAGTATAAAATTACGAGAGTAATGGGTAGTGCTTGTCTTCTCTCAAAAAAATTAATCTTTTTTCCTCTAATCTACCTAAAGCCGATTTAATGGAATCTTCTTTTAATTCGGTTTCGTCTATAATTTCTGATTGACTGATTCCCCTACTTCTATTGCTTAAAATACAGTTGTAAACAATTCTCTGTGTTAAGGTCAAATCGCCAGAAGGTGGAATTTTTATTTTTTCATCCACCATTTATTCACCGATTATGATTGAGTTTCCGGGTATCCCCTGCATTATCTCGTCCAAATCTCCGTTGACCTTTAGTTTTATATCCTTTGCAATCTTATTTTTTGGAATATCACCTGGTTCTATGACTACAAAGTTGTTTGTTTTACCCGCTATGGAGGTGACTGGACCGTATATTATCTGATCGTTTAGTCTTCCAACGGCGATCTTAAGATCTACAGATAGATAATTTCTCTTTCCATATATCATAAATCCCCCTTTTGGAATGTATTCGCCGGAAGGGGCTTCCTTAGAAACTTGATCCGGATAAACCCAGTAAACCTCCATTCCATGATGGCCAAGTTTCCACGCATTTGAATAACTAGCAGCAAATATCGCTGCTTCTTCAATTGATTGATCAGATGGTTCTTTTCCTTTCGTCTTAAGTATCACATGGGGGGCTCCGCTTATATTAGCGTGGAAATATCTATCCATAGGCTCCATATGTCTCTTTACGACTCTTTCATTGGTTTTGGCGTCCTTCCCTCCTATTACAAGCAGTCCTTCGCTTGTTATAAACCACCTGTATTGCTCGTACCATTTTTTCTTCTTTATCTTTCGTTCTTTGGGCTTTTTGATGTCAACGACAACCTCTTCTTTTTTAGCATCTTCTATAAGTTTTTTTGTTTCTCCGATTGCTCTTTTAGCGCCTTTAATCTTTTCTTTGGCTTTTTTTCCCTTTTTGTAGTGTGCTTCAGCGTTCTCAGGTATGGTCTTTTTCAGGTCGATCTCTACTTCATCTTCTAAATCCAAGTAAATTTTACCAATTTTTGTGTCTATTCTCTTAATAATCTGTATTTCTTTGTTTTTTTCTTTGCTCGATTCAATAATCGATAATATCTCGCTCCAAGAATGCCCTCTTTCTCTCGCTTTCTTTAATAAATTCAATATGCCCTCTATGGTATGGTAATTAGCATATATCAAATCACCAAGTTTTTTCTCTTTAATAACATCTTTCTCAAGATTATTTAATATTTTTTCTTGCTCTTTTAGTCTTATATTTAGTTTAGTTAGTTTTCTATCTTTTAAATCATAAATTTTTTCATCTACGATTTCTATTTCAGTTTTTGTGAAGAAATCATCGAGTGCTTGATTGAAAGACTTATAATATATAAATTTTTTCCCCTCATACACTTCTAACGGAAAGGGTAGGATATCTATTGGGGTTTCATCTTCTATTACTATAACTGGTCTCGATTCGTCCAATTTGATAATCAAATTTCTAATAGAATCGTACAATCTTTCAATGTCCTTGTCTGATAGTTCTTCTCCAAATATATTTTTTTCTAATCCAGCAATTTTGCATATCTCCTCTGCATATATTCCGCTTATATTTAATCTCCTCGCAAGTAATCTTACAGTTTCTGTGGGTTTGTTTAATAATTCCTTGAGATCTTCTTTGCTCAGAGATAA
The DNA here is from genome assembly GCA_964347835.1 of uncultured archaeon. GTDB lineage: Archaea > CAYFZR01 > CAYFZR01 > CAYFZR01 > CAYFZR01 > CAYFZR01. Next base: position 38,020 of record CAYFZR010000050.1, read on the forward strand.
AATATCAATGCCTGAGGGAGGGTATTCATAGATTTCTCCGCTTATAATATTCCTATGCCTCCATTTTTGAGGAAATAGAGGTCTTATAATTTTTTTTGAACTATCCAGGAGTACAAGATTTCCTTTTCCAAATAGTTCGAATACAAGCGTATAATGGTCCTTACCTGCCAAATCAAAATTGAAAATCCTATCAAAGTCGTGTTGTTCAATATTAGTAATTATAGAATTGCTAAGATGCTTCCTTAGAAACATAACAAAGTTCGAGGGTTTTTTAGGGTTTTCTCTAGGATATTTTGTTATGTGTGCCCTTTTTCCAAGAGTAAAGACAAAATCTATAGTTCCATGAGAGGGTATACGTAATTTTAATGTAAATTCGTCGGGAGTTGGTTGATATATTCTATCTATCCTTCCACCCTCTAACCATTTTAATTCCTTTACCAACACACTTATATCAACGTTGGTCATCTCTTTTTTCATAATCTTCACGAGGGCCTCGCATGGATAAGGAGACTAAATCAGCGATAATCTATATGTTATTTGGTGTGATATCTGGTATATTAAGTTGGGGACTTGTTATTGGAATGCTTCTAGCGCCAGTGATACTTGTACTGATCGGACGATTGAACGAAAGAATATTTAAGACAACAGTAGAAGACCTTGGAGGGCCTAAAGGATGGTTTGGAAACTGCGTACTTCCTTTTATTCTCTTATGGTTATTTACATGGGTTTTATTATTTAATCTCTTTTGAGGTTTGTTTTTATGAGAATCGCTGTTTTAGATAAAGATAGTTGTCAACCTAAAAAGTGTTCATATGAATGTATTCTGTACTGTCCAGGCGTGAGAATGAAGGAAGAAACCGTGATAATGGATGAAAAAACAGGAAAGCCTATTATATCAGAAGAACTATGCTCAGGGTGTGGAATATGTATTAAAAGGTGTCCATTCGAGTGTATAAGTATTATAAATCTCCCTGAAGAACTTGAAGAAGAAAGCATCCACAGATACGGGGTAAATCAATTTAAACTTTATGGTCTCCCGTATCCATTGGAGTCCGGAGTCGTTGGCATGATTGGTCCAAACGGTATTGGAAAGACTACAGCCATAAATATCCTTTCTGGTAAATTAAAGCCAAATCTTGGTAAATACGATGATCCTCCTGAGTGGGGTGAGATAATATCCTCTTTTAGGGGAGCAGAAATCCAAAGATACCTTGAAAATCTCTCAAAAGGGAAAATTAAAGCAATGCATAAACCACAATACATAGAAGGGCTATCAAAGGCGGTCTCCGGATATGTGGGGGATCTTTTATCCGATGTAGACGATAGAAATGTATTAGAAAGTTTGACCGAAATGCTCGAATTAAAAAGTTTTTTAAATAAAGATATTAAAGAATTGAGCGGCGGGGAGTTACAAAGGGTAGCAATATCTGCTTGTTTATTGAGAGACGGTGATATCTATCTCATAGATGAGCCTTCTAGTTATTTAGATGTGAGACAAAGGGTAAACGTGGCTAGGGCAATACAAGAACTCTCCAAAGAAAAGATGGTTGTGGTTGTAGAGCATGATCTCGTAATTTTAGACTGGATATGCGATTACGTCCACATACTTTACGGAAAACCTGGAGTTTTCGGTATAATTACCCACCCTAAGAGCGTTAGAGTAGGGATAAACGCTTATTTGGATGGATATTTAAGGGAAGAAAATGTGAGATTTAGGAAGGAGAGGGTTGTTTTTGAGATTAGACCACCTTCTCATCCAACAGAAGGAGATGAGTTACTCCCTTATCCGACGTTAACCAAAGAATATGACGGATTTTCTCTTAAATGTAAGGCTGGTTCTTTGCTAAAAAGAGAAATAGTGGGTGTGTTAGGCCCTAATGGTATCGGAAAAACTACGTTTGTAAAAATTCTTGCGGGTGTGATAGATTCCACTACAGGGAAACTAGATGTAAATGTTAAAGTATCCTACAAACCCCAGTATTTATCGCCAGAATATGAAATAACTGTGCTGGATTTATTTTCTAAAGCAACGAGTGAGTTTGGAACGGGTAAATATGAGAACGAAATATTAAAGCCTCTGGAACTTGAAAGGTTATTAAACCAGCGAATAAATGAGCTGAGTGGAGGAGAACTACAAAGGGTTGCCATTGCTTTATGTCTCTCTCAAGAGGCAGATATTTACTTGTTGGATGAACCAAGCGCTTATCTTGATGTAGAGCAGAGAATTTCCTTAACAAAGATGGTCAGAAGACTTATGGAACAAAGAGAGAAAACTGCATTAATCGTGGATCATGACGTGTTGCTAATAGATTACGTTTCTGATAGAATGATGGTTTTTGATGGAGATCCTGGAATTCAAGGAGAAAGTATCGGACCATTAGAAAAAAGAGAAGGCATGAATCATTTTTTAAGAAAAATGGGCATTACTTTTAGGAGAGATAAAGAAACCGGGAGACCTAGAATAAACAAGGAGGATTCAAAACTCGATAGGGAACAGAAGATTTCAGGGGAGTATTACTACGTCTCATGAAAAAAATTTAACTACGTTGTTAGCCAGTAAGAGAATAAAATCCCTATTATAAACATTATGGCGTTAAACTGGCCAACCAGAACGAAGGCTATGCTAAAAACTAGTATTGCAAAAATCATAAAGACTATTTTTGCTTTGTATCCTAGATCTGTAGTTTTAAAGCTAAAACTCCTAGAGAGAATTGTTACGATAGCCCTTCTTAAAAAAACGCCAAATACTATACCTACTGCAAGGCTAACTAAAGGTCCTAATAGTGCAAGCGAGTAATACTCTAAAGCATCTATGATGGTCGGCACACATTTCACCAATCCAAAGAGAAACCGAAAACCGTTATAAACCTTTCCATCAAAATTGATGCAAATGAAGTATATATTGATTGTGGCGGATGGGATGTCTGATTATCCCGTTGAAGAGTTGGATGGTAAGACGCCTTTAATGCTATCTCAAAAACCAAATATCGACAAAATAGCATTAAAGGGTAGATGTGGTCTCTTCAAGTCTATACCAAATGACTTGCCCGCAGGTAGCGATATCGCTAACCTATCAATACTTGGATACTATCCCAAAAAATATTATACTGGCAGAGGCCCTCTTGAGGCCGCAAGTATCGGTATATCTCTTGGAGAGTTAGATATTGCCTTCAGATGTAATTTGATTACAGTAGAGAGTGGAAAGATTAAAGACTATAGTGCAGGACACATATCGAATGAGGAAAGTAAAGAGTTGATAGACGCCCTAAATCAAAAGTTTAGTTCCGAGAAAATTAGGTTTTATCCCGGTGTGAGCTACAGGAACATACTGATTTTAGAAGATGATGCCGACCTTAAAGAGATAGAAACCACACCACCTCACGATGCTGTGGGTAAGGACATAAAAGATGTTCTCATTAGATCTAAAAGAGGTAATAAAATATTTTTGACGGATATCCTAAACGATATTACTTTGAATTCAAAAAATTTATTGGAATCGCACCCAGTCAATCTAGAAAGGGTAAGGGAAGGGGAAAATCCCGGTAATATGATTTGGCTATGGGGGCAAGGTAGATCCCCAAAAATGATCCCTTTCTCAGAGAAATATAACCTAAATGGTTCGATTATCTCTGCTGTTGACCTAATAAAGGGCATAGGCATATTTGCTAAAATGTGTATTATAGATGTTCCTGGTGCAACTGGATACTACGACACAGATTATAAATCCAAGGCTAAATACGCTGTAAAGGCCCTTGAAGATTTTGATTTCGTTTTTTTACATGTAGAATCTCCGGATGAGGCGGGTCATGCAGGAGACATCGAAGAAAAGATAAAAGCAATCGAAAGAATAGACAAATTTATAGTAGGGAGGCTAATAAATTTAAAAACCGAAGATCTCTCCATAGGAATTATGTCAGATCACCATACCCCAGTAACTGTGAAAACGCATGTTAAAGATCCAGTACCCTTTGCAATATATAATCCGCTAAAAAAAGGAGATGATGTTAAAAAATTTGATGAGAAGTCAATAAGGAAAGGTATTTTTGGCTTAATTGAAGAAGAATTTATGGAAACTTTCCTTCAATTGAAAAATTAAAATAGTATAACCAACCATTTTTGATCGATGTCACAATTTAGAAGTATTCCAAGAAGTAGAATAAGCGATGAAGAAAGTAACATGTTTGTGGTAACCTTTACAGGTAATGCCCGTCCGGGATTAATAGCAGGAATAACCTCTGTTCTTGCAAAACATTACGTTAATATTGTAGACATCGAACAAACAGTGCTACAAGGCCTATTTTTGATGTTTACCATAATAGATCTCAGAACAAGTGAATCTTCTTTCAAGGATGTTATGGAAGATTTGCGGCAAGAGGCGAAAAAATTAGGATTAGATCTCCAAATAACGCCTTATCATAGATATGCAGCATTGAGAAGATTAGAAAGAAAGAAATTATACGTGATAACCGTACTGGGTAAAGATCGCCCCGGTATTGTCTATGCCCTATCCAGTTTGTTTGCAGACATGGGAGTAAACATTGAAAAAACCGCTTTAATTGCAAGAGGAGACATTATATCCTTACAAATGACCATTGATATTAGGGATTACGATTTTTCATTGGTTAAGGAGAGAATCTCTAAAAAATGTGATGAGACGAGTCTAGATGCTGTGGTACAAGATTATGATATTTACAAGAAGGAGAAACGCCTCATTGTTTTCGACATGGATTCTACTATCGTGGATGCTGAGATCATTAACGAACTTGCTAAGGCTGCTGGAGTTAGTGAAGAGGTCGAAGACATAACTAAACTCGCCATGCGCGGCGAAATCGATTTTGAACAATCTTTGAGGGAAAGAGTTAGCCTCCTTAAAGGCTTACCAGCAGGTGTACTCGAAAAAATCTCGGGAGATCTTAGCCTTACGCCGGGTACCGAAGAACTAATAACCACGCTTAAAAGAAGTGGATACAAAATAGCCTTGATAAGCGGAGGATTCACTTACTTTACAGATAAAATAAAGGAAAAATTAGGATTTGATTATGCATTTGGTAATAAATTAGTTATAAAGGATGGAATAGTCACTGGTGAAATAGAAGGTCCAATTATCGATGCAGAGGCGAAAGGAAGAATTATTAGAGAATTATCACAAATAGAGGCTATTTCTCCAGATCAAATTGTTGCTGTTGGTGACGGTGCCAACGACAGAATTATGTTACAAAATGCGGGCTTAGGCGTCGCATTTAACGCTGAAGAGATCCTCAGATATGTTTCAGATGGCTCCCTATCTAAGGAGAACCTTATTGGATTATTGAATGTCTTGGGCTTGTCTGATGTTGAGTTGAAGGGCGATTAAGTGATGAGAATTATAGCAAGAGGAGCCGAGGCAGTTATTTACCTTAGAAAATGGCACGGAGAACAAGTTATAGAAAAAAGAAGAATTGAAAAGAAATACCGCGTATCCGATTTGGATGTTAGATTAAGATCTGAGAGATCAAAGAAAGAGGCAAAACTTTTAAGACTGGCAAGAGAAAATGGCGTTCCAACCCCAATTGTTTTGGATATACTGTTAAGTGGTACTTCGATTTTAATGGAATACATACCTGGTGAAATTTTAAGAGATACGTTAGGAGAGGTTAATAAGGAAGATAGAGAAGAAATTTGTGCAAGAATCGGAGATATGATCGGAATACTCCACAGTAGAGACATGATACATGGAGATCTTACAACCTCAAATATGATTCTTCATGAAGATCTTATATACTTCATAGATTTTGGCTTAGGAGAGATCTCAAATTCTATAGAGGACAAAGGAGTTGACCTACACTTAATGAAAGAAGCATTTTATAGTACTCACCATGAAATCGCTGATTCTTGTTATTCTACAGTCATAAATCATTACCTTAATAGAATGAGTGGCGAGGTTGTCGAAAGAGTAGAAGAGATCGAAAAGAGAGGTAGGTATGCCAGATAGAAAAAATATCGAAAAAATAGCCATAGTTACCAGCAACATCGGAAAGATGAGAGAGTTCGAGGAGTTATTGGGCAAGCATCTGGAGTTAGAACAAATTAATGTTGAATGTCCAGAGATTCAATCGGACTCTCTTGAAGAGATATCTTGTTACTCAGCAAATTTTGCTTGCAAGAGCACAAATAGATCTGTAATAGTAGAGGATTCTGGTTTATTCATTCATGCTCTTAAAGGATTTCCAGGACCCTACTCATCCTACGCGCAAAAAACCATCGGAAACGAAGGAATGCTAAGATTGATGAAAGGTATAAAAAATAGAAAGGCATGCTTCAAATCCGTCATAGGTTTTTGTTTGCCTATTGAAGAGCCCATTTCCTTTGAAGGAATCGTTAACGGGAACATATCCCATGAAATAAGGGGAAAAGAAGGCTTTGGCTACGATCCCATATTTATTCCAGAAGGTTATGATAAGACCTTTGGAGAAGATGCAAAACTTAAAAATAGAATTTCTCATAGGAAAAGAGCTATAGAGGGCTTTATCGCTTGGTTAGAGAAAAGAGATTGATCCATGTCTAAATTGTTTTCTCAATATGAACATACATACCCAAATATTAAAATACCATTATAACAAATTTCCATGAGGTGAATGCATGGCAAGAATGCACTCAAGAACAAGGGGATCTTCTAGATCTACGAGGCCTCCAAGAACTATTGCTCCAAGTTGGGTAGAATACTCAGCAGATGAAGTCGAGGAGTTAATAGTAAAATATGCCAAAGACGGTTACTCACAAAGTGAGATAGGTATTATCCTCAGAGATCAATACGGAATTCCGCAGACAAAACTTCTGACTGGAAAGAAGATTCAGAAAATCCTTCGAGAATACGATTTGGCACCCAAAATACCAGAAGACCTTGGAAATCTTATTAGAAGAGCTATAAGAGTAAGAAAGCACCTATTAGAGCATAAAAAAGATTTGCACTCAAAAAGAGGGCTCGCATTATTAGAATCTAAAATTAGAAGACTTGTAAAGTATTACAAGAGAACCGGTGTACTCCCAGAAGATTGGAAGTATACTCCAGAGATGGCAGAACTACTTGTCGAATGATTTAAATGCCTTTTCCTGATTTAAGAGAGGCTATTGAATGGATAGAAGACAGGAAAAATGAATGTTTTAGATGCGTCTCGCACTATGATGCGGATGGGTTATCTGCAGCAGGAATTTTGGCGAAATTGTTGGTTGAACTGAATGCAGATTTTCATTTTACCATTTTAAGGCAGCTCGAGAGAGAGACAATCAAAGAACTCGCAAAGGAGAGTTATTCTTCATACGTATTTACCGATTTTGGAAGCGGACAGTTGCCCCAACTGGAAGAAATCCTTTTGGATAACGGTAAAGAGGCTTTAGTCATAGATCACCATCAGCCAGTAGAAATTGAGTCAAATAAATCTTTGTTGCATATAAATGCACATGAAATTGGCATAGATGGTTCAAGAGAGATCTCTGGCTCAGGAATGACATATCTGATAGCCAGAGAAGTTGGTTCAAGGGATCTCTCTTACTTGGCTGTAGTAGGTGCTCTGGGAGACATGCAAGATAAAGATGGAAAACTTATTGGAAAAAACAGGGAAATTTTGGAAGAATGTGAGAAAGAAGGCACAATAAAGTCAGAGATTGATCTTAGATTCTTTGGAAGATTTACGCGCCCCCTATACAAGGCCATGGAGTACACGACTGATCCCTTCATTCCGGGAATAACTGGAAACGAAGAAGGATGTCTTTCTGCCCTTCAAGAGTTGGGAATCAAGGTTAAGGATGGTGAATCTTGGAGAAGAGTTGTTGACTTGGAGTTTGAAGAAAAAAAATCCCTTGCAACTTATTTATTGCTCAAAATTCTTGGGAATGCTCCTGAAGAAAGGGCAGAAAGTCTAATAGGAGAAGTCTATACAGTTTTGAATGAGGATGACAGGAGCGAGTTAAGAGACGCAAAGAGTTTTGCCACTCTCTTAAACGCTTGTGGAAGGAACAACCATGGCGGGGTAGGTCTCTCGATTTGTTTGGGTGAGCGGGATTCTATGTACAAACTCGCAGAAAATATTCTCTTGGAACATCGAAGATTGTTATCAGAGGGGATCAATCTATTGAATGAAATAAAAGTGTCTAAACTTGAAAATATTCAATACTTTCATGGAAAAGGAAAAATAAAAGATTCCGTAATCGGTACAGTTACAATGATGGGTCTTAGCGCGAGGATAATAGATATATCAAGACCGACGATTGCCATGACAAATACAGAGGAAAATCTAACAAAGGTTTCGGCAAGAACGATAAGAAAACTTTGCAGAGAAGGTGTAAATCTTGGATTAGCCATGAGAAAGGCATCTGAACAAGTGGGCGGAGAAGGCGGCGGTCATGATGTTGCTGCTGGCGCAAAGATACCGATGGAGAAAGAACAAGAATTCTTAAAGGCTGTGGATAGTATTGTTGGAGAACAATTTGGTAAGAGTTAAGTTGAAAATTAAGATAGAGGATGAAAGAATGCTGAAAACAGTTTTTAGAGCAGTTTCTCCTGAAAATAAGAGTGCGCCCAAGGACGTTATAATAAACAGTTGGATAGATGGTGACGCCCTCCTTACAGAAATAGAGTCCGAAAACCTTCAAAGGCTAATTAGTACATTGGATGACCTACTAGACTCGATAATACTTAGTAAAAGATGTATTTCTGTTATTGAAGAATAAATAATGGAAAGATGAGATTGAGAAATTTTTCAATTCGTTATATTTCTAACTTATGGGATATTAGATCTAAATGCCTCTCAATTTTTTGAAGTTCAGTAAGGAGGTCTTCAATAGTGTGGGTGGTTAATTTTTCCTCCAATTCTATAATCCTTTCTTCTAAGTCTCTGTTCTTTTTTGATCTCGCTAGTATATCCAAGACTACATCTTCGAGTCTTTTTATTCTATCTTCGAATTCCTGAATTTTCTCATCCATTTTAAGCCTCCGTCAAGGAACAAGTAGTCTTAAAGATCCTATTACAAGTATTCTAGTTCTCTTTCTTTTTTGAGGGCATATATATATTTCTATAAATGTATAAAAGATATGAAATAAACATTTTGCGCGAACTGAAATAAGAAAGAAAGGTTCATAAGTTCCGTTTAAAATAAATAGCAGGTCTTCGATATTATGATTTGGGCAAATCAAATATAAATATACGAAGAAATAACAATTTAGAGGTTCATAGATGTTAGATGTAAGATTATTTAGAGAAAATCCAGACCTAATTAAAAAATCTGAGAAAAAAAGATTTAGGGATCCTAACTTGGTAGATGAAGTAATATTCTATGATAAGGAATGGAAAAAGGCACTGCAAGAACTAAATGATCTAAAAAATAAGAGAAATATTATATCAAGAGAGATATCCGTCCAAAAAAAAGGAGACGAGGGAGATATCTCATCCAAAATTGAAGAAATGCAAGAAATAAATAAGAATATCAAAAATCTGGATCTTAAAACAAAAGAATTATTAACAAAAAGAGATGAAGTTCGTTATCGTATAGGGAACATCTTACATGATTCCGTTCCTATTGGTCCGGATGAATCTCACAATGAAATTATCCGTGAGTGGGGGGAAATTCCTAAATTTGATTACGAGCCCAAACATCATGTAGATCTTGTATTAGATTTAGATGTGGCTGATTTAGAAAAAGCGGCTCAAATTTCAGGTTCAAGGTTTTATTATTTGAAAAATGACCTGCTTTTCTTGAATTTAGCCTTGATACATCTTGCTCTAAAGTATCTGGTTAGTACGGGTTACACTCCCTTTTGGACCCCTTACATAATAAAAAAAGAGGTCATGAGAGCTGTTTCTGAGCTCGCAGATTTTGAAGAACAGTTATATAAACTAGAGGACGAAGATCTTTTTTTAATTGCGACTTCTGAACAAACACTTGGTGCTTTACATTTTAATGAGATTATTGATGAAGAAGATTTGCCTTTAAAATACACAGGATTCTCCTCCTGCTTTAGAAAAGAAGCTGGGTCCCATGGCAAAGATACGAAGGGAATCTTTAGGGTTCATCAGTTCGATAAAGTAGAGCAATTTGTATTTTGTAAACCGGAAGATTCTTGGAATTTCCACGAAGAAATGATTCTACATGCTGAGAAATTATACCAGATGCTGGAACTCCCTTTTAGAATAGTAAATATTGCAAGCGGAGAAATGAACGATAATGCCGCGAAGAAATATGACTTAGAGGTTTGGTTTCCAAGTCAAAATACCTACAGAGAAGTGGTTTCTTGCAGCAATTGCACGGATTATCAAGCAAGAAAACTAAATATTCGTTTTGGTAGGGTTGGTATGAAAAAAGACTTCGTACACACATTAAATTCGACTGCAATTGCCACAGAAAGGACTATATGCTCTATACTTGAGAATTATCAGAGAGAAGATGGGTCAGTAGAGATTCCCAAGGTATTACAAAGACATATGGATGGAAGGAGAGAGATCGTACCTTTGCATTAAGTCAAAGTTCAATCAACCGAAAGTTATTTCTCACCGATAGATTTATTAAGCGACTGTTTACCACATCTTGTGATCATATGGCAAAAAGAAGAAGAATCAGTCGGAAGGCAAAAGATACTTGGAAAGCAAAAAAATGGTACAAAGTAATATCTCCAGAAACTTTTGGTTCTACTCCAATAGGCGAAACTCCTAGTGACGATCCCTCAAAGCTCATAGGAAGGATCGTAGAGGTTACTCTTCACGAACTCACAGGGGACTTCAGCAAGAGTTACGTAAAACTAAGGTTTGAGATCAATGACGTGAGGGGAGACAATGCTTATACAAAATTTATCGGTCATTCTCTGGCAAGAGATTACATTCGAAGTCTAGTAAGGAGAGGTTCAAGTAAGGTTGAAGGGATTACAGATGTCAACACAAAAGACCGGTACAAGATCAGGGTAAAAAGTCTGATATTTACCACTAGGAGAACTAAAACCTCACAAGAAAGCCTGATCAGAAAAAAGATGTTCGAAACCGTAGAAAAAATAGCGCGTGAGAGACCTTACAAGCAATTTGTACAGGAAATTGTTTTGGGTAAACTAAGTGCCGATGTATATAAGGCAGCCCTTACAGTATATTCTTTAAGAAGCGTCGAAATAAGAGAGACAGAGGTCCTGATGGAACCCGCCTAGTAAAATTATAAAAAATGTCTAAAAAAATTTTTGGTGTCGTACACCTTCTACCTCTGCCGGGTTCTCCGAATTTTGAGGATTTTGATTCAGTGTTAGAGAGGTGCAAGATAGATGCGTCAAAATACTATCTAGCAGGCTTCGACGGAATAATAATAGAAAACTTTGGAGACATGCCCTTTGAAAAGGTGGGTAGAAAAGAAACCATTGCTTCTATGGCAATAATAGCGAGCGAAATACGTAAAAGTTTTGATTTCTCCATAGGCATAAATTTGCTTAGAAACGATCCCATCGCATCTATCGCCATTGCCGGGGTTACGAAATGTGATTTTGTTAGGATTAACATCCACGTAGGAACATACGTAACAGACCAAGGGATAATCGAGGGGAATCCAGGTAAAACTTTGCGATACAAAAGACTGTTTCCATTCATTAAAATATATGCGGATGTTCATGTAAAACACGCCTATCCCATAATGAACTTAGCAATCGAAGATGTTGCAATGGATTGCTGGAAACGGGGAAAAGCAGATGCCTTAATAATTACAGGAAAACAGACGGGGGAAAAAATAGACATTGAAGAGTTAAAAAGAGTTAAACAAATAGTAGAATGTCCCGTCTTTGCTGGAAGTGGCGTGGATAAGGGCAACATATTAGAAATACTTAAATATGCGGATGGAGTTATAATAGGAAGCCGCGTGAAACACAAGAACGATCCCAATCTTCCTGTTGATGAAGTAAAGGCGAACGAAATCATCAAGTTGGTTAATAGTTCTCTGTGATGCGGAAGTGATAGATGATGTTTTGGCTAAAGATCTCCCTTTGCTCAGCCCTCGGAGTTGTTTGTTATTTAAAAAAAGTCTTTGACTTAACTGGATCTTTTTCCGCTTTCCTTGTAGGTCTCATAGTTCTCTTTTCAACCAATTTTTCATGGTTTTTTCTTCTTCTAAGTTTTGTTGTTTTGGGTTATCTGTCGACACGCTATGAATACGATAAGAAAAAAGCCATGAATGTAGCTGAAGGAGAATTCGGAAGAAGATCTTGGAAAAATGTTATAGGAAACGGACTAATCCCAACTTTTATGGCTGCTACAGGAAACTTTCATGGATACCTTGGAGCAGTATCCACCGCTTTGGCTGATACACTCGCTGCTGAAATAGGAGTGCTCTCCCATACACAACCAAGATTGATCACAAATCCGTCCAAAGTAGTTCCTCACGGAACAGACGGTGGAATTACATTATTAGGAACTGCAGTAGGAATTATTGGTGCTTCTCTCATCGGAATCCTCGCATACATATTGTTTCAAAATCTTTATTATACCACCGTTGCTATAGTCTCCGGATTCGTTGGTTGTATGTCAGATAGCGTATTGGGTGCCCTTCTGGAGAGAAACGGATATATTACAGGGGACGTTGTGAATATGTGTGCAACCTTTATTGGAGCGTGTGCAGGGATATTCGTGGCGCAGGGAATGCAGATTTATTAAATAATTTAACAATTAATGTTAATAGTTTATGGAAGTGAGTTAAGTGAAACTATTTGGCACCTCCGGAATTAGGGCCATTGTCCAAGAGGAACTCACATCAGAGATAGCGCATCTTGCTGGTCTCTCTCTTGGTACCTACTTAAATAATCAGGGCAAGGTATTAGTTGGAAGAGATCCTCGAACTTCTGGCGAGATGATTGAGCATGCGATAATTTCGGGGCTCCTCTCCACTGGTTGCGAGGTACTTAAACTTGGGATAGTATCCACACCTACCATCGCTTTTTCAACAAAATACTATGAAGGAGACGCTGGCGTCTCAATTACGGCTTCTCATAACCCACCTGAATACAACGGAATAAAATTCTGGCAACCCAACAGTATGGCATATACTCCAGATATGGAAGAAAAAATAGAGAATATCATCAAAAAGAGATCTTTTAGAAGGGTTGATTGGACCCGTATAAAGGGTGTCTCTAGGGTCTATGGGGCTAATGATGCTCATATTAGCGCCATCATAGATTCGGTGAAAATCGATAACCCCCTAAAAGTCGTAATCGATTGCGCCAATGGCGCGGCCTCGAGTGTGACCCCCTACGTACTTAGAAGATTAGGATGCGGTGTAATCACATTAAACTCTCAGGTAGATGGTCATTTTCCAGGTAGACCCCCAGAACCATGTTCAGATACTCTAAATGATCTATGTAAAGTGGTTAAATCCATGGGCGCTGATGTGGGTATTGCCCACGATGGAGACGGTGACAGAACAGTAGTTGTAGATGAGGAGGGTTCCTTAGTTGACTTCGATAAGTTTCTAGCACTTATAGCAGGTGAGATGACTGTTAAAGACTCTATTGTTATTACAAACATTGATACCTCAATTTGTGTGGATGAATATGTCGCTAAAGAAGGAGGGAAGGTAATAAGGACTAAAGTAGGCGATGTTCACATTGCTGAGGCTATTATGAATAACGGAGCAGTATTCGGAGGAGAGCCCAGCGGTTCTTTGATATTTCCAGATGTTCATTTGTGTCCTGATGGTCCCCTCGCTGGAGTCAAACTTGTTGAGATTATAAATAAATCGGAAGAGAATCTAAGCCACCTCATTGAAAAAATTCCGAGTTATCCTTTAGAAAGAGGTAAAATAAGATGTAGAAATGACCAAAAGTCAGTTTTAATGGATCTTTTAAAAGAGGAGTTACCAAAGAGATTTGAAAATCTTGATCATTTGGATGAAACAGACGGTATTAGGATTGTTATGAAGGACAACTCCTGGATACTCGTGAGACCCTCTGGTACAGAGCCTTATATGAGAATAACCGTAGAAGCAAAGGAAGATGTTAAGTATTTATATGAAATTACCTTGGAAACCCTTGAAGAGAATTTGGAGAAAACAGAATGAAGGTTGTTATACTTGGCGCAGGCGAAGGTACGAGACTCAGGCCTCTTACATTTACTTGTCCTAAGATACTACTACCGATAGCAAATAAACCTATATTGGAGCATGCGATAGAGAGAACTAAAGAAAGAGAGATAATACTGGTCATTAACTACATGAAGGATAAAATAATAGAGTTTTTTGAGAATCTTGATTATGAAATCGTTTTTGTAGAACAGGGAGATACATTAGGTACTGCTCATGCTATATCTTGCGTTGAGAAATATGTTGATGATGACTTTATAGCAATAAATGGAGATATAGTTTATGATCAACATCTAAAAGATAATATAGTATCTTTTCATAATAAAAAAAATTCAAAAGCGACTTTGACTGTAAAAAAAATTGAAAAGCCCTCTGGTTATGGCGTAGTTAAGTTCGAGGATTACAAGGTGAAAAATATAGTTGAAAAACCTAAGAAGATTAATAATGCGGAGTACGTTAATTTAGGGTTTTATGTTTTCGACCCCATTATATTTGACTACATAAAACAAACACAACCTTCAAAAAGAGGTGAATACGAGATAACGGATTCCGTACAACTTATGTTGTCCGAAGAAAATGTATTTGCCTTTCCTTATGAAGGAACTTGGGTAGATATTGGCAGACCATGGGACTTGTTAAATGCAAATCAGTGTTTGCTTTCCGATATAAAAAAGGATTTAAAGGGTGAATGCGAGAATAACGCGAAAATAATAGGAAACGTGAAGATTGGAGAGGAGACTAAAGTAAGGAGCGGATCTTACGTAGAAGGTCCCGCCATAATAGGCAATCACTGCGACATTGGACCTAACTGTTATATCAGGAAAGGTACCTCCATTGGTGATTGCGTAAGAATAGGAAACGCAGTAGAGATTAAAAATTCCATTATAATGGACAAAACCAGAATAGGACATCTTACATATGTAGGAGACAGTATTGTTGGAAGAGAATGCAATTTCGGCGCTGGAACATTGGTTGGGAACCTTCGCCTAGACGAAAAGAATATCTTAGTCACTATAAAAGGAGAGAAGATAGATAGTGGAATGAGAAAATTGGGAGCAATAATAGGAGATAGAGTGAGAACAGGTCTGAACACTACCATAAATCCGGGTATTACTATCGGTCACGACTCTTTCATTTATCCGGGGGTAAACCTGATGGAAGATTTACCACCCAATACTGTGGTATATGCTGAACAGAAAATAGTCAAGAAGAAGAAAGTATAGACTTTGGAGATGTTTAGATTGCGAATTGGTATTGTTGGAAAGCCAAACGTCGGGAAGACTACATTCTTCAACGCGATAACTTTGGCGCATGCGGAAATAGGAGAGTATCCCTTTACAACCATAAAACCCAATCGAGGCGTTACATCGGTAAGGGTAAATTGCGCATGTATTGAGTTTGACCTTGAATGTAATCCAAGAACCGGTTCCTGTGAGAATGGAACGAGATTGGTTCCTGCTACAATTATAGACGTGGCAGGACTCGTTCCAGATGCCCATAAAGGTAAAGGGCTGGGAAATCAGTTCTTAAATGACTTAAGTAGAGCCAATGCATTAATACACGTAGTTGATATATCAGGTTCAACAGATTCAGAGGGAAACCCTTGTGAGGCAGGAAATAATGATCCTCTCTCGGATATTAGATTCCTAGAAAAGGAGATAGACCTGTGGTTTCTCTCCATACTAGAAAAGGACTGGAAAAAAATCTTGAGGAGATCTAAACTAGAAAGGAAGAAGGTTGAGGATTTAATCCATGAAAAGATGTCTGGTGTTGGAGTAACTAGAGGAAACATTTTAGATGCCCTAAAAAATATGGAAGAAGACTACGAATCATGGAATTCTGGAAAATTGTTTGAATTCGTGTCTAATCTCAGAAAATTATCGATGCCTATCATAATCTCAGCCAACATGATCGACCTTCCTTATGGTGAGGAAAATTTGAAAAGAGTCGAAAATGAGGGAATAAAGCCAATACCAACCTGTGCCGAGGTTGAACTTGCATTGAGAAGAGCCAGTGACCATGAATTAATCAAGTATTCTCCAGGTAATAGTTATTTTGAAATCATAGGTGACCTTGACGAGAAACAAAAATCGGCACTTAAGTTCATCGATAAATTAATTAAAAAATGGAATGGTACGGGAGTTCAAAGGTGCATAGATCATGTCGTCAAAGAAGTGCTGTGTTTTATCCCGGTATTTCCAGTGGAAGATGAAAATAAACTGACAGACAAGGATGGTAACATACTGCCAGACGTTTTTTTAATGCCAAAAGGCTCAACGGCAATAGACCTCGCATATAACATACATACTGAAATAGGAGAAGGATTTATCTGCGGAATAGATGTTAGAACAAAGAAGAGAGTAGGCAAAGATTACCAATTAAATGAAGGAGACGTAATCAAGATAATAACTGAGAGATGAAAGCTTCAGAAAAATTTAAAGTTATAATAAGCCTTAAATAAGAAAATATTTCCTTATTGATGAAACATTTAAATACAAATTAAATTAGCCTAACCTACAGAGGGTGAAAAACTTGAGGGTCCTTATCTCTGACTTAATCGACGAAAAGGGTATAGAACTAATAAAAAACGTCGGAGAGGTTGACTACTTGCCCAACATCCCTAAGGCGGAGTTGCTCGAAAAGATAAAAGATTATGACGTGCTTGTGGTAAGAAGCGGGACGAAGGTCACTGAAGACGTTGTAGATAGAGGTATAAACCTGAAAATGATTGCTCGAGTAGGTGTTGGAGTAGATAACGTAGATGTAGATGCTGCTACGAGAAGAGGTATCGTAGTAATAAATTCTCCGGACGCAAGTTCTATTTCGGTAGCAGAGCACTCGATAGGATTGATGCTCGCTCTTGCAAGAAAGATTGTTCAATCAAATATTTCCCTCAAGAAAGGAAAATGGGATAGAAGAAGATTCATGGGCACCGAACTACACGGAAAGATTCTCGGCATAATAGGTTTAGGAAGAATTGGCTCACAAGTAGCAATTCGATCAAAAGCCTTTGGCATGAAGGTTATTGCCTATGATCCATACATATCCGAGGCAGTTACCAGAGAAATGGACGTAGAATTAGTAGATTTGGAAACCCTTTTAAAAACATCGGACGTCATATCCATACACGTACCTTTAACCAATAACACAAGAGATATGATAGACGAAAAAGCATTGAAAATGATGAAAAAGACCGCCTTATTGATAAACTGTGCAAGAGGCGGGATGGTAAATGAAAAGGCTCTTTACAAAGCATTGAAAGAAGGGTGGATTGCAGGAGCAGCATTAGATGTTTTTTCAATAGAACCTCCTCAAGACAACCCCTTGTTGACCTTAGAAAACTTAATTTCTACTCCCCACTTGGGTGCCTCTACAGAAGAAGCGCAAAAAAGCGCAGCAGTAGAGATAGCCAACGAGATCATTTCTTTCGCCAATAACAAACCCTTGCACAGTGTAGTAAACATGCCAATCATGGATACAGAAACTCTAAAGAGATTAGAGCCATATCTTCCCCTCTCAGAAAAACTAGGGAATCTAGCGATACAGTTAACTAAGGGCAGGGTAGTTGAGGTAAATGTAACATACTGCGGCGATCTCTCCGAGATAGATCAACTGACTCTCCTAACATCTTCGTGCTTAAAGGGGGTCCTAAATCAGATAATTATCGAGCCGGTGAACGTTATAAACGCACCGGTTATTTCAAAAAAGAGAGGCATTAAAGTAATAGAAGGGAAAACTGAGATTGCGGACGGGTTCAAGACTCTGATAAGGTTGATTTTGAGAACGGAAGAGAGTCACTCTATCGAAGTAGCCGGTACCCGAGATCTTATAGGGATGGCAAAACTTATTGAGATAGATGGGTATAGTATGGATATCCCTCTGGAAGGAATACTTTTATTCGTTAAAATCGAAGATCGCCCCGGCATGATAGGGAGAGTTGGTACAATACTCGGATCGCATGCAATAAATATAGCAGCCATGCAAGTTGGGAGGAAAGAAAAAGGTGGAATAATGCTCATGGCTAACGTATTAGATCATGATGTGACAAAAGAAGTATTGACGGTTTTAGAAAGTGCAGATGGTATAATAGAAGCAACTCCAGCGAGAATATGAGGTTTTCACATGTCATACTACAAATATATAACAGAATCTTGGAAATCGCCCAAAAAAAGTTATATTAGAGAATTGTTAAAAGAAAGAATGATCTCTTGGAGAAAGGGTCCTAGTCTAGTAAGAGTAGAAAGACCTCTAAGGATTGATCGCGCACGAAGTTTAGGATACAAGGCGAAACAAGGCTATGTAGTATGTAGAATTCGTGTAAGAAGAGGTGGAATGAGAAAACCTAGACCTAAAGGCGGAAGAAAACCTAAGAGAATGGGAGTCAGGAAACTATCCCCCAAAAAAAGTCTTCAATGGATTGCAGAGGAGAGAGCGGCAAAAAGGTTTCCGAACCTTGAGGTTCTAAACTCTTATTGGATAGGCGAGGATGGAAAACACAAATACTACGAGATTATACTCGTAGATCCGGATCATCCAGTTATAAAGAGTGATCCGAAGATAAATTGGATTACAAAGCCTGCGCAGAAAGGTAGAGTTTTTCGAGGGCTCACCAGCGCAGGAAGAAAATCAAGGGGTCTGAGAAACAAGGGACGTGGATCCGAAAAGGTAAGACCCAGCCTCAGAAAATATAGGAGTAGAGGTAAATAATGAGTAGTCGGTTTGATGCGAGAAGAAGAAGGACAGTAAGAAGAAAGAGAAGTAATACACCTCTAATCATACTCGCAGTAATAGTCTTAATTGCCGTAGGTACCTTTTCCTATTTATATCTCATTAAACCTGAACCTTCAGAAGAAGTTCCTGAAGAGACGCCGGTTGAGACAGAACCTCCGGTTCCTGAAGAGACGCCGGTTGAGACAGAACCTCCTGAAATACCCTTTGTAAAAAAGATCGTACTTACCCTTCCAAAGTACGATTTGCCTGAAGGAGTAAGATTCTCAAAGGAAATAGGACCAACATTTCCTTTGGCAAACACCAAACACTATACTGGAGTATATACCTTAAACGGTGATCCAGATCTTTATGTCCATATTATCGAAGGTCCTGATAATACTAGCGTAAATGCAGCCATGAATCCAATTCTACAAGACATGGGTGTATACGGAACTGGGGAAGATGAAAGAATAGATGGTACCAAAGTAACATTCCATGAATATGTAGCAGGAAAGCCAGATATCGTTTATATTTCCTATTTAAATCGTGTAGGGCTTATCACTACAGGTTCAGGCAGTGTAACCAAAGAACTCCTAAGAGATATTACTTCAAGGGCATTAACAGGTGAGATAGGCGTTCCTGAGAGGATAATACGTGTAATAACTATACCAGAACCTCCTAAGGATGATTTGCCAGATGGCATTATATGGGGTAGACAACCTATAAATCCAATTCGTACAAAGAAGGTGGATGTGGAAGCCTACACTGGAATATACTCCGCAAACGGAAAAGGACTCTTTGTCCACATAGTAAGAGGAAACACTCTTGAAGACACTCAGAAAGAAATGAATTCTAGACTAAGCGGATTGGGTGCTGAACAAGCCGCCAAAAGTACTGAGACGATAAACTGGATATCGGTGACTAAGTATACAGACGCTCAAGGAGAGTACGATGTCTATGGCTACATCTACACGTGGTATAAAGGGGATACTGGTTACATCGTGGATGCAGTAGAGGGTGTTAGTGAGGACACTGTAGTAAGTATGGTTAGAAGAGTGATGAGATAGTTTCGGAGTATTACGGATGTCTTCCGTTCGAAAGATAGTTGCTAGAACCACATGTCACGCAACAGAAGACGAAAGAAGAATAAAAGGTCTTCTTCGCCTTCTTCTAACGGAAAAGGCTCAAATTAAAGAATTTTTACTTGTCGGTCATTACGGAAACCCCATAAAGATATTTGAGGCATGGTTACGCGATAAAGAAAATATCAGTACTGTGATTACAAGGCTAAAAGAAGGTTTAAGAGAGGAGATATACGCTTTGAGAGAGAATTTTCCTGAAAGAATTGAAAATAATGTATATTTTCTTAGACTTGATAAACAGGAACTCGTAAGAGGGGGATACAAGTTGGCAAAAGACGGGGAAACTATACAGTTGAAGATTTTCTTAAGTTCCGAGGAAAGTTTTATGGCTGAAATCTTTGGAGGAATTTGATGTATGATCTCCATGTTCACAGCTCACTCTCTACCGGCGATAGTCCCCCCATTAGGCTGGCCTTAAATGCCAAAAATCTTGGATTGAAAGGAATATCCTTCACTGACTTAAGTAACCACATGGACTGGCATGCTTTGGAAAGAAGTAAAAAAGATATACTCGATGAATTGGATGATTTTAGAATATTAATAGGAACAGAAATTAAGAGCACCTCAATTTACGAGTTGAAAAGACAAACAAAAAAATTTAGAAAAAAATCAGATTTAATACTAATCCACGGGGGCAATTTAAATATAAATAGATGGGCAGTCAGAGAGAAAGACGTAGACATACTGGCGCATCCAGAGTTATTCAGGCAAGATAACGGTCTTGACCATGGAATGGTTAGGTTAGCCAAGAAAAATAACGTAGCGATTGAACTGAATTTTCGTAACTTATTGTCTACGTCTCATACCTCTAGAGCCCGATTGATAGAAAAGATGAGAGAGAACTTAAGGTTATGTTTAAAGTATAACACAAGAGTAATTGTAACCAGCGGCGCACACACTACATATGATTTAAGAAGCCCGTATGATTTCCGCGCCTTTCTACATGTTTTAGGTGCTAAAGGAGATGAAAGTAAAAGAATAATATCAGAAACAGAAAAAATCGTTAATAAAGATGTGGAAACCTAAATTGAAGAAAGACAGGCCAAAAAAACCTAAACCAAGCCAAAGAAAGAAAAAAAGATATATTTGCTTTAAGGTAGATTACGAAAGCGTTCCAATAAAGAGAAAAGATTTAATTACCCTGATTTGGAACTCTTTATTGGAAACCATTGGAGAGTTAGGAATGAGTAAATCAGAATTAAAGCTTATTTCATTTGATGAAGACAGACAAGAAGGACTATTGAAGTGTAATCACCATATGGTTGATTACATCAGATTCTCCCTATCCCTGATTTCTAAAATTGATACTAACCGAATTACCATAAACGTTTTAGGCATTGGTGGTACAATAAGATCTGCGAGGGAAAGGTTTTTAGGAAAGGATAAAATACCTATACCCCCAAACCCCTAAAAATAAAATAAAGCAAAGAAAGGTAATAAAATAAACATAAACATAAATGAAGAAGAATATAGAGGTTTAATAGTATTGGCTTAACAATTTTCGATACAAAATTGTGGAGGATAGATAATGCAACCTATGACAATGGGTTATGATAGGGCTATTACAGTTTTCAGCCCTGATGGAAGATTGTTTCAGGTGGAATATGCAAGAGAGGCTGTAAAAAGAGGCACTACATCGGTAGGAATAAAATGTAAAGACGGTGTCGTCCTGCTGGTCGATAAAAGACTTACCAGTAGGCTCATCGAGCCGAAATCTATTGAAAAGATATTTCAAATAGATGAGCACGTTGGAGCCTCTACATCAGGTCTCGTTGCTGATGCTAGGATTTTGATAGATAGAGCAAGGGTAGAGGCCCAAATAAACCGAGTAACATACAACGAACCTATTAACGTTGAGACATTAACGAAAAAGATATGTGACTACAAACAAATGTTCACTCAACATGGTGGTGTGAGGCCTTTTGGGACGGCCTTATTGATAGTAGGAACAGATGGAGATGGTTCTAGATTATTTGAAACTGATCCAAGTGGTGCTTTAATAGAGTACATGGCAACTGCCATAGGCGCAGGACGTCCCACAGTACTAGAAATTTTTGAGGAAAAGTATACCCCGGATATGGAAGTCACTGGGGGTATTGATCTGGCCCTGGAAGCATTGTACCATGCGACGGAAGAAAAAATGAATCCAAACAATATAGAAATAGCCGTAATTTATACAGATAAGAGGAAATTCGTGAAACTCACGCCAGAAGAAGTTTCAACTTATGTAGATAATGTTCTCAAGCGATTGCAAAAGGAAGAGTGAAATTATTGGTTACAATAGACGAGGCAGTCATCGCTCGTCTTGAAACTCACGGAGAAAGATTTGAAGTCCTCGTACACCCCGATAAGGCTGCCGAGATTAAAAAAGGTAAGAAATTTGAGTCTAATGAGTTTTTAGCCATAGAAGCTGTATTCAAAGATGCTAAAAAAGGTGATCGCGCATCTGAAGAAAAGATGAAAGATTTTTTCGGGACATTTGATCCTGTAGTTGTAGCAGAGATAATAATAAAGAAAGGAGAAATCCAACTTACAACCGAGCAAAGAAGAAAAATCCAGACCGAGAAAAGGCAGAAGATAATATCAATAATTGCAAAAAACGCTATAAATCCACAAACAAATACTCCTCACCCGCCAAAAAGGATTGAAAGAGCTTTAGAAGAAGTTAAAGTCCACATTGATCCATTCAAAGATGCCGAAGAGCAAATACCAGCGATCGTAAAGGCTTTAAGACCAATAATTCCACTGAGATTTGAAGAAAGAACTATTGCCGTAAAGATCCCTTCTATGTATGCAGGCTCTGCATATGGAACTGTAAAGGAGTTTGGTAAGATCCTTAAAGAAGAATGGCAGGATGATGGTTCATGGATTTTTTCGATAAAGTTGCCAGCAGGAATGCAAGACGAGTTCTATTCTAAATTAAATAAATTAACCAAAGGAGAGGCGCAAACAAAAATGATTGAGTAGGTGTTAAAATGAAGAAAACCCAATATAATTCACGAAAAATTGTGGTGCCCGGAGACGTTTTAACGGAAAAATGGAAAAATTCACCAAAGTATGGTACTTATTTGGATGGTGATAAACTTTGTTCTTCAATAGTGGGTGTATTGGATGTTCGGAATGATAGGATAAAGGTAATTCCTCTTCAAGGAAAATACATCCCAAAAGAGGGAGATAAAGTCATCGGGAAGATAATTGAGGTTCGTTTCTCAAATTGGCTAGTTGATGTAAATGCTGTCTATCCTGTAAATCTGCATATCTCAGATGGAGTTACCAATAAGTTCAATGTTCAAAACACAGATATCAGAAAGATCTATGATGTGGGGGATGTTGTCTACGGAATAATAAGCAAGATAGATGAGCTAAGGAGAGTTTCGATGTCTTGTAGAGGAAGAGGTTTTGGCAAGGTAAGAGGAGGCAGATTGTTGACCCTAACCTACGCCAAGGTTCCTCGCCTTATAGGAAGGGGTGGATCAATGATAAATCTCATTAGAGAAAAAATGAATCTGAAATACATCATAGGACAGAACGGAATAATCTGGATAGATGGATCTGAGAGAGATGTTAACTTAATGGCAGATATGATTAATATGATAGAACGCGAGTCTCATACCACAGGCCTGACCGATAGGGTAAGAGAGATGTTAGAGAAAGGCACGGAGAGTGATTCTAATGGATAAACCAGAGTATTTATTGAAGGATGGTATACGCTTAGATGGGAGGAAATTAGATGAATTAAGACCTCTCACCATAGAAGTAGGTATCCTGAAGAGGGCTGATGGATCTGCTTACGTAACACTCGGGAAGAATAAAATAATGGCTGCTGTTTATGGTCCAAGAGAAGTCCATCCTAGACACCTCCAAAAGTTAGACTCCGCAATAGTAAGGTGCAGGTATAACATGGCTCCCTTTTCTGTAAGAGAAAGAAAAAGGCCCGGACCAGATAGAAGATCTGTTGAGATCTCAAAGGTTATCAGAGAGGCCTTAGAGCCGGCATTGTTTCTTGAGGAGTTTCCAAGGACGAGCATCGATACATTCATCGAAGTACTAGAATCTGATGCTGGTACGAGGTGCATGGGCATTACGGCTGCTTCTGTAGCCTTGGCTGATGCTGGTGTACCCATGAGAGATCTCGTATCTGGTATTTCTGTTGGTAAGATAGATGGCAATATCGCTTTAGATTTAAACGGACTGGAGGACAACTACGGAGAAGCAGATATGCCCGTTGCAATAATGTCGAAAAAAGATGAAATAACTCTTCTTCAAATGGATGGTCATTTAACAGATGAAGAATTTAAAGAGGGTTTAAAAATGGCATTAAGTGTTTGTAAAGATATTTACCAAGAGCAGAGAAATGCATTGAAGAGGAAATATGCGCCAAAGGTAGGAGATTAAAAATGACCGAAGTGATGGCTGAAATAAAAAAGGATTACATACATAACCTTATTAAAAATAATAAGAGAATTGACGGAAGGCTTTTTGACGAATATAGAGAAATTAAGATAGAAACAGGAGTTATCTCCGATGCAAATGGTTCTGCTCTAGTCAAGATCGGTGATACACAAGTTATTGTAGGAATTAAAGCGGAAATCGGAGAGCCTTTTCCAGATACCCCTGAAAAAGGCGTCCTTACCACAAACGTCGAATTAGTCCCTTTGGCGAGTCCAACCTTTGAGCCAGGCCCTCCGGATGAAAGTTCAATTGAAATAGCAAGAGTGGTGGACAGAGGAATCAGAGAAGGGAAAATGATTGATCTGGAAAGTTTATGTATTATTGAAGGTAAAAAAGTCTGGGTAATATTCGTAGATATCCACGTACTAGATCACGACGGGAATTTAATAGATGCCTCCGCATTAGGGGCTGTTGCCGCCTTATTAAATGCAAAAATTCCTAAATTTGAGGTCAAAAACGACGAGGTATTAATAAACGAGGAAGAACTTATTCCGCTGCCTATAAGTTCCGTCCCTGTTTATTGTACCATGGTAAAGATCGACGACAAAATCATAGTAGATCCCATACTGGACGAGGAAATGGTTATGTCAAGCAGGATAACTTTCGTCTCATTAGAGAATAATGTATTATGCGCGATGCAAAAGGGTGAAAATGGAACATTTAAGCTGGAAGAGGTATTTGCAGCATTGGAGAATGCAAAGAATAAAGCTCCTGAAGTTAGAGCTATACTGAGAGGATAATATGACAAAGAGAGTAGGATCAACAGGACGCTTTGGACCAAGATACGGTAGGAGACTCAGAAAACTCGTGACAGAGATAGAAAGGAAGGCGAAGGCTAAACACAAATGTGGAAAATGTGGAGAAATAGCAGTCAAACGTATAGGAACAGGTATATGGAGATGCAAAAAATGTGGAAACGTTATGGTTGGTGGAGCCTATTCTCCGACCACTCCTGGAGGGACTGAAGTAGAAAGAGTCGTCAAACGTTTGGAAGGAGAGTAAGATGTATAGATGTGCTAATCCAGATTGCAATAGAGAAATCCTGGATCTAGAAGAAAGAGTTGGAATAGTTGGAGTAAGGTGTCCATACTGTGGTCACAGAATTATATTTAAAAAGAGGGCTCCCTTTAGAAAAAACGTTAAGGCAAGATAATGCTGATCACGAGTTCGCTAAATCCCAGTAGGAAGACCCGTCTTTTGAGCAAAGATCTTGAAAGGGTGATATGGAACGCTACATATTTGCCCAGAGGAAAATTAAGACTTGATGAGATATTTCTTGAAGGAAAAAAACGTAAAAAGAAAATAATATGTTTTATTAGAGAATTTGGAGGGAGACCAGGAGTTTTAGAGTTTACTGATACTGAGGGAAACATCATTTTAAAAATTAGGCTTAAAGATGCTTTATTCCAAAGGGATGTTACAAAAAGACCTAGCAAAATGATTCAACACATAAAAGTCTTAGATGCCTCTAAGAACAGTAGAAATAAAAAATTGGTGGGCAAACTCTCATCGATCTTTGGTGACGAAGGAGAAGTGAAACTCATTGTTGACCAAGAAAAGATGGAATTTGTATACAAAGGAAGAGAAATTGGTCCAAGATTATATATTTATTCGGTGGAAACATGAAAAATGAAATTTTGATTGAGATACCATGTAGCGAGCGGATGGGTACAATCTTCATAAAATCTTTAAAAAAAGAGGTTGAAATTTCTAAGGGAAGACAACAGATAGATATAAATTACGATGAAAGTTTAATTATAAATATAAAAACCCAAGATCTCGTTTCATTGAGAGCTGGAGTAAACACATATTTAAGGTTAGTCTTACTAATCCTACAGATTACGAGGTGGTTAAATGAGTGCTGAGATACCGCAGCATATAAGACATCAGATTGCCCAACTCCAACAGATGCAACAGCAAGCGCAAGCCATAGTTACCCAAAGGTATCAGATAGAACTACAATTAAAAGAAACAGAAAAGGCGCTGGAAGAACTCAACAAAAGTTCTGAAGGGGCAACAGTTTACAAGGCAGTTGGCAGTATACTTATAAAATCTGAAAAAAATCTCCTTGAAGAAGAGTTGAATGAAAGGAAAGAAACTCTTGAACTTAAGGTTCAAACCCTTAAAAGACAAGAAGAAAGGCTACAAACAAAGATACAGGAGAGACAGCAAAAACTTCAACAAGATCTCCAAGGATCGTCCTTAGGAATAGCAGGATGAAAGAAATAATAAAATACTTTGAAAAGAATAAGAATAAAAAATTTTTGTTCCTCTCTCATCATAATTCGGACGCGGATGCCATATGTAGTAGTATTGGCTTGAGAAAGATCGTAAAAAAGAAATATCCTCGTTTTAACTGTACAATAGGCGTAGCAAAAGGCACAAATAAGTTCGTAAGAGATTTTTTTGATGTAGAAATAATCAATAATCCAGATTTAGAAGAATACGACGAAATCGTTATAGTTGATACGGGAAGTATGGATCAACTAAGTCCTTTGGAGCCAGAAAACTTTGCGTTGATTGATCATCATATTGTACATCCTGATATGCTAAAAAAAAGTAAGATTTCTCTTGTTGATGTGAATGCATCATCTACTGCCGAGATTATATATGAATTGTCCAAAGAAATGAATGTGTTCGACGGAAATATCTTAAAAACATTGATTATAGGAATAATGACGGATACCGGTCACTTACGCTTTTCAACTCCTAAGACTCTCAAAAATTTGGCAGAGATCTTGGAGAAAACTAACTGTGAAATAGAAGATTATTTTAGACTTGTGGATGGAAAATTTGATGTTTCACAAAGAATAGCTCATTTAAAGGCATCAAAGAGGATAAAAATAACCAGAAAGAATGATGTCTTGATTGCTACATCGTACGTAAGTTCTTTCGAGGCATCTGCAGCGAGGGCACTTTTATCTCTAGGCGCAGATATAACCTTTGTTGTCTCTAAAAAAGATGATGGAATTAGAGTCAGTGGTAGGACTACAGGAGAAATGGTGAAAAGAGGCGTTAATCTTGCAGAGACTATGAAGGAAATCGGAGATTTAATTGATGGAAGCGGTGGAGGGCATCCTGGCGCAGCAGGAGCAAACGGTGCTAAGGGAGAGGTTAAAGAAATTTTGGATTCTTGCGTAAATTTAACTCTCAAGCAGTTAGGATGAGTGCTTAATAAAATTAAAGAACGTTGAAAGAAGAACAAAAACCTTCTTTGTTAAATCTTTTAACTGCCTATTCCTCCTTGTACAGCTCCTTTCTCCTCGCCTCCAATAAATCATTTTCCTGACCTAAGAATTCTGCTGCCGTTAAAATCTTTAATCCTTGTTCCTCCGCCACTTCAAATACATTTTCTATTCTTTTTTTCCATTTGAGATCTCTAAGGAAGTGATGATCCATTATAAAATCCCTTACTATGGTTTCATTCATTATTTTTATCATATTTTCAACGGATTTTTGTAGACTAAACTTCGAATAACGGAAGCCAAGCATATAAGTCATGGGTCCGTCCAGAAATATTGTCTTTGGATTTTCTTGAATTATGAAGTCAACTTGATCATCAATGCTAGGGCCTTCGACGTCTGATGTAAAGAGAAAGCACTCTTCTCCTTCCACTATTGATACCTCTGTAACGTATCCTAATTTATTACTCGTACCATGAAATACTGGAGGTGAAAACTTTACTTGTGTGCCGCCAAATGTAAATTCTTTACTATCTGAATACTCTAAAATTTTTGGTAAGCCTTCTATTTGGTCTAAAAAATATTTTGCTCTCTTCTTTTGACTGAAGTTTATGTTTTCGGTCGGGTGCTTTATAAAGACGATCTTGTCCCTATAAATTTCGGGTTCATTTGGATCGTGATGGTCATAGTGGTAATGAGTTACGGCAAGAATATCTGACTTTTTTACGTATTCTTTAATTTCATTCCAGTGTGCGTTCATTCGTTCTATTTCCATGCGATGCGGAGATAGCCCATATCTAGTCGGCGCTAAGGAAACACCGGGGTCCAAAAATATCTTAATGTCTTCTGTTTCGACATAAGTAGCCATGCTCCTCGTTCCCAAGGAATCAGAAGCGATAGGAAGTATTTTCAAATCTCTCACCTCTTCAACTTAACGCTAAGAACATCATTATCATATAACACTTGATCCAATCCTACTCTTTGCCCATCAAATTTTACGGAGCCCCAAATCTGAGCGTATGAAAATTTTCTAATAAAGTCTCTGTGTATTTTTTTGCACGCATCCCTTACCGTAGAGCCTTCTTTCAATATCAAAGGCTCTTCGTAATCAACTTCTCCTCTTTGAGGTTTTAGAAAAACTCTTATAAATTTCAATCTCCTATATATTTCCTCTATTAATATATCTACGTTTGTTCCTTGAAGCGCAGAGATAGATATGGCCTCTGTATAGATTTCAGAGGCAATTTTTTTAATTTCTTCATCATCCAACAAGTCCATCTTATTCAGTACCACAAGACTTTGAATATATACTCTGTTTCCAATAACTGCATCTATTAATCGATCGAGAGTTACGTTTTCCCTTATTGTAATCTCAGCATTATGAAAGTCGTATTCTCTCAATACTGACAAAATAGTATTTTCTTCCAACTCTTTCAACTTTTTTGTAGAATTTACTCTAATACCACCGTGTCCAAGTTTTTTTATCTTGACATCAGGAGGGTCTTCGTTAATTCTAACACCAGTTTCATGCAATTCTTTTTTTATGGCTTCAAACTGTTTTTTATCGAATGAATCTACCATTATTAATATCAAATCAGCATTTCTGATAACAGATATCACTTCCCTTCCTCTTCCCCTACCAGTAGAGGCTCCTTCGATAAGACCGGGTACGTCAAAAATCTGTATCATCGCGCCTTTGTATTCAAGCATTCCCGGTATAACCTCCATCGTTGTAAATGCGTATGAATCAACCTTTGAATCTGCTTCGGTAACCCTGTTCAATAGAGTAGATTTTCCGACTGAAGGGTAACCGACTAGCACTACGGTAGCATCTCCACTTTTTTTAATAGCGAACTTTCGGCCTTTTTTCTTAGATAATCGCTGGATTTTTTCGTCCTTTAATTTTGCGAGTTTTGCCTTTAATTTACCGACGTGATGCTGGGTGGCTTTATTGTATGGTGTACTCCTAATTTCTTCCTCTATCAGTCTAATTTTCTCTTCTATATCCATAATAACACCGTTATTTTGATCCGTACATTCAATGATTGATTTCACGGGATAAACTTTAAATGTTATTGACGCTCATGAATCTGGTGATGGAGTGGGATGGACTTCTTATGGGGCTATATCGAATTATGACCAGTAGGTATGAGGTTTTGATTTTATTGATTGTTTTCTTATTATTAATCCTTCTTCTCAGGAGTATTATGGGACAAAAGAAGTCTTTGGTAGAACTTGATACCAGCATTGAAAAGGTTAACGAACAAATCGAAGATCTTAGAGTGCAACTAAATGAGGTAATAGAATTGCAAAATAAGAACATTGGAAACCTCATTGATAAAATAGCAGCGATAAAAAGTGTTTTAGACGAGATAAAGGAAAAAAAAGACGAACTTGAATTAGAGGCTCTGATTGACGACGTTGTAGCCTTCAGAAATAGGTTGTATAATAAAAAATGACTAACCTTGAAGAAAGATGTCTAATCCTGCTTTACCAACTATTTTTATGACTTTTGGAGATCTTAGAAGATTTAATATCAGTTTACCATGCCTATCGAAATGAGATTCTTCTTCAATGATTTTTTGAATCTCTGGAGAATCAAGTAAATCTAAGAGGGCATCTATCTGTTTATCCTCTAATCTTTTGTATATTTTTCTGAAGATCTTTCCCACCTTTATTTCCCATCCAATCTCCTTTTTCCACATATCCTGATATATTTTTAGATAGTTTTCTGAGAATTGGTTCGTTTCAAATGCTTCTTTTATGGTTTCAAAGGCGCATTTTGCACATAGCATGCCATAGTAAACTCCTCCTCCTGTCGTAGGCTTTACTTGACCTGCTGTATCGCCTACAAGGAGGATTCTATTATCATAAGTCTTTTTTCTTGGCTCTAATGGTATAAGCCCCGCGTTAACTTCAAAATATGAACGATTTATCCTATCCCTCAACAAATCAGAGCCTAAAAGATTATCAAGGTATTTCTTTGGTGTTTCCTTTGTACACAGACCGATTCTAGAGATTCCTTCATAACTCGGAATCGACCATGCAAAGAAATCGGGAGCGATTTTTTTTCCAAGGTAGACTTCAACATTCTCTATTTCAGAATGTACTTCGTACTGTAAGCCAGAAACATATTCGTTTATCCTAGGAAAACCAAGTCTGTTAGCGAGTTCTGATCTTGCACCCTCGCATATTATGGCTATCTCGGATTTTATTTCAAAATTTTCATCCATTCCTTTTGCTATTACCCTTACAAAGTCATTTTCTACCTCTATATTTTCGCATCTTGTCTTCAATAGTAGTTCTCCTCCAGATCTTACAAAATCCATCCCAAGTTCCTTGTCAAAGATTTTTCTATCAATTACATACGCATTAGGAGTTAAATCTGCCATAAAAGATTTTTTTGAAGGTGAATATACTTCGATTTTATCGATTTTTCGTAAAACACTTTTTTTACTCAGAGAAAATTTTTCAAAAACGTCCTCACCAACTAATCCTGCGCATTGTACCGGTATCCCAATTTCTTGATCCTCTTCAAGAATCAATACGTCTATTCCCTCTTTTGAAAGAAGTTTGCCAGCGAACAATCCGACTGGGCCTGCCCCTATTATTACAACGTCTCTTTTCATATGAAAAAAGTTATCCATACGGGATAATTGTATTATCGAAAGCCTTATATCTCCTTCGAAGAGATTTTCTTCTGGTGTGTTCATGAGTATAATCCTAGCGCTCACAGCAGGCATTGTAATGGGCATTATCGAGTCTCTTTACCTCCAGAAGAAATCGAAATGGGAGGCTCAAACTGCTTGGTTTGTTGGTTTAATCTCAGGAATTACTATATGGGGATTAATATTTGCTAAGTTTTTATAATTTGGAGGGCTTAAACTGGATATTGATGAAAGAGCTTCTTTAATTTCAGTTATCGTAAATATTCTGCTTACCCTCATGAAGTTGATTGTAGGATTCGTTTCTGGGAGTCTTGGGATAATAGCAGACTCCTTACATTCGCTGTTAGATGCTGCGTCTTCCGTACTAGCATACATTGGCATAAAGGCCAGCAAAAAACCACCTGATGAAAGTCACCCGTATGGACATCAAAAAGCCGAGACAATATCAGGCGCTGGAATAACAAGTCTTTTGGCTTTAACTGCCATTTTAATATTCTATGAAGCCTCTAAGAGATTATTTAATCCGATAGAATTAAATATCGGGATTCTTGCCTTCTCTGTGATAATTTTATCCATATTTACAAATGAGTGGTTGGCAAGATACAAGTTTAGGGTGGGAAGAGATACTTTTAGCGTCTCGCTAATAGCGGATGCACAGCATTCAAGAGCCGATGTTTTTAGTTCTATAGCAGTTTTATTCGGATTAACGGGTATAAGATTAGGATTTAATAAAGCAGATCCTATTGCTGCCGTAATTGTTGCATTTATCATTTTAAAAAGCGGTTTTGGCTTAGGTAAAGAGATGATAGATGTGTTAATGGACGCAAGTCCTGGTGAGAGTGTAATCGAATGTATAAGAGAGTCAGCGAATAGTATAGAGAGCGTAATAGAGTGCCACAATATAAGGGCGAGAAAAGTAGGAGAGCACGTCTTTGTAGACTTACATATAGAGGTAGACGGATCTTTAAGTGTAAAAGACGGTCATGATATCTCAAATAAGGTTGAAAAAGAGATTTCAAAGTGTTTGGTTGGAGTAAAATCTATTGTAGTCCATGTTGAGCCTCTAAAAGATCGGCATTAATCTTCATCTAATAGGTCTGAAAATATAAATTAACTTTAATTTATTTTTGAGGGTGTCTTAGCCAATTTTTTTTAATTTTCTTTTTTAAAGTCTTCGGCTATCATAATACTCAAAATTAACACCAACAATAGTATTAACTAGTATTTAGCCTAACATTCCCGGCATTCACAACGCCCGCGAGCAAATTCCAAACAAGCCCAAAGGCACAACCTCAATAAGCGAGCAGGTGTCCCTTGAGACAACTGCCTCTGGTGGCGCAGTATGAATGCACATGTTATACGACATTTTCAGCCCCCGATGCGTTTCATGGGTGGAGCAAACCCCAATATTTGTATCGCTACTGTCACGGCTATCATTATGATAATAAATACACTTACCCATAAAAAGAGAATGCGAAGCGGTTTGCCAGATAATCCGAGCCCTATTACAGCTCCACCAATTCCAAGTTCCAACGTTTGTCCCAGCCACCATCCAATTGTCAAACTAATACTAATCGTTGAAATAGAAAACAACCCAATAGAAAAAGCTCCCCACATAAAACCACCGAATATTAACCCAAAGTTAAACCCGTGCTTCAAATCTCTAATATCCAATCTCTTCATTAACCAATAAAGCAATAATGCCAGTAATAAAAAGGATATATAACCAAGAGGAATTCGGATAAATGCATCTTCAGGAGACAGCAGAAAAGTATTAGGCTGGGTATATAGTTTCGCCAATACTCCTGCGTGAAGAAATAAATCAAACCCGATCATTGTCAGCCAGCCTGCAGATATGATTCCTATCTGAACCCTTTTTGATGTCTCCACTATATCATCTCCATCTGCTTTATTTAATGTTACGAGCTGAAATGTCGAATAACTTTTCGCGGTTAGACGAAGTAGCCGACCAAAGAGAGTCAATTTCGTTCCTCTTAGGCGAAGTCTAGCTCACTATTTTCAGACTATTAAAATCAGTCTCAAATAAAAGTTATTGCGAAACCCTGATAGTTGGGAAAATGTTGTTGAGATCATTCTTCCCATGGAGATAACGTTAGGAGATAAGTCAAATCAACCAGAAGACAGAGAAGGAGGCAAATAATATGGATAAAAAGAAAATAAAGAAATACGAGTTTAAAAACATAGCTTAAGCATTGCAGATGATGCAAACGGACCCAGAATGCAGGGCCTATATAGAAGAAAGAGTAAAGGAGGCTAACAGGAAAATGAGAAGGGAAAGGAGAGAAGAAGAAAAACCGGAATTGGGTGGGTTCATTTCAGAAAAACGCCTTCTGGCATAGAACTGTTAAATGAACCGGTCTTAGTTGAAAAGAAACCCCAAAAGAAAAAGAAGAAAAAAAGAGTAATCGAAGTAGATCAAAGATACGGTGAGATAGATATAAACATTAGATAAAATCATGATCACCTTTAGGTGATTGTTGAGGAAAGTTTATGAGGTTACGTTTATGATAAAAGAGATTGGGCCTGTATTGGAAGAACTAGAGAAAAAGATAGTAACCCAAGATAAAGGAGGGTTCCTTGCAACAATTCCTACAGCCCTAATGAGGGATCTTCCTGAGTTAAAAGCTTTTAGAGGGTGAGATGACAATTTCAGGATCAAAAGAGGGTAGAGTAGATCCATGTGAATTTGTATTATTGAGAGAAATAGATGAAACCAAAATTGAAAAAGCCATAAGAGAGCTGGTTGAATATAAGGAAGGTATAATAAAATTGGGAAAACCTTCAGATGAAATAAAAGATATATTAAAAGATATTAGTCGAAAAAGAGAAAAATACAGGACTTTATTGGAACTAAGAAGTGATTTACTAGAAAAAATTCTGAAAAAAAGAGATAAATCGATTAGGAAATACGAATGGTTTGAAAAGATTTATGAGATGATTCCACAACGTATACGCGAACGCATCAAGAATATATCTCCATATGGTGATTTATTTTATACTGAAAAATATCAGCTTGATGGTTCTTCTAAATACTTAGGCGAAATCATTTCTAGAGAAGAACTAGAAACAATGCTAGAGCTGTTTAAAAAAAAGGGTTATCTAGATAAAACTCAAACTTATGTTCGAGTTTTTGGGCTTCGCATAGCTACAATAGAAAATTTTTTGTGGACTGAAAAAACGGCAAATATTTTGGGAGAAAAATTTCTCAATGAGATTTTAGAAGGTCTTGGGAAGGAAGAGGTTTATACTCATGGTTATGAGTTATCAGATGAGCAGAGGGAGTATGAACCTGGTGATTCTTTTGAGTCGATAGTCATAGATTCTTTGCTTGATGCTGCAGTAAAAGATCCTACTTTTTCTTCTACAAAACCAGATTTGAGAGTTTGGAAAACAGGATCCAGAGAAAAATCCAAAAACTTTGTAGTTGTTTCCATGGATACAAGTGGTTCAATGAAAGGTGAAAAGTTATGGGCTGCTAAAAAAGCAGCTTTGGCGGTTTCACAATTAGTAAAATGTGAAGAGAATGAGCTCTTTCTTACAGGCTTCAATTATAGACCCTATGATTTAGATTTGGAGAAATTATTGAATGAAATAGCGGAGGATTTAGGAACAAACATCCAAGGCGCATTGAAGTATTCAAAAAAGATTTTAGCGGGAAAGAATGGAAATAAACATCTAATTTTGATAACGGATGGTTTTCCTCAATATTGTATATTTGATAATAAAGCGATTGAGATTTTAGATATAGACTTACTACGCAGCGGCAATGCGCCCAATGAATTCATTGAAAAATATCGTCTTATATGTAATATTACTTTGAAAGAGGCAGAAAATCTCAGAAGAGAAGATATTAGAACAAGTGTCATATCAGTGGATGAACACCCACTAGGTGTTGAATTTGGAAAAGAACTAGCAGAAATTGGTGGAGGGGACTTTTATCAAACTTCACCAGAAGAATTGGGCAGATTATTAGTTGGAAAGTACACTACACTAACCTCTCCTTAAAAAATTTAATATTATTTCATGCATTGTTCTCACTACCAGCGCAGTTTTTCCTATTAGGAAGATTTTTTATATTTTGGATTTAAAAAAAAGAAGCTAAATATAATATCATAATTGGATGGTATAAGAAGAAAAAAAACGAAAAAAGCCTGCAAGAATATAAATTTCATGAATTATTGTTCTATAACTCTGTTTTTTGCGTGGTGCCCATTTTTTATATCTTCTTGATCAAGGCGAGTTTTCAGAAAATAGGAAATGAGTTATAAAAATTAGAAATTTTGGTATTAAAAGGGCTGGCGCCGGAGGTGATTATATGGCAAATATAATCCACGGCGCCGGCATCAATCATATTGAGTTTATAGTAAAAGAATTTTTCTTAGTAAGAACTTTTTTCTTATTTTGATAGTTCTTGAAAAACTTTTGAAAATTCTAAAAATAAAAGTAAAATTATCTTTTTATTTTCAAGTAAACAATGGATTAATCTTTAGTAATCCTTATTTTATTGTTTTAATTTATATCGTAGTAGTAATCTCCTGTAAGACACGCCGTGCAAAGTTCATTCGTAGAAAGACCTATAGAATCTATAAGACCCTCTATACTTAAATAACCAAGGCTGTCTGCGTTTAATGTTTTTCTAATTTCTTCTACACTCTTAAAAGAAGCGATGAGTTCTTTTTTAGTCTCTATGTCTATCCCAAAGTAACATGGTCCCTTTATTGGAGGACAACCAATTCTCATATGGATTTCTTTAGCCCCCGCGCGTCTCACCATATCAACTATTCTCCTGGAGGTGGTTCCCCTTACAATGCTATCGTCCAGCATTACTATTGACTTATCTTTCAACACCATCTCCATGGGATTTAACTTAAGGTGTACAGCGTTCTCTCTATGCTCTTGATAGGGCATGAGAAAGGTTCTTCCAATGTATCTATTCTTTGTCAAACCCAAGGCTAAAGGTATGCCAGATTCGTTGGAATACGCAATGGAGGCTGGGACTGCGGATTCAGGTACCGGTACAACCAAATCAGCGTTGACAGGATATTCTTTCGCCAATGTTCTTCCTATATTTTCTCTGACCTTATAAACCAGTCTGTCCTCTACGATTGAGTCTGGCCTGGCAAAATAAACAAACTCAAACATACAGTGTCTATGAACTTTAGATTCGCATATTTTATGACCTTCAAAACCATTGGAGATGTAAATCAATTCTCCGGGGGATACATCTCTAGTCCGACTCGCGCTTAATATATCAAAGGCAACTGTTTCTGAGGCTGTCACGAATGAGGTTTTATTTTTTCCCAATGAAAGAGGTCTGAAACCAAGTGGGTCCCTAACCGATAAAAGATCTCCTTCGGAAGTCAGTATCGTGAGACAATAAGAACCCTTTACAAATCCCATTATATCTTCAAAGGCGCTCACAAAATCATTACCTTTTAAAAGTAATAATGCCCCAATGGCTTCGCTATCACTTGTAGTAGAAAGTTTTACACCATTAGATTTAAGATGCGACTTAATTTCGTCGAAGTTCATTACGTGACCGTTATGTCCGATTACGATGGAGAAGTCTTTAGATTTTAAATAAAAGGGCTGTGCGTTTTCCAATGCAGAGAGTCCAGCAGTAGAATATCTTACATGGCCAATCCCAATATTTCCCTTTAGGGTTGATAATAATTCTCTGTCGAATACATCACTTACAAGACCCATTCCCTTGTGATGACGCATCTCTCCATCGAAGGTTGCAATCCCTGCTGATTCCTGACCCCGATGTTGTAATACGTGTAACGCTTCGTATATAGAATTAGATACTTCATCAGTCGAATTTATGCCGAACACGGCACATTTCTCGCCTAAAAACATCTTTATCCCATCATTCCTGCTATCATATCGTGTTTTTGTCTATTGAAGCAGTGATAGCATGGTTGAAACAGATCTTGAATGTTCGAGGGTT
>CAYFZR010000051.1:0-27512 GCA_964347835.1 uncultured archaeon
CTAACCTTCTGCATCAAATAATATTCAGGATTTCCCAGCACAAGATAGTCTCTTCCATAGATGGAAGATAACCTTGCCAACTCTATGGCTTTTCCTATGGAGAAACCACTGCTCAATAACCTCGAAAAATTATACCCTATTTTTAAAGCCTCTTCATTAGATACCTTAAATAGCGTAACGATTCCTGCTACAGATCCTTTTTTAATTAGATTTTCTCCTTCCTCGTAACTATTGCAAGCATTTAAGAAGAAAGTTGGAGTATTATTCGCTCTAATTTCATTTGCCTTTAAAAATCCGTCGTTGCAGACAAAACCATCTTCACAATGACCTATGTAATGTACGAGATCAAAACCTCTTGCGAAGATATCTGATAAATCTTCCTTGGATAAAGACTCGTAAATCTTCGTTTTAAGAGGAATGTCTTTTCTTTTTCTGTATATCTCTTTTATCATTTCTCTCTCATCTATCATCTCCTCGTCATTTAAAACTAAAGCGATATCGATGTGATCTTTATCTTTTCCGTGATACTTTAACTGATTTAAAAATGCTTCTTCGTTTGATTTTGCGCAGTCTATAGATACTACGTCAGATATCCACATGTGATTTTGAGAATCTTTTAAAAAAGGTCTTCCTATACTCATTTCTTCTGCCATCGCGAATACATCGCCTCTGAAGAAGTCATTTAGTGATAGTTTAATGACTTCTCTCTCCGATAATGGCTCAAATCTTGGCAAATATATCAAAGAAAGATTGTTCAGTAAGAAGGGGATCGATTCCAAATTCTCCAAGTAAGGCTTTACATAAGAAGAGAGATGCCATGTCGGCATGTAATCTTTAATTTTTTCATCAGGAACGTCTAAGTAGATAGGAAGTTGATCACCAATATTTTTGCTGTATATTTCATTAACATCGAAATTTAAACCCTCTAATGCCTCCAACTCTTTTAAATTAAATTTATATAATCCAGCATTCCTTACCAAACAGTCTAAGAAGAATATCTTTTGCAATAACCAATTCACGTCGTCTTCGAAATTAGGAAATTTAGGCAGGGAATATTTATAGCCATTCCAAACAATATTCGGCTCACCAAATCTTATATCAGCGAGCAAGTAATACGCTAAGGGCGCTACTGTATACAGGTATTCCAATTTCTCAGGTACATAGATCTCAACATCTGAGGAGAGTTTTTTCAAATTATCTGGCACTTCAAAATGATCAGAGGTCTCTATCAATGGAGGATGCCCTCTCAGAGTAGGATAACTCCTCTCGCAATTGTCTACCTTAATTGAAGAAGAAAGGAGAGATATTGCATTTGCAACATCTTTTATATTTTTTGTAACTTTTATCGTAGACTCAGGTCTCTTATGATAAGATCTAACGCCAAATATTATCTCTGTTTCTTTATTGAACTCTAAAGAGATATTTGCATCCTTATCGCATGCTATTCTTATCTCCGAATCTACGAACGCATATATCTTTACATGAGAGTCGATTTCAATTATGTATTTATTTTTTGGAAGGGTGAAAAAAGAGTTATTTTCTACTAGTCTAACAACCTCATATGTATTGTAATTCCTTATACGCGTCAAGAAAGTATAATACCTTATCTCTTTGCATATTCCAGAAAAAGTAGTATCTATTGGATATCTGAAAATAAAATCTCTTTCTGTAAATTTCCAGTCTTTGCAATAAAGTCTAACCAGTTTCCTTTCTGTTTTATCGTGGATCTTTAATTCTTCATTCCGGTAATTAATGGAAAATCCCATGGAAAATCCCCATCGCCATCTATCATTAGAGTACTGGGCCAATACTATAAACTTCTAAATATTTATCTTTTGTCATAACGTTTTTGAAAAATATCAAAAATTATTTTATAGTTGTTAGTGTCAATTGATTACTTATGAATTATAATTTGCTAATCTTATTGACTTTTATTGCAGTTACTCTTTTCTTAGGTTTAAGGAGGAAGTCGATAGATATACAACAAATGCTTGTTGCCGAAAAAAAGTTAGGTACCTTTGATACGGTAATAAATATATTCGCAACAAGTATAGGTCCTCATGCAATCGTGGGAACCATAGGCATGATTTGGGTCATTGGATATGCAGAGGGGGCAGCGGAGTTAGCAGCCATAACAGGACTTTTAATATTCGCTTTCATTCTGATAAGACCTGTAAGAGAAAACTCGGAGTTCTCACCGCCAGATATGTGGTACAACAGATATGGCTTAGGCATAACCCTGTTCATTCATTTCGTTTATTTTTTCGTAATGTTGATTTCCTTTGCAGGCATTATTAAGGCAGGAGCATGGGCAGTAGGATCTCTTACCGGATTAGGTTTTCTTGCATCCTGCCTATTGACCGTTCTACCTATTATGTTATATGCTACATTTGGCGGCTTGAGATCAGTAGTTATAACGGACATTCTTCAGGCTATATTCGTATTTCTAGCCTTATCGATTCCAGCATTCTTCGCCCTGATGATGATATTAAAAGGACAGATCTCTGGAGTACCTCATGAACTATATAGTGTAAAGTTAGATGGAGACCCGAGTATAGCGGGATTAGGGACGTTTGCTAGACTCATGCCTTGGTACCTTGTCATTCTATTAAATTATATCAAACCCTCCAGCATCCTTGGTTATAGGTCAATAAGCGCCAAAAGCGAAAAAGTAGCGAAAAAATCTATGTTTTATACACTTCCTTTATGGATATTCTATATGATCTGTGTATTCTTGATAGGATACGCTTGTAAAGGATTATTTCCTAACTGGCAGGATTTAGGCGACGATAGAGACAACGCATACATGTTCTTCGTGGGCATGCTTCCTTACAGTCACTTTTTAAAACCCTTTTTACTTCTCTGTCTTTTTGCTGCCATTGTATCCACCATAGATACCCAAATAATCAATTTGACGGCTGCTTATACAAGAAACGTCTACATTGTATTCTTTGAGAAGGTACTCAAATTAGAAGAGAGGTTTAGGCTCAGCGCGAGTAGGATAGTCGCATTTATATTCGGTCTGGCATTCTTGCTCGCCATACCTATCGTCCCTAAGATAGAGAGTATTTGGCTGTTGAACATATTCATCAGGTCAGTAACCGCTGTTGTTATAGTTCCTCCGTATTTCTGTGCTTATTTTCTCTCAAAAAAATATGCAAACAAATATGGTTGTTGGATAGGGGTTATCCTCGGAATTCTCGGAGTATTCGCAGTTGAGTTATACAAATATACGAATAATGTGAGATTTATTTTCGGATTGGTGGATACTTGGTGGTATGTAATCATATGCGTCTTGGTAACTATCCTAATTATATCATTCAGTCGAATCGCTTCGTCTTTTAGAGAAATTGAATGAGTATAAAATGTGAAAAGGACATATTCAAACTCTTTACCAACTGTTGAAAAACCTTTATTTTTTTGTCAGACAAATTAGAACCATTATTTTTTATGTCTGACGAAAGATAGAAGTACTTGCGTGCATAAAATCTATTACATCGTATTTTAATGTGAATGAATATGTTTACCTTGGGAGAAGTAGAATACCAACTGGTAGAGGACTTTGCAAATTGTTACGATGTAGTCAGAAATATGCCTCATTTTCTGTACTCGAATTATCAACTGGCAGAACTCAGAGAGATCACCGAACAAATTGGGACAGATCTTAAACACCACTTATCTAAAGTTAAAGATCCTTTAGAAGTAGAAGAGATGATTTCTAACGCAATAAACGATATCGAAACTCGAAGAAAAGTTTTTGGACTCAATGAAGTTATCCCTTTTTTTAGAAATAAGGAAATAAACTTCTTAACTCGACTCCATAAGAAAGCATTAGATGTCTCTATCCTTTTGGTTTTGAAAAACGAAGGTATGTTAAGAATAACGAAAGATAAAGAAGAAAACATAAAAAGCAGGATATGGCTCGGGATAGAGTTGAAGATGTATGCGATGCTTGGCGGAATTGAGATACCAGACGAATCTACATTTCCCAACGAAATTATAGAAAAGATATCTAAAGAGTGTGTAAATATTTTATACTCAAGAATCAAAGATGAGAGAGAAAAGTATTTGAGGCATATACTGAACGTCCTAGATTTCAGCCGTAAAGCGGCGCTATATAATCTAGATTCAGATCTTTGGCGGTTCTTTACAGTAATAGAGGCAGTAAGATTACTGGATGTTTCTGGAGAATTTGTACACGATTTGATTGAATTATCAATACTATTCGATAAGTTGGAAAAGATAGAAAAAGAGGTTAGTTATCCGGGATGGGGTGGTTGCGGCGGACCTTAGATTCTTTTTCTTTCTTGTATTATTCTTCTAATCGATACCGTGTCTTACCTTTACTGCTACTCCTCTTTGAAATCTCATCATTTCTTGAGAGGATAGTATGGATCTGCCAACTCCCAAAAGCGAATCGCGTTCGTTTACGATTAGAACTTCTTCTTGAGGTCGGATATCTTTATCTACATCAACAACAAACTTTGAGAATGCGCTCTTTCCTTCTTTTATAAATTCTTCTGCCTCTTCGGATGCTACAACTCTGTATTTAGGAAATTCTAAGTTAGCATGCAATATTTTAGCTCCAAGAGGTGTTAAACTAAATGTTCCGTCAGTTCTCAATGTAGCAATTACTTCTTCTCTATCAATTAGATATTTTATCCTTCCTTTTCTACTACTTTTGAAATCAAATTTAGAGAAGGATTTACCTACACCTCTCCCGAATTGAAAGTCCAGTAATTTTTCTACTTTTATACTACCAAAATCTTTGCTGCCTTCATTTATTTTAACGTCATAATCCAGTTTGAAATGAGCATTATTTACGAAATCCCCGATTTGATGTGTTTCATCGAAATTAAATTTTAAATATTCCTCTATTTTTTCTAAAGTGAAATCAATGGTCTCTTTATCAAGTACATTAGGTAATACGGATTGCATGAGAGGGTAAACATCCTCTGTTTCTATGGGTACTAAAAAAGGCGGGCGAATGAATACAACATTATATTCTTTCCAGTACCTTCTTGAGATTCTCTCGTTTCTTTCATTAAATACCAATAATAGTTCATTTGAATTCGGTGTATACCTTGAAAACAATCTACTGTAAAATCTATACACTTCAGGTCGGTAGCATGACTCTGTACCGGTAAAAAAAAAGGCTCTTTTTTTTACTACAGGATCATATCTTTCTATAAATTCTAATTCTTCTCTAATAATTCTTAAAGCCTCTAATAACCTTGGATGAACTCTACACCTTTCTTCCACAAGTTCCCATAATGAACCATCCTTTATGGCATTTTTTACCTTTTTGAATTCTAAGAAAGAAACGTATAAATTGTGTTTTGCGATAAGAAGTTCTTTATCTTCATTTTCAAGTTTTTTTATCTCTTTTAAAGAGTATTCTAAACAGACAGGACAAATACAAGGACTTTCTTCTAAATCTTTAAGTCTGAACGTTCCGTTCGCAAACATCAGCCTTTCATCTCTTGCATATATTGCATAGGAGGCTGAATCAAAGGTATCGCATCCTAAGAGAATTGCAAAAGGAAATATCATAGGATGCCCACATCCAAATAGGTGAACGGGTTTTTCTATTGGCAATCCTTTTTTACATGCGATTATTATCTTAAATAATTCCGAAAATTCATAGTTTTCTAATAATGGAACTACACCACCAATCGCGTACATATCAAACCCCAATTTTCCAAGTTCGAGAGCACAAGTTTCTCTCAAATCCAAAAAGGTGGATCCCTGAACAGTAGCCATAATAAAATTATCATCTAATCTTTTTTTTAGTTCTATACTTTCTTTGGCTCTCTTTAAAGTCTCGTTTAAGTCTTCTTTAGCCTTTATTTTAGATGCAAAAGGAGGAGTAGGTATATCTAAGAATACTGATACGTCACTCCCTATCTTATGCTGGAAATCTACAATTTCTAGGGAGTCGACATCTAACTCTCCGTACTCATAGAGTTGGTAACTCCCTGAATCTGTAAAAACTGGACCCTCAAAACCCATTAGTTTATGTATTCCTTCTTTAATTGCCTTCTCCTTTAGATTTTCGTTAGTATAGATTATATAGGCGTTTGTGAATATTGTCTCGGCTCCAAATTTTTTTGTTTCTTTAGGCGATATGAACTTGATATTTGGATGAACTACCGGAATCAATGTCGGTGTGCTGATTTCCCCATGGGATGTTTTTATCTCACCGATTCTACCCAATCCATCTTTGTAAAATACTTCAAACATTTAACTCATCATCTCTAAAAATCCCTTGGCGGATTCAAACATGTGTACGTTGTTAAAAAGACAATATAAGCGATTGACATCTATGCTAGCGCATATATCCTTTAATTTATTTAGATCGTCATTACTGTATCTATAATAATACATTTTTTCGCCAGGAGGAGAACCATGTAACCTAAAGTATGTAAAATCCTTAAAAAAGAGAGTCTTTTTAGCAAAAAGATCTGTACAATGTATCAAATCAAGTTTTTCGCAAATTTTTCTGATTGTATTATCTTTCCAATCTCCTCTTGGCTCCCATACCAGATT
Organism: uncultured archaeon; assembly: GCA_964347835.1. GTDB lineage: Archaea > CAYFZR01 > CAYFZR01 > CAYFZR01 > CAYFZR01 > CAYFZR01. The sequence goes on from CAYFZR010000051.1 coordinate 6,550, forward strand.
TAAATCCCCTCTATCTAAGGAACTTAAAAAACTCATCATATTAGATACGTGTTCTTCAGTCTCTTTGAATTTAGGAGGAGACTGTAATACCACTATTTTTGCATCCAAGGCTCTACAAGCGTTTTTTGTTTCCGTCCATGCGTTGAAGTTTACTTCAGTGGGTTGGAAGCTCCCGCATTTATCTTTGTTTTCTTCTGATATAACCACGCCACCTTTTCTATAACTTGGACTTCTAAGGGAATGGGTAATCAATTGCGAGGCTTTAACGGTAAATTCAAAGTCTCCCGGCGATTGTTTTCTCCATCTCTTCAACGTCTCTAATCTTGGTATTTTGTAGAAAGTCCTTTGTACCTCTACGAGTTTAAATGTCTCGAAATATTTTTTCATTCCTTTAGGGAATCCACAACAACCTATAGATAACAACATATCAATAAGCGCCGGGGCTGGGATTTGAACCCAGGTGGAGCGTGAGCTCCACGGACTCTCCAGGCCCGCGCCTTAGGCCAACTTGGCTACCCCGGCAAAAATTTAGCCTTTGAGTTCTATCTCTATGCTCACTCCCTCTGGCACTGTTACCCTTATTAGTTGTCTCATTGCTCTCTCATCAGCGTCGATATCGACCAACCTTTTGTGAATACGCATTTCCCAGTGATCCCATGTCTCTGTACCTTCTCCGTCCGGAGATTTCCTTATCGGAACGACAAGTTTTTTCGTTGGGAGCGGAACAGGTCCTGAAAAGCGTACACCGGTTTTCTCTGCTATACTTTTTATCTCGTTGCAAACTTCTTCCAATCTTCTTGGATCAGTTCCTGTAAGTCTAATTCTGGCTCTCTGCATGTATTCTCCTCTTACTTACGTACTACATCTTTGACTATTCCTGCCGCAACTGTTTGTCCCATGTCTCTTACGGCGAATCTCCCCATATGAGGGATATCGCCTGCTTTTTCGATGGACAGGGGTTTTGTAGGCACTATTTTGACTAATGCCGCATCTCCAGTTTTAAGGTATGCGGGGTTCTCCTCTATAACAGCGCCTGATTTTGGATCGATCTTTTGCAGAAGTTGATCAAACCTACATGCAACCTGAGAAGTGTGGGCATGGAATACTGGAGTATAACCCGGGGCTATAGCAGATGGATGTTGAAGTACTACTATTTGAGCCGTAAATTCTTTTACTACCGTCGGAGGATTATCTTCGTGTCCGCAAACGTCGCCTCTTCTTACATCCTTCTTTGAGACCCCTCTTACATTGAACCCAATGTTGTCTCCTGGTTCTGCCTCTGTTATATTTTCATGGTGCATCTCTATAGATTTTACTTCTCCAGAGACGCCAGCAGGCTCAAATACCACTTTCTCTCCAACTTTCAGTACGCCAGTTTCCACCCTGCCTACGGGTACGGTACCAACGCCAGTAATGCTGTATACATCCTGTATCGGTATTCTAAGAGGAAGTTGCACAGGCTTTTCTGGTGGAGTCACCGCATCAAAAGCTTCCATTAATGTGGGTCCATCGTACCAATCACTCTTACCGTCAATTACGTTCTCTTTGCTCACCAAAGCAGCCATAGGAATGAAGGGTATTTGATCTGTTTTGAAACCTAAAACTTTCAACAATCTCTCCGCATCGTCTCTTACTTCTTTGTATCTATTCTCGTCCCATTTGACAAGATCCATCTTGTTTATCGAAACGATAAGTTGAGTTACCCCTAAAGTTCTCGCCAGGAATGCGTGCTCTCTAGTTTGAGGCATTACTCCATCGTCGGCCGCTACAACTAGAACTGCTGCATCTGCCTGAGAAGTTCCTGTAATCATGTTTTTAACGAAATCTCTGTGTCCTGGACAGTCTACTATAGTATAGTAGTATTTATCGGTCTCGAATTTTATATGTGTTAAATCAATCGTTACACCTCTTTCCCTTTCTTCTCTGAGTCTATCAAGAATCCAGGCAAATTTAAATGATCCTGCCTCGTCTTTTAAATCATGGTCAGAGATCACTCCTGTCTCGTACAGTACCCTACCTACGATGGTTGATTTTCCGTGGTCTACATGACCAATAAACGCCAAGTTAAGGTGGGGTTTTTGTCCAGCCTTCACTTCTCCTTTGCTAACGAAACCCATATTTTTCCCTCCTGCTAACTTAATAATGATTCGGGAGTAGGTGGCTCTGGTTTAAGACCCTTTCGATTCCTTATTTCTCTGATTACATCATCTTGTAGATCTTCGGCAAGCTTTTCGAAGCCAGCGAACTCGGTTGACCATAGCACTCTACCTTCTGTAGCAGATCTTATATCTCCTGCGAATCCAAACATCTCTGAAACAGGCACCTTTGCTTTAAGCATTACCATATCCCTCTCCTGTTCGATATCTAGTATTTGACCTCTTCTACTTTGGACCTCTCTTGTCACAGATCCAAGGTAGTCTTGGGGCACGTGTATAAAGAGATATTGTTTTGGTTCCAGGATTATATCCTCTGCTCCTAGCATTCCCGCTAGCATGGCAGATCTCGCCGCTGGAATTATCTGAGCAGGACCTCTATGAATGGCATCTTCATGAAGGGTTGCGTCTACTAATTTAACCTTAACACCAACTACCCTTTCCCTTGATACGGGGCCTCCATCCATTGCCTCATGGAACGCTTCTGCCACCAACTCCATGACCTCGTTCAAATGTTGAATTCCCTTAGTCATATCTAAGAGAATGTTATTTCGGTATATATCTACTACGCTTCTGGCCTCGTCTCTACCCATACCAAGCTCGACTAAGGTCCCTCTTAGTTCTTTTGGACTCTTTACTCTACCTGGCTTTATCTCCCCCCCTACAAGTGCGGTGTAAACCTCTTTTTCTAAAGGTTCGATTACAAAATAAAGTTTATTATGTTTATTTGGTGATTTGCCTTCTATTTCAGGAGAAATATCTTCTACAGTCTCCCTATATACAACAATAGGCTCTGAAACCTCAAGTTCTATTTTTTTGTCTCTGGTAATCCTATAAGTGGTCACATCAAGGTGCAACTCACCCATCCCTGATATCAGGTGCTCCCCAGTCTCTTCGTTTATCTCGACCTTTATGGTTGGATCTTCTTTTTCTACTTGTCTAAGTACCTCTATAAGCTTTGGAAGGTCTTTCATATCTTTGGCCTCTACGGCTACTGTTACAACAGGCTCGGATATATGCACAATCTCTTCAAATCCTTCTATGCGATATTCAGGATCACATATGGTCTCGCCAGCTTTAACATCGCTAATTCCTACGACAGCAGCTATATTTCCAGCAGGAACTTCTTCCACATTAACTCTCTCAGGTCCCATGTAAACTCCCACTTGTTGTATTCTGCTCTCTCTTATTGCGTTAATCATATAGACCCCCTGTCCTTTTTTAATCGTGCCGCTAAATACCCTGCCAGTAGCAACCTCTCCCGCATGAGGATCTATGGTTATGCTTGTCACCATCATTGCCAAGGGACTGCTAGGATCGCAAGTCTGCATCGCCTTGAAAATATCCGCGTTGTTGTCTCCAGGCCATATCTTTGGTATTCTAAGGGGCTGTGCTGTGATTGGAGGAGGAAGATGTTTTATTATCATATCGAGCAAAACTTTATTCAGAGATGCTTTATTTTGCAATTCCTTTAGCTTGCCCTCCTTTACTTGCTCTATTATCTCTTTAAAGGTAATGCCCTCCTTTTGCATATAAGGGGCACTTATAGCCCATTTTTGATATGCAGAACCAAAGGCTACGGTTCCGTCTTCTACTTTAACAATCCATTCGCTTTTTTTCTCTTCAGGAGCCATGCTTTTTATAAGGTTATTTGCCTCAGAAATTATCTCCAAAAATCTATTTTGCATTTGTTCGGGTGTTAATTTGAGTTCTTTTATGAGACGATCTACCTTATTTATAAAGAGTACTGGTTTAACCCTTTCTTTCAATGCCTGTCTCAATACCGTTTCTGTTTGAGGCATTACGCCTTCTACAGCACATATCACTATTACAACGCCATCCACTGCTCTCATAGCTCGAGTTACGTCTCCACCAAAGTCTACGTGACCTGGAGTATCTATTAGGTTTATGAGGTACTCTCCTCCGGTATATTCATGAACCATTGAAACGTTGGCAGCGTCTATTGTTATTCCTCTTGCCTGTTCTAGTTCATCAAAGTCTAAAAATAACTGGGTTCCTGCTAATTCTTCCGATATCATACCCGCTCCTGCCAACAGATTATCAGAGAGCGTCGTCTTTCCATGATCTATGTGCGCAACTATCCCGATATTTCTAATGTGATCGGGTACGCGCATGAGACTCTTGATCTTATCAATCATCCTTCCACGTCTACTCAATATTCATCCCTCAGAAAATTTTTTAATTAGCGAGATGATTTGGCTATCCGTTCTATTTCATCTTTCTTCTGTATTGAGAAAAATCTCGCGTCGTATTCAGATGCCCCTATTATCTCATTAGCCAAGCATTCTGAAAAACTTTTTTTATTACCGAATGATGCTTTTTTCGCACCCAATGCTATTAGCATTAACGCAGTATCAACCCTTCTTTGGGGGGCAACATCTACTGCTTGTTGGTATACAATACCTCCATATTTGAGTTTTGTTGTCTCTTCTCTGGGACCGGCATTAGTTAATGCATCTACAAGAACTTGCATTGGATTTTTCTTGGTATTCTTGTGTATGATTTCAAATGCCTCTCTTACCGCATTGTATGCAAGATGTTTTTTGCCTGAGTTTTCTTCTGATCTCATGATTTTGTTGATTAGTCTCTCGATAATCCATATATCTGCCTTCTGGAACCTTTTCTGGCTATGCTTGCCCCCCGTGTGAGGCACCATCTTCGTCTCCAAGTTCATATATTTCTCTAAACCAGGATCTTTTATCTCTATCTCAGTTGCATTCCACTTTTTGAAAGCGAGCATATTTATCTCCTCGGTTTCTCTTTCCTACCTCTGACTAGTTCTACGAGGGGAACATTATTTACCTTCACTACTTTCCATCTTACACCAGGAATATCTCCCTTGGCTCTCCCTCTAGCTCCCCCTATACCTTCTACTATGACATCATCATGTTCGTCAATATAATTAATAGCGCCATCTCCGGGAGCAAAACAGGTAATTTGCCTTCCATTTTTTATCAATTGGACCCTCACACATTTTCTTATAGCCGAATTAGGTTGCTTTGCCTCAACGCCAACCTTTTCTATTACGATTCCTCTGCCTTGAGGAGAGCCTTCTAAGGGATCTGCCTTCTCATCTAGTAATAGCATCCTTCTCTTGTAATATATGTCCTTCCATCTGAATTTTTGCCTTCTAGACTTCAACTTTCGAGCTGCGTGCATGCCTCTACTCTTCCTTGCCATATCTTGCACCTTTTACACTTGCTAAGTTATTTGCACATCATCGATGTTGTGGTGCCGTCTAACCAACATCTTTGCCTTCTTTATATTTTTTCCTCCCTTCCCTATGACAAGTCCTTTATCCCTTTCGTAAACATCGATTAATGCAATAGTTTTACCTTCTTTTTTGTCCATTATATTAACATTTTTTATCTTAATTGGAGTAAAAAGGTTTTTAACAAATTCTACTGGATCTTCTGAGTGTTCTATGACTTCTACATTTTTGCCAATGGTTTTTTTAACTCTTGCTATATTAACCCCCCTCTTCCCTATGGCGAGACCTACGTCTCCTTTCTTAACAACAAATATCACGCGATCATTATCTTCATCTATCACACAATCTTTTGTTACGGCACCTGTCAAACTTTCAAAAAGAGCAATGTATTTGATGCCTTCTGTAGTTAACTTGACTTCTCCCATTCGGCAGCCTCCTTTGATAGATTTAATATGTCCGACTCGCCAGGATCAATTACTCCCAATACCGATACTCCGAAGGGCCTTCCGCATAAAGGACCTAATTCAAGCCGAGTCTTGTCAAAATTTAAAACAGGTATTGAAGATATTTTTGCATATCTTTCAATATCTTTTCTAAGGGGTGGAGGGCAATTACTGGCTATAACAACAAGTTTCGCACTTTTAAATTTGACTGCATTTGAAGTACTTTTATATCCAAGTGTAACCTTTCCGGTGTCTGCAGCTAATTTAATTGCTCTACTAATGCTCATCTTGCTTCTCCTCCACTACACTACGTGTTTCTTTAATCTTATAGGGTTCCATTAGAAGTTCTACAATTCCTGTTCCAATGGTAACAGGCTGTCCAACAATGACGTTTTCCGTGATACCTCCTAATCTGTCAACTTCTCCATGCACTGCGGCATTTAACAAGTGATCAACAGTAACTTCAAAGGACGCTCTTGCCAGGACGCTAGATTTCTCTCCGCTAACACCATGCCTCCCTATTGCTTTTACTTCACCATCCACAGTCATCATGTCTGCTACTAACATTATGTGCCTTATATTCACCATAAGACCTTGTTCCTCAAGAGTATCCATTATCTCATTGATAATTGCATTTCTAGCCGCTTCAATACCCAAGACCTTCTCAATTTCTGCAATATCATTTGTCTTGGTTCTAATTTTATCAACATGATCCATCTTCAGGATTTCCGCTAAGTTCGAGCCTTCAGTATATACGACGAATTCATCTTCTTTTTTTCTTATAACAACTCTTTCTACACCAGTTATACCCTTCATTTGTATGTTTTTGACATCAACTCCCAAGTTTCTAATCTCTTGAATTGATTTCCCAGAAACATCTAATGTAACAATAACTCTCTCTTCTGTTTCATCTAAGGATACCTCTATCTTCTTAATACTCCTCTTTATACGTTTAATAAACTCTTTGTAGTCGATTTCCGCTCTTTCCACTTCACTCTTATCAAATTCCATTACTATACGAGAATTTATTACATCTGTCTCTATACTAAGAGCCATGACTTCCACTGTTGTCTTCCTTATGTTATCGGCAACTTCTTTTGCCTTCTTTCTATCGCGTTTGTATTCTTCTTCAAGATAAACCGTCATCATTGGTGTTGAAGGCTTTTTTCTAGCATCTACAATCTCAATCAGGCGGGGCAATCCAAGAGTAACGTTTAATTCAGCCACTCCAGCATAATGAAACGTTCTCATCGTCATTTGTGTGCTTGGCTCTCCGATTGACTGTGCTGCAATGATTCCTACGGCCTCTCCGGGTTCTACCATTAATTTTTGATAATTCATCTTTAATTCATTAACAATCTGATCAAATTTCTTTTTAGTAATTTTCTTTCTATCTAAGGCACTACGAAGTTCGTCAACAACCTTAACCGGGAGTTCTTCCTCCAACTGCTTTAATCTTTCATCGAGGTCTTTCATTTCTTTTCACCCGTTACCTTTGCCACGATCTCTTTCACGTTTATTGTCCTCTCCCACTCTTTTTTGGAAGGATCTACTCCATCTTCACCGGCTCTAAACGATACGATTACACCTCTGCTATCTCTGACGGTGCTGTCGTACTCTACCTTCAAGTCTTGTAGCGCATTTATGAGTCTCCTCTGCATGTATCCACTCTGAGAAGTTCTTACAGCGGTATCAACAAGTCCTTCTCTTCCGCCCATGGCATGGAAAAAGAACTCAATCGGATCTAATCCTTTTTTGTAACTAGATCTAACGAATCCTCTTGCCCTAGGTCTAAGATCCCACTGTCTAAAGTGAGGTAATGTTCTATCCCTGTATCCTCTGTGAACTCTCTCACCCCTCACCGACTGTTGTCCAACACTACCAGAAATCTGCGTTAAATTTAGAATACTTCCTCTTGCCCCTGTGCGTGCCATTATTACTGCATGATTTTCAGATCCTAGATATTCTTCAGCGATTTCTCCAGCCTTATTTCTTGCCGCTCCCAATTCTTGCATAATCCGAAGTTCTAAGGTTTCGCTAAGGCTTCTTCCTGGGTACGGTTCTAATATTCCTTGATCGTATGCCTCGATTAATTCTACCACAGTTTCTTCTGATAGATTTAATACTTCCTCTATTCTTTCCATAGCATCTTGAGGGATGTCTTCATCATCAATTCCTGTTGTAAAGCCCTTTTTCATGAGGGCAAAGAGGACTAGTCTAGAAGCCACGTCTAAAAATTCTCTAGCCTTATCAACACCATAATCTTTTATAATCTCCTCAAGTAAAACGCCTGCAAAAGCTCCAAAGGATCGCTCGTCTAACGCGCCAGATTTTATTTCTCCATTCTCTATCTTCACATACGCCTCGTTAGGACATTCTTCTTCTTTACATTCTATACACTTTTGACAACTCTTTCCCTTATAAGATATATTCAGATCGTCTGGCAATAAAAAGCTAAATATCTGCTTTCCAGACCACAGGGGAACGTCATCCTCTATTAGAATTGGTTCAGGTAAATTTCCCTTAATGTTAGCGCCTCTGAGCATTGTCAGGGCCTCTTCTCTTGTAAAAAAGGAATCTTTTCTCGTCAACAGATAAACGCCGGATATATGATCATGAATTCCGCCTATTATTGGACCTCCGAATCTGGGTGAAAGTATATGCTCTTCTACTCTCATTAAAACCTCTGCCTCTGCTTTAGCCTCCTCTCCTTGAATCACATGAAGATTCATCTCATCTCCGTCAAAATCAGCGTTGTAAGGAGGACACACACAGAGATTGAGTCTAAAAGTCTTGTAGGGCATTACCACAACTCTGTGAGCCATAATAGACATTCTATGCAGAGAGGGTTGACGGTTGAAGAGTACGATGTCCCCGTTCAAAAGGTGCCTCTCAACAATCATTCCGTACTCAAGTTCTTCCGCGATTTTTTCTGTGTTGTTCTCAGAAAGTTTAATTCTTTTTCCATCTTGCCTAATGACGTAATTGGCGCCGGGATATTTATTAGGTCCATTAATTACTAACTTTTTAATTTCATCGATATTGTTTGCCGTAACTCTTATTGGAATGGTAAGTTCTTTGGCCATAACGTCAGGAACTCCGACTTCATTTATGCTTATGTTTGGATCTGGAGAAATAACTGTTCTAGCCGAAAAATTCACCCTTTTACCTGAGAGATTGCTCCTAAATCTCCCCTCCTTCCCTTTTAATCTTTGACTCAAGGTTCTTAAAGGACGCCCAGATCTGTGTCTCGCCGGGGGTAAGCCTGAAACCTCATTGTTGAAATAAGTGGTTACGTGGTACTGCAAGAGTTCCCAAAGATCTTCTATAATTAATTGAGGAGCGCCTGCTTCTTTATTTTCTCTTAATCTTTGGTTTATTCTGAGTATATCGACGAGTTTATGAGTTAGATCATCCTCTGATCTTTCCCCCGACTCTAAAGTAATAGAGGGCCGAACAGTAACCGGAGGTAGGGGTAAAACTCTTAAAACCATCCATTCAGGTCTACATACTTTTGTGTTAACCCCTAACAATTCAGCATCTTCGTTACTCATTCTTTCTAAACGATCCCTTACATCACTGGATGTCAATCTATTGCTATCCTCGAAAAACGTGGTTGGCTTTTCAAATTTTATTTCCCCTTGGACTTCCTCACAATGTGGACACTTTTTTGTCTTTCTGGCTTGTTTGTAGACATCGTCCCTGATTATATAGGGATCAAAACCTTTTTTCTTGAGCGAGCCCATCTCTTCTTTGAATTTTTCAATTTCTTCTTCAGAAAGGAGTAGCCTACTGCATTTTCTACAAGTTGATAGGAGAAACTTGTAAATAAGATTGGAAAACCCAACATGAATTACTGGTGCTGCAAGATCTATATGTCCGAAATGTCCTGGACAATCTCCTACTCTACCACCACAAGTTCTACACCGCAATCCAGGATCAATAACCCCTAGTTTTGGATCCATTAATCCCTTATCTATAGGATACCCGTCCTCATCGTAAGTATCAGCGGTTATTATTGGTGTAACTGAAATATTTCTTATTTCTTCTGGGGGCAACAATTCAAAGTCGATTTCCGATATCCTCTTACGCATGCTTGCCATTTATCTCACCTATACAACATCGCCCAATACAAGCCTTGGAACCACGCAAAGTCCGCGTAACTCATCAAGAAGAAGTTTGAATGCGTAAGACATCTCCACGAGATATATGTCTCCGTGCTCTCCGTGTAATGGACAATAAACTCGTAAAGATTTAAAGTCCTGAACCGCTATGTTACCGCATTTTCCACAAACAAGAACAGAATATTTGTCTGATTCGTCTAACAATCTTTCTTTGAGGAGCATTGATGCACCATGGCCTATTAGACAGTCTCTTTCCATCTCCCCAAACCTTAGACCGCCTTCTCTAGCACGTCCCTCGGTTGGTTGCCTTGTAAGAACCTGTAAAGGCCCCCTAGATCGGGCATGAATCTTACTTGCTACAAGATGATGCAGTTTCTCATAGTACGCAATACCAACAAATATCTCTGCCTCTATCATCTTGCCTGTAATACCGTCATAGAGTACTTCTCTTCCGTTGTGTTTGAAACCATGGGATTCTAGTGTTTTTCTTAGTTTTAATTCGTCTTCTCCTTCAAAAGCAGTTCCATCTACTCTTCTTCCTTCTAAAGAGCCCGATTTACCGGCTATCATCTCTAAAACTTGGCCTACCGTCATTCTTGAAGGTATTGCATGAGGGTTTATTATTAGATCAGGCACTAGGCCATCTTCTGTGAAAGGCATGTCTTCATGAGACGCAAGGAGACCGATCACTCCTTTTTGTCCGTGTCTTGATGCGAACTTATCTCCTAATTCTGGTATACGTTCATCTCTAACTTTTAGTCTGACCAGCTTATTACCTTCCGAGGTCTCTGTTATCATTACCCTATCAACAACACCTTTTTCACCGTGTCTAACCGTAACAGAGGTCTCTCGTCTCTTCTCTATTGGTAAGCCAAATTCATCAATATCTTCTAGGAACCTTGGAGGACTTGTCTTACCCATCAAGACTTCTCCGCTATTTACCTCCAATTCTACTTCTGCAATACCGTCCTCTCCGATACGGGTGTATTCGTCATCTGATCTAAATCCTCTCACGTCTTCAGGAGGAACCTCAAACTTATCTTCCTGTCCTCCAGGATACCTTCTTTCTTCTGCTTCATATACACGGAAGAAAGTAGATCTGCCCAACCCTCTTTGAACAGAGGATTTATTGAGTACTAGAGCGTCCTCCATATTGTATCCTTGATAAGACATTACTGCTACCACGAAGTTTTGCCCTTTTGGTCTTTGATCTAAGTGAACCAAATCTGAGAATTTTGTCTTTACAATGGGAAACTGTGGGTAATGAAGCAGATGTCCTCTAGTATCAAATCTGACAAGATAATTACTAACATAAGTTCCTATGGCTTGTTTTGCCATTGCTGCACCCATGGTATTTCTAGGAGAAGAATTGTGTTCAGGATAAGGTATTAAACCGGCGCATATTCCAAGTATTGCGGAAGGAGCTATCTCAAGATGGGTATGTCCTCTCGAAAGCTCTTCTAGTGAGATTGAAATTAAGCAGTTTTCTTCTTCTTCGGCATCCATATATTCTATCACTCCTTCCTCTAACAAATCTTTCCAACCAATCTCTCCATTGATGAGTTTTTCGAGATGTTCTTCAGTTAATTCAGACACTCCGTCTTTCACCACGATAAGGGGGCGTCTAGCCCTTCCTGAGTCGACATTTATCTGGACTTCATTAGTTTCGGTGTAATAAGTGACGTTTAACTGATTGGATAATAAAGCCTCTCTCCTTTTTTTCCTTATATTGGTTACAAACTCAATGGGATCAGAATGAAAACCAACTAATTTTCCGTTTAAATATACTTTCGCAGGCTTATATTTTGGAGCCTCTATAGCTTCGACTGTTTCGATATCAAAATCAGATATTTCGTGCGACATTTTCACCACCTATTTTATGGGCTCCATGCCCAACTCAAATAACATATGCTCAACGGCTTTTTCATCCGATCCGGTAGAAACTTCGCTCATAATGGCAAAATTCTTAACCAGTCCACAGTTAGGACCTTCAGGAGTTTCATTTGGACATATCTTTCCCCAATGAGTGGGGTGAAGATCTCTTGCCTCGAAATGGGGCTGACTTCTGCTTAATGGCGAGACCACTCTCCTTAAATGAGATAACGCTGAAGTAAAATTCGTTCTATCGAGTAACTGACTAACACCTGACCTGCCTCCGACCCAATTACCTGTAGCAAGGGCATGTTGCATCCTATCGGTAAGCACATCAGGTCTTACCGCAGACCTTATCGCCGGCTCTCTTCCTCTCATATTTATCCTTTCCAGTTGATATCGGACGTCCTTTACAAGAGTAAGAAACGCCATTCTGAAAAGATCTTCCATTAGATCTCCTGTCAAACGTAAGCGCTTATTAGAATAGTGATCTTTATCGTCTGGAATCCTTTTATTTAAATGAAGTTCTATTGCCATTTCAGCCATCCTGCTAAGATAGAGAGCCTTTCTCTTTCTATCCTCCGGTGTAGTCCCAAGATGAGGTAGAAGATATTGGTCAACTACTTGTCCTGCTCTACGCAACCTATACTCCTGCATCTGTCCTGCTGCCACTCTTTTTCCGATATAGTCAATGCAATCTTCTTGGCTGTAAGGTTCTTTGAATTCTTCTAAGTTTGGAAGAAATGATAAGATTATATCGGGATCGTCAGATATTGCATCTACTATCTCCTGATCTCTTTCGATGCCTAAGGCTCGGAGAAGAACTACCAACGGTACCTGTCCGGGAACCGCTGGAAAGGACGCATAAATGAGTCCATCTTTCCTTCGCTCAATTAAGTTTAGCACCCTGAGCCCTCTGTGTTTTGAAAAGACCTTAGCAACCTCTATCTTAGCTTTATATTTTTCCTCTTGTTCTACCAGTATTCTATTGGGCGCTAAATCTTCGATCGTTACAACTACTCTTTCTGATCCGTTAACGATAAAATATCCACCTGGGTCAAGGGGGTCTTCACTTGCCTTTATTACTTCTTTTTCATTTAAACCGTGCAAGTTACAAAGTTTAGATTTAATCATAATCGGCATCATGCCAATATTCAAGGTTTCTAGGTTTTCTATCTCGTCTAAAACTTCCTTGAATTCCATGCGAAGCGGCGCCGCATAAGTTAAATTTCTTAATCTTGCCTCATTCGGAAACAATCTTGTGATAGAACCATCGGTCTCCTTTACAGACGGTCTATCTACAATTATCCTACCCAGACTTACATGGTAGTCTTCAATGTTGGTTTCGATTGTACCTACTTCATCCACAATCATTTGTAGCTTGTGTTCTAAAAAATTGTTAAAAGAATCCAATTGTTGCCTTACTAGGGGCAGTTCCTTAAAGAATACATCAGCTAAAATTGACATACTCAAATATCTCAAACCTCCATTTCATTCCTTTATAACAAGTCTGTAAACGGATATTTCTTTGGCGGTGGGACTTGGTCTTGTTATTTTTATCACATCGCCGGGATTTGCACCTATAGCTTTAACTGCGGGATCTTTACTCAACATCCTTGGAAGTTGTGAGAGTTCAATGCCAAATTGTTTTTTTATTTTCTCAACTTCTTCTGGCGATGTTATTTCGTGCTTGGGCACCAACTCATGGATTAGCACGTCTACTTTTTTTAGCATATCCAACCTCCAAAAGAAATTTTAACTACCTTTTTTAGATCTCTCCATGGTGGGCCCGACGGGATTTGAACCCGCGACACCCGGCTTAAAAGGCCGATGCTCTACCCAAACTGAGCTACGGGCCCCGATTTTGAAAGTGTTTTGGCCTTCTATGGGAAAATGAATGTTATAGTTTCTAACCTTACATCCCCCGTTTCCAAACTCTCCAATTCTATTCTATTGGCGCCCTGGCCGGGATTTGAACCCGGGTCACGGGCTCGACAGGCCCGAATGATAGGCCGAACTACACTACCAGGGCTTTAGAGGGTTGGCAGCGCCATGGAGTTCCCGTAGGCTCGCGCACTACAGTACAGTCCATATCGCTGAGGGACTTTACTTCCGGGATCGGGACGGGACCGGGTGTATCCCCCTCGCTATGGCCGCCATACCCTCGGATGTTTACTCTTAATATTTATATCTTGTGGAGTCAGATGCATGGTCCCGTCGGCCGGATTTGAACCGGCAACCTGAGGATCTACAGTCCCCCGCTCTGCCACGTTGAGCTACGACGGGTTTGGGTGCATCACTACCAAACCCATACTTAAGTCTTATGCTTTTAGCGAAGTCATCGAATTACTTATCTCAAATTTTTTTTTCTCTATATATTGGGTAACTATAACCCTAAAAATTTTACTATCAAAACACTTATTTAGCCAATACTAAACTTTCTATTAGGAGGGATACTCTTGGAGGATGAAAAGAGGGTTATAGATATTCCTGAGAAGATGAGGAAAGATGCTAAATACTTCGAGGCTAGGGTAAAACCGAAGATTGCAAGACACCGCCTCGAAGCGGTAGGTGTAGAAATAAAGAGAGAAGATATAACGGCAGATTTCTGTCTCAACGTTTCTCCCGAACCAAGGGCCGGAATTTGTTACGTAGTTGCCTTGGAAGACGTGAGATTTTTGACGTGAGAGGCGAAACCTATCAAAATTGAGAAGATTGAAATACCGGCAAATACATTTTTAACTATCTCAGCCTACGGTAGACATCCTGTAGGTCATTTAATAGCGGTAGGAGAAGAATTGGTTCAGCCAATAGAAAAAGTAAGAAGCGCGGACTATGCATTATTTTTGGCAGGCGCAGACGGGGAGATAAAGGAAGGAGATATAATCGGAGTAGTAATGTTCTCAAATTTTAAGTTGGGATAAGACAACTCAGAAAAATTTTTTCTTTTTTACGTTTCATTTCTCTTTGAAATAGAGATTATTCTTTTTTTAAACCCATTGTAACATCTAGAAGGCCCTCCACTTCTTCCTCCGTCAGTTCTTTTGGAGGTTCGGTGGTGAGAATGCCGGTGCATAAATTTTTACCTACAATTACTGCTGATTTGTAATCTTCCTCACTTCCAGAATGGATTACATTCCTGAGCACGGCTAAACGGACGCACATTACTGGCAATTTTTTGTTTTCCAAGTCAACGCATAACGGTCTGTAAAAGCAACTGTAGTGTTCTAACTTCATTTCTTTATCGTCTCCAGTTATATTGTCCTCTTTGCTCATGTATCCCTCCTTTTTACAATCTTCGATATAATTTTTAACTACTTCAAAGGGACTACCTTTTTTTATCTCGATATTTGATTTCTTTTTTTGGTATGCTCGCCAATAATCTCCTGAATTTGAAAATATTTCCTTAATCATTTTTGGATTATCAATTGTTGCCATTCCTACGCCGTATGCCCATGCAAGAGAGACATGTTTAAAGAGTTCCACAGAATCAATTTTTTTTGCCACTTAAATCCCTCCCATTTTTTAAAAACAACTTAGTATCTCGAATTAGTAAAATCTTACTTATTAGTGTTTATATATATTTTGATAACATAGTTTTGGTAAAAAAATATAAAAAATTAGATGACTAGGTAATGACATGACTATCCAACGTATAATAGGAGTTCTGCAAGTAGTTTTCGGGTTGGTCTTAATAGCCATTGCTAGTTACTACGCAGGAGTAGCCAAAGATATACTGAAAGAGCAGGCCATGTTCACAGTAGAGGCTTTTTATCTCTCTCTGATTCTTATTCTACTGCCCGGCATATTGCTCTTCCTTGGAGGTTTTTCCTTACTATATGCATCAAAGAGACCATTAAAAGTTGGTCCTCCGGTCATCAGAGATGATGGAACATTTCTCGGTGAACTAGAGGCAATAACGTTAGATCCTTCGACACAGAACGTGAGGATCGTAATGAAAAGGGAAGAAGTTGAAATAGACGATATCACGGACATAGACGAGTTTATAGTCGTTAGGAAGAGAGAATAACCCTTTTAAATTTCTCTACTTATAAACGGTCTTCCCTCCTCTTCAAAGGATATTTCAAAACCAATATCCATGAGGTACTCGTAGGTTCTCGTACCTTCACCATGTATCAGCACCTCAACAAAATCTTGTTTCGTATCCACATCAACTGATAGTAAAAAAGAATCATAAATAGCGTATCTCAATTTTTTCTTTTTTAGAAGTTTTAAATGTCTGAAAAAACTTATACCATTGAAAAGCGGATCTATAACATTCTTAGGAGACCTATATAACATCGATGTTCCACCCGCCCGTGAAGGAACGATAATAACTTCTTTGTCAGAGCCCATTTCCATAATCTTTTCAATATGGAATCTTTTTATTAGAGGAACATCAGCGGGAACTATAATGCTTGCGTCCGCCTCTATATTTTTAGTTGCATTTATGAGAGCGCTATTTAAATCGGAGGCATCATAAAATATATCCGCTTTATATTCTGGTTTAATATTTTTTTCCGGTGTAACAATATAAATTTCTAATCCAAAATCAAAAAATACACTGCAGACATCGTTTAACATCGCCATGGTAAACTCTTTTCTCTCTTCTTCAATCAGTACATCAGATAACCTTGTTTTACATTTAGACAGTGAGTTTAAGGGTATTAAGACAGTATTTTTCATGGTTAAAAAATAAATAGGGGATTAGAATTTGGGTATGATCTCTTTTCCAATCAACTTTATGGATTTAGATTTATCCGGTCCTATGGGAGATCCTACTACCACTTGAGAAACCCCTATCTTCAATAGTTCGTTTATTCTATCGACGCAATCGTCAGGTGTTCCGTAGATCGAGAATGCCTCCATCATATCGCTGTCTACTGAGCCCATAATCGCTGGGAAGTCGAATTTCGCAATGGCACCGCTAACTTTTTCCGCAGCCTCCAAATCAATTCCGTGCCTCTCCAAAACCATTGGTGGAGACCCTGCCACGATGAATCCAACCACTATCTTGGCTTCGTTCATAGCCTTTTCAGCATTTTTATCGCATGAAAAGCATGCATATGCGGTCACATCGATATCTTTTGAGGATTTTCCAGCGATTTTAGCCCCTTCTTCAATTTTCTCGATCGCAAATTCAAAGTCTTTGGGATGAGACGCATTTATGAGAACTCCTTCAGCAATTTCTCCTGCTGTTTTTAACATCTGCGGTCCTTGAGCACCGAGGTAAATCGGTATATTAGGGGATGTTGCTTTAACAGCCAGTCTCGCTCCCTTTAAGCTGATTACATCTCCTTCTACTTTAGTTGCTTTTCCAGTTAAAAGATCTCTTAATGCCGCGACAGATTCTCTTATCGTAGTCACGGGTTTTATCCATTCTATCCCTAATGCATCAAAAGTAGCTTTGTCACCTGGACCTATGCCCAGAACTGCTCTACCATGCGAGAGTTCGTCCACCGTTAATATCGAGGAGGCTGTTTGAGCAATTGTTCTTGTATAAGGGTTCGTTACTCCTGTGCCGAGTTTAATCTCGGATGTCCACTGTGCCAAGGTACTAAGAGTGACGTAAACGTCTCTGTTATTGTAGTGGTCTGTTATCCAGCAGTATTGAAAACCACTCTTCTCAGCATCTGATACATATTTCACGAGATTTATGATAGGTTCGCCTGGGACGAATTCGATGCCAAAACTTACCACCACCAACACCTCCGAACAACCTAGAATTAGAACAAGATATAAAGGTTTTCATCGAATAATAATTAGCATGTTATTTAAAGATATTACAGACTTATGTGGGAGGTTAAAGGAGGGTAAAGAACTATCAAAGGAGGATGCTCTTTCACTCCTTGATTCTGACCTTCACGCAATAGATCTTTTGTTTTCAACTGCTAGAGAGATTTTTATAAAGAATAAGAACGAGATAACCTTTTCAAAAAACATCTTTTTACCCATAACTAATGTATGTAGGAACAGATGTTATTACTGTGGTTTTAGAAGAGATATAGATTCTGATGAAGCCCTTCTCATGAATTTAGAGGAGGTAAATAATATTTTGAAGGAGGCAGAGAAGAAGGACTGTAAAGAGGCACTGATTAGTACTGGAGAAAAGCCTGAAGAAATACCAGAATTTAGGAGAAAACTCAAAAAAATTGGTTATGATTACCTTATAGAATACGTATACGATATATGCAAAAATATACATGAAAATTCCGCACTTTTGTGTCACACAAACATAGGAATATGCGATTACGACGAGTTAAAGATGTTGAAAGAGTACAATGCAAGTTTGGGTCTCATGTTGGAGACTACAGCAAAAATCTCAGCACATAACGAGAGTCCAGGAAAAGATCCAAAATTACGCCTAAAAACCATTGAAAACGCTGGAAGGCTAAGAATCCCATTTACGACTGGCTTATTGATAGGAATAGGGGAGTCAAACGTTGATATAGTAGAGTCTCTCTATGAGATAAAAAAATTACAAGTAAGATACGGACACATACAGGAGATAATCATTCAAAATTTCAAACCAAAACCGAAAACTCCCTTTGAAAATAGAACTGAGCCAGACAGGCTAAAAACGCTCAAAATAATATCTCTCTCAAGGTTAATTTTCCCAGAAGCGAACATTCAATTTCCGCCGAATTTAAATCCGGATTTATTTCAAATAGCCTTACTATCGGGGGCTAATGATCTAGGAGGAGTATCTCCTCTTACTTTAGATTACATCAATCCAGAAGAGCCTTGGCCTTCTTACGAAGAATTAAAAATAAAAGTTAGCGAGATAGGATTCAATTTAAAGGAAAGGTTACCAGTTTATGATGATTTCATCAGTGAGAAATGGCTTCCAAAAGAAATATATGAGAAATGTATTAGGCTTCGGAGGAACTTAGATGTTTGATTTTCTTATTAAGCATGTCGATCCTCTAATAGCATCTTTACTTGACCGTGTAATGGATAAAAAAAAGCTTAAAGAGGATGATTACATCACTTTAATGAATGTTAAGGGGCCCGAACTCTTATTGCTACAAATAGCAGCAGATTTAGTTAGGAAGAGAGAGGTTGGAGACTACGTTAGTTTTGTGGTTAACAGAAACATCAACTTCACCAACATATGTGTAGGCGACTGTAGTTTCTGCGCTTTTAGAAGAGCACCTAACCATCCTGAGGCTTATTTTTTAAGTATAGATGAGATTTTACAAAGAGTAAGAGATTCTAAGAAACTTGAAATAACAGAGATTTGTATACAAGGCGGGTTGCATCCGGACATTGATATAACATACTATGAAAGTATGATTAAAAGAATAAAGCAAGAATTTCCGGATATACATATACACGGCTTTTCTCCCATGGAAATCTACTATATGGCAAAAAAATCTGATCTAAATATAACAGAGGTTTTGAAGATATTGAAAGGCGCTGGCTTAGATTCTATACCTGGAACTGCAGCAGAGATACTTTTTGATGAAATTAGGTCGGTTATATGTCCGAAAAAAATAAATACGGATGAGTGGGCTGAGATAATAAAGTCTGCTCATAAATTAGGGATACGTACCACATGCACCATGATGTACGGCCACATAGAAGGCCCGAAGGAAAAAATAAGACATCTATTGTTGTTAAAAGAGATTCAAAAAGAGACCGGTGGATTTACGGAATTCGTGCCCTTAAGTTTCATACATCAAAATACCGATCTTTACAAAAGCAATAAAGCAAGACCTGGCGCTACAGGAGCAGAGGATCTGAAGGTAATATGCTTATCCAGAATTATTTTTGAAGGTTACATTAAGAATATACAAGCGTCTTGGGTTAAATTAGGTCAAAAACTCGCTCAATTAATGCTTAACGCCGGAGCAAACGATCTTGGCGGAACCCTTTTTGAAGAAAACATATCAAGAAGTGCGGGGGCAAGATACGGAGAATACTTAAAAAAAGAAGAGATGATTAGAATCATAAAAGATATCGGTAGAGCACCTGTTGAGAGAAACACTGTATACGAAAAATTGAGACTATATTTATGAACGAAAAAAAATTAACAAGATATTTTTTCATTTTCAAAAACAAAAAATCATATAGTATAAATCCCTTATTTAATGCATGAAAGTTCTCTTGGAGTACTTTAAGGATTTTCAATTGATGCTTCCAGCAACTCCTGGTGGTAGCTGCTGCCTCCATCCTGAAGTTAGAGAGAGCAAAATAAGCAGAAATCTAAATAACAAATTATGGTTGCTAAAAAAAGAGTTAAAAGACCAAATCGAACTTTGCGTCATAAACGAAGTTCCAAAAGATGCATATCCATATATTGCAATGATATCGTACAAAAGATTCGAGAGCGCTGTGAAAGAGTTTGTTTATAAAATTAGGGAAAAGCCAATGGGTATAATTCGCCCCAAGGAGAATTTCCTTATATTTTTGATAAAATATCTTCTCGGAAAAAGGACTTTCATACCGTTTGGACCATACGACGATATAAACGATCTAAAACAAAAGATAACAACTGTAGAAGAGAAATTTATGCCCTTGGTTACTTTTACTGAGGACGTTCATTAGTTCATATTGAAATTCTCCGATTTCTTTTTCTTTAGAAATCTTGAAGTACGACCTTTTCGGCACCTCCATCCGGAATTTTTAAGAAGTAGTTGATTTTTTTTAATTCCATGGATCTTGATGAACTGGACGTTAAGATACTAGATCTTCTACAAAGAGATGGACGGGCATCTTACAGTGTTATTGCCCAGAAATTAAATGTTACACCTCCTACGGTGCGCAGTCGCGTCGATCGTATGATTGACCTCAGAATCATCAAGAACTTCGGCATACAAATAAACACAGATGCTTTACCCTATTTAATTACCGGTTTCTTGTTGGTCACAACCAAACCCAGCAACATAGAGTCTATAGCGAAGGAAATAGCAGATTTAAGCGAGGTTAAAAGGATCTATCATACAGCTGGAGATCATGGTCTGTTTGTTGAGGTTTTAGTCAATAGTTTCGCTGATTTTCGAGATTTATTGAACACCAAATTCTCAGATATCAAAGAAATTGAAAAGATAGATACACTGATCGTAACTAAGACTGAAAAAAGTGATTTTTCATTAGACTTGAGACCTACAACCATAAAATTGGAATGCGCCTACTG